>CAZJHS010000108.1:0-6000 GCA_964545895.1 uncultured Chitinophaga sp. | reverse complement strand
GTTACATCTTTTTTTGACAACTTGAATCATCCCATTTTAAAAAAGCAATGGAAAACTGTTTTAAATTTAACAACGCTACCTAAAGATCACTACAATGTATTTAAGGCACTTACAAATATAAAATACATTGATAGCGAACAGTTGTTTGAGAGTTATGGCAATACGATGATGGTAAAAAAAGGAATACCTAATTCTTCAAAGAAAACTGAATATGTAAGGAAGGAGATAAAGAGTAGTAAATTCTTCAAAGAAAAGGGAGCAAGTCATTATTGTAGCAAGAAAGAGTTCATAACAAAGAATTTGAACCTTGTTATTTCAAAAAATAATTTAGTTGGAATACCTCAAGGAAGCCCCATCAGTGCAACATTGGCAAATATATATATGTTGGAATTTGATGAAGAAATATTTGATACGGTTTCTTTGATTGGTGGATTTTATCAAAGATACAGTGATGATTTAATAATCATATGCGAACAACAATATGAAGATGACATTATTAAACTAATCAGAGATAAAATTGAAACAATTGTTAAGTTAAAAATTGAACCAAACAAGACTAAAGTATATCGGTTTGAGGAGGCGAACGGAAAATATATTGGTTTTGAAATAGGTGAAAAAACTAAAGTCATAAATCATAATAAGACTCTAGAGTATCTAGGTTTCTCATTTGATGGACAGAGAGTATTGATTAAAACAACTGGTTTTTCAAAGTTTTACAGGTCGATGAAGAGCTCATTCAAAAAATCGACTTCATTGGCGATATACAGCAAAAACCCGGATAAGAGTTTATTTAAATCAAGACTTTATAAGCGATTTACGCATAGAGGAGCAAAAAGGAAACTAATCTATAGACCATCAAAGACAGATAAAACTGTTTATAAAAAAACAAATGAATATTATTGGGGCAACTACCTTAGCTACGTATACAAAGCTAATGACACCATGAAATCTATAAATGGTGCCAATTTTATTAAAAGGCAAAGTAGAAAGTTTTGGAAAAAGTACAATGACCTAATGAAATACCACTTAGTAAGACTTAAATAACAGACCAACACAAAATTCCAAAGCTCAATATAAAGTTAATATCATGAAAAAAAACTAGGAGGCAATCTTAAATTACTTGACACTTGGTAACTCAACAATTAAAGAACTACAGGTACGAGCAACTTAAGTCATAAAACGATTCTAATTAAATAACAATAAAAAAACAATTTTTAATATGAAGATTTGGAGTTAAATTTTCCTTTTTACATTGTCCACAACAATCCTAAAAGCACAAACGTGCGAGGAAACAATAGAGTATGTTAAAAAAGAAGGAGGTTACGGGACAACATACACCAGTTACAACAGTGATGCTATTTCAAAGGTGACATTTTATCAATTTACTGTTGATTACAAAACTCTTTATTTTGCGATAGTTTGTTTCAAGAAAGAATACTCATACAATTGTACTGAATATATTTATCAAGTTGGTTTAAACACTAAATTGAACTATTCCATGTACTACTTGAACAGTGCAGGAAAGGCTTTTTGGGACTACATACAACCTTACAATAAAATTTTAGGTTGTGCTCCAAATTTTAAGTAACCTATCCCCCCCGCTCCTACCCAATTCCATCGCGTGGAGTAACACCACACAAAACCACAACACATAAAACCATAAACCAATCCAACGGCTAATACAGACGCTCCGGTCTGCACCTTCGGTCTTCCAACTTCTATTCCTCCAATACCAAATCTTTTTAGTACTTTCGCGGCCTCAAAAAAATTGTAAGGCTACATGTTATCAGTATCTAATTTAAGTTTGCGTTACGGAAAGCGCGTATTGTTTGATGAAGTAAATATAAAATTTGCTCCAGGCAATTGCTATGGTGTAATTGGTGCCAATGGTGCCGGAAAATCTACTTTATTAAAAATTATGTCGGGCGAAATTGAACCTACCACAGGTAATGTTTCGATGACCCCGGGCGAGCGCATGAGTGTGTTATCACAAAATCACTTTGCATTTGATAATTACCTAGTATTACACACTGTAATGATGGGTAACAAAAAGCTTTGGGAAGTAATGCAAGAAAAAGATGCCCTATATGCTAAAGCGGATTTCACTGATGCTGATGGCGAACGCGCAGGCGTTTTAGAAGGTATTTTTGCCGATATGGAGGGCTGGAATGCCGAGAGTGATGCGGCAGAATTGCTAAGCAGTTTGGGTGTAAAAGAAGAGTTACACACCATGCTAATGAGCGAGCTAAGCGGTAAAGAAAAAGTACGTGTATTGTTGGCTCAAGCGTTATTTGGCAACCCCGATATTTTATTATTAGATGAGCCTACCAACGATTTGGACGTGGAAACCATTAGTTGGTTAGAAAACTTTTTAGCCGATTTTCAAAACACGGTTATTGTGGTTAGTCACGATAGGCACTTTTTAGATGCAGTGTGTACGCACGTTGCCGATATTGATTTTGGTAAAATTAATTTATACTCTGGTAACTACTCGTTTTGGTACGAGAGCAGCCAGTTAGCCTTGCGCCAACGCTCTGATCAAAACAAAAAGGTTGAAGATAAACGTAAAGAGTTGCAAGAGTTTATTGAGCGTTTTAGTGCAAATGCATCAAAAAGTAAGCAAGCTACCAGCCGTAAAAAATTACTAGAAAAATTAAATGTTGATGAGATTAAACCATCAACCCGTAAATACCCAGCCATTATTTTTAAAGCCGACCGTGATTGTGGCGACCAAATTTTAAATGTTGAACATTTAAGCAAAAAAGCTGCCGATGGTACATTATTGTTTAACGACATTACTTTTACTTTAGTTAAAGGCGATAAGGTGGCTTTACTAAGCAGAAACCCAATGGCTGCTACTGCACTTTACCAAATATTAATGGATGAGCTAAAGGCCGATTCGGGCAGTGTAGCTTGGGGGCAAACCATTACCACATCTTACTTACCTAACGAAAACAGCCATTACTTTAGCACCGATGATAATTTAGTAGATTGGTTACGCCAGTTTAGTAAAGAAAAAGACGAAACTTACATACGTGGCTTTTTGGGTAAAATGTTGTTTAGTGGCGAAGAGGTATTTAAAAAATGTAATGTATTAAGTGGTGGCGAAAAAGTACGTTGTATGACCAGCCGCATGATGCTAACCAATGCCAATTGCTTGTTGCTTGATGAGCCTACTAACCACTTGGATTTGGAATCGATTACGGCATTTAACAATGCATTAAAAGATTGGAACCACATTGCTATGTTTACCACGCATGATCATGAGTTTAGCCAAACTATTGCTAACCGCATTATTGAAATTACGCCTAAAGGCATTTTAGATAAACGCATGACATTTGATGAGTACATTACCGACCCTGCCATTAAAGAGCAGCGTAATGCCATGTATAAATAATATTTGTTTATTGCTATAAAGTAAAAACCATGTACTAAGTGCATGGTTTTTTCATTTAATTTGAGGCCATGTATCCAAAACTTACCCAACTATTAAAGGCGCATTTTACACATGTTGATGGCAGCTATAAAAACGAAATAACACCTGAGGTAATTAACACCATTTTTGAGCACGGTTTATTTAAGTTGTTTTTACCGCAAGCATTGGGTGGTTTAGGTTTAGGCATGATAGATACATTAGCCTTAATTAGAGAAGCCGCATACTTAAACGGAAGTTTGGGTTGGTTGATACAAATTGGCAACGGAGGCATGTACTTTGCCACCAATTTTAGCCAAGAACAATCAACCCAATTATTTAAACCTGCTGATGCGGTAATTGCAGGAA
Source organism: uncultured Chitinophaga sp. (assembly GCA_964545895.1). Classification (GTDB taxonomy): domain Bacteria; phylum Bacteroidota; class Bacteroidia; order UKL13-3; family UKL13-3; genus UBA6183. Next base: position 2,219 of record CAZJHS010000108.1, on the reverse strand, counting down.
GCGGAACCGTAAACGGAACTTGTGTTGATGTGGATGGTGGGGTGCGCATAAACGGAAGTTGGAAGTATTGCAGTGGCAGCGCTTACGCAACCTTATTTACGGTAACTGTAATGCGTGCTGATGGAACAATATGTGCAGCTATTTTACCTAAAAAAGAGGTAACCATTTTAAACGATTGGCAAACCATTGGCCTTACGCAAACCAGCACCAATACTATTGTTTTAAATGATGTGTTTGTGCCCAATCAAAATTTATTTAATGTATTTGAGCGAAAATCGTTTACTGATTATGCAGTGTTTAACTTGCCATTTTTAATTTACGCACAAGCATTTTTTAGCAGTGTAACGCTAGGTATTTCCGAACGTTTATTGCACGAGGCCGAACAAGTAAATAACCAAAAGCAAATACCCAACACTGCGTTAAGCCAGTGTATACAACAAGGGAAAGAGTTGCTGCAACAAACCATTGCTCAATCAAACCAATGGGTAATGGATATACAAAACCGCACTACCCCATTAACTACCGAAGAAGATTTACAGATACAACAAGCGTATAAAATGGCAGTAAAACAAATACGCAACCACGCCCACGAGTTACATGCACAACTGGGCATGCATGGCTTGTATGCGCAAAATACCTTTACTATTTTTTACTTAGATTTATTAGCGGCCTCGCAACATAAGTTGTTGATGTAAAGAACAAAATAATTATCTTAGTTGTATGAAATACCCAAAACTACTTTTCATTATTTTAACTTTTGTTACCACAACATTTTATGGTTGCAAAAAAGATGTGGAGTTAATGACCGACCCGCTTGTTGGAAAGTACAAAGGCACTTACAGCTCTTTATCAAACGGACATGGACCATACATTTATTTTGAATTAGATACGGTATTCTCGATAACGAAAGTAAAAGACCAAAAATACTATAGTGTGTTAGGCTATACAGTAGACCCTACAGATACAAGATACCCTAGTCGATTTTACTTAAATGAAAATGGTTTTTACTTATTTGTTCGTTATGGACCTAAGGGCTACCCTACAGATATTACCATGTCTGGAAAACGAATAAGCAACTTACCTTAACCCACCACGCTACCAAACTCAAATTGCATTTCGTTGAGTTTGCGGTACAAGCCACCTTGGGCCATTAATTGTTCGTGTGTGCCTTGCTCGGTTACGGTGCCTTTATCAATAACTACAATTTTGTGTGCATTGCGTATGGTGCTTAACCTGTGTGCAATTACAAAACTGGTGCGGTTTTTCATTAAGTTATCTAAGGCCTCTTGTACCAATTGTTCGCTTTCGCTATCTAATGATGAAGTGGCTTCATCTAAAATTAAAATTGCTGGATTTTTTAAGATAGCACGTGCAATGGCTATACGCTGACGTTGGCCTCCGCTTAATTTTATGCCTCGCTCGCCTACTATGGTTTCGTACCCTTCAGGAAACTTAGTAATAAACTCGTGTGCATTGGCTTTTTGGGCCGCATCTTTAATTTCTTCAACCGATGCACCTGGTTTTCCGTAGGCAATATTTTCGGCAATGGTACCGCCAAATAAAATTACATCTTGTGGCACAAATGCCATTTGCTTGCGCAGTTGGGTTAACGGAAATTCGCTCGCATTTTTATCATCAAACCAAATACTACCTGAGGTTGGTTGGTAAAACTTTAACAACAAACTAGCCAAGGTACTTTTACCCGCACCACTTGGGCCAACTAAAGCTATTTGTTCGCCCACATTGGCTTGTAATGATATTTCTTTTAAAACAGTTACATCGCTTCTGCTTGGGTAACTAAACGCAACTTGATCAAACCTAACACTACCTTGTATGTGATATTTTGCATCTATGGCTTCATCAACCAAGGCCACGTCTTCTCCTTCGCCACGCAAAATTTCACGTACGCTTTGCGTAGCTCCTAATGTTTTTTGTAGCTGACTAAACATATCGGCAAAGCCAGCAAATGTGCCACCTACAAACATGCTAAATATAACAAACATGGTAAGTGCACCAATGGTTAACTCGCCTGTTTGTATCATATTGGCACCATACCACATTACAAATGCAATGGCACCAAACACACTAAAAATCATAAACGATATAAATGCCCCACGATAACGTGCGTTGGCAATGGCTGTATCAACCACGGCATAAATACTTTTTACATAACGGGTAATTTCGCTAGCCTCGCTGGTAAATGCTTTTACGATGCTAAT
>CAZJHS010000107.1:0-9421 GCA_964545895.1 uncultured Chitinophaga sp. | reverse complement strand
GGAAGCAAATGTGATAAACCCAAACGAAAAAATAACAGCAGCCAACACAAAATTATATTGTTGCTTGGCAAGTTTTGTTTTAAACACAAACCGAGCAATGCCTAAAACAATGAGAGCTGCAGCATAAAAATAGGTTCGGCCTTGGCTAACAAATAATGTAAGCAGTGTGCCTTTAAATTTATACCAAGCTTCATCTAAATTAATCCAATTGGCGTGCCTAGGAAAAAACAGCCAACCCAATTTAAATTTTTGAATAATAAAAAAGCTGAAACCAAGCACAAAACAACCCACCAACATAAGCGCTATTTGTGCAAACTTTTTAGCAGGTAATTGTTTAGTGGCTAACTCGTATAAGGCTAACAAACCAAATGCCGGAATAAGGGTAAACGCACTTTCTTTACTCCACAAAGCTAAAATAATGGATATGCAAAACGCTATCCATTTGCGAGTAAAGTAAAAGTAAAATGCCCATACAAAAAGTAAACCCAGCCACACCTCAATAAGTAAGTACGAACTTTGAGCTAAAAATATAGGTTGAATAATAACTAAAACTGCCGCTATTAAAGCTGTAAAATAGCTTTTAGCAAAATGGTAAGTAATTACATACACGCTTACTATTAAACCAATGGAAATAAGCATCGGAAAACTATGTGCAATAGGCAGGCTATAACCCCAAAGTTTTATCCAGGTTGAAGACATAAAGTAAAACAATAACGGATGGCCTGTGTATAAATCGGCATCAATGCTACCCGGCATAATACTTGGCCCTTGCTCGGCCATGGTACGAATGGCAGGTAAGTACACCCATGCTTCGTCCCAAAAAAATGGCAGTGTAAGTGCTTCTAATTTTAGCAAAACAAAAGCAACAATAAGCACACCCAAAAGGGCGTGGTATATTTTAGGGTTTAATGTTTTTTCAACCATAACTATTCTTCGTCTTCTGGTGGAAGTATTAATCCGTTTTCATCCAACATAATACTGTCGTTAACCAAGGTATCAGCAGTAATTTTTATGAAGCCTTTTGCTGGGCCAGTAATTTTTATGTGATGCGTAAGTCCCATGGTATCTTCCTGCATCAACACATTTCTGCGTATCATTAAACCTGCAAGCGAGTGGAAGTGTCGGCCCACATGGTCTTTTAATTCACCATCTTTACCAAAACGCCACATAAACTTTTTAGGGCTAGGAATAATAATGGCCAAATACATCGATTCGCTTAAGGTTAACTCTGCAGGAGATTTGCCAAAGTAAAAACGAGCAGCTTCGCCAACTCCATATACATTTGGGCCCCATTCAATAATATTTAAATACACCTCAAACATGCGCTCTTTGCTGCTTAAGCGGTTGTTCTCTAAAATGTAAACCAATAAAATTTCTTCCAACTTGCGCGATAAAGTTTTTTCGCGGGTTAAGAATACATTTTTAACCAACTGCATGCTAATGGTACTTGCACCACGGGCAAATTTACGCTTGCGTATATTTTTAATAATTGATTGGCGGAAAGCTTCATCAATAAAACCGCGGTGGTAAAAAAACGAAGGATCTTCGGTAGTTAAAACCGACTTTTTTAGCAAAGGCGATATTTGATCTAAAGGCACAAAATTGGGATTAGCATAGCTAACATCAATATTGCGTTGCACACGACCATTTTCCATAGCTTGGTACATAAAATCGCCATTTAATTTACTCAAATTAGCTTCGCCATATTTGGTAATGCGCAGGCCTTCTTTTTCTAATCGGCTATCAAAAATTAAATCACGCGGTTTGTTTTCGTTGTATAAAAAATCAAGGCGGTAACTAAAAGTACCTTCGGCTTCCATGCCTTTAAAATGGGTAAACAAACCCTCGGGCAGCGAGCTAATAAAATCTTGTGCCGATGTTTTTTCGATGATTACATTAAACTGATACGTGGTATCTGGCCCACGTTGGTATTTAATAAACGGATGAAAATTAACCTTATTAAAACTAACTGTTGATGCACTATCTAACGAAACAAAATTATTGCCCACCACAAACACATAATTAAACTCTGCCTTTTCAATTACCACATCTTTGCTCGATATTTTTGGGTGATTAACCATAAAATTGGTAGTACTAGCTAAACCTTTAATGTTTAGCTCATCATTATCCAATTCTACTTCATCAAGCTTAAGTCTAATGCTATCAAAGCCTGCAATTAAGTTAAACTTATCTTGCAAGTAGGGCAGTTGTACATGGCCTGTATCTTTGTTGTAAAACTGTACATCAACCTTTTTTTTCTGTGGGTTGGCAGTACCTTTTATGTGCCAGCTTTGTTTAAAGTTTTCGGTTACCAAAGTATCTTTAAAACTACTTACGTTAATTACCGATTCCAGTTGCTCATCATCCAACACCAATTGTTGCATGCTAAAAGCTACGTGCTGTTTGTGGTCAATAATATTTAACGCCACTTGGTTTATGCTAACATCGCCCGGAATAAAATTAAGCACTTTGCTAATAAGCTTGTAAGCCGTTTTAGCCAAGTTGCGCGTAGCAGGTTTGTTATCGGTAGTTTTAGGTGCAGCGCTATCTTTACTGTGTAAAAAAGCATCAAAGTTACGCCCACGTTCATCGCTTACTAGGTTTACAAAACCATCATTAACGGTTAAGTTACCCAACCTAAAATCTAAAAATAAGGCATAGCCAAGTTTAATACTGGTTTCAATATTAGCTACCCGTAAAATACTATCGTGGTTGGCAGGTACCAAGCTAACTCCTGTTAGTTGCACACTGCTAATACCCGTAAAAGCCGCTTGCTGCACGGTAAAAGTAGCAGCATAATCTGTTTTAAGTTTAGTACTAATTTTAGCAATGGCCTTTTGCAAAAGCATGTTGCGCAAACTAAAAAAAGCAATAAGGGCCAATAACAAAAAAACACCGGTTATTTTAACCAGTGTTATAAAAATGCGTTTTATGCGAACTAAATCTATCACTAGATGTGAGTCATTTTTTAAGTAAACGTTGTAGTAAAAATATTAGGGCGTAAAAAATTATACGTGCATTACCTCTGCTTCTTTAGCAGCAGTTAACTCGTCAATTTTTTTAATGTAAGCATCAGTAGTTTTTTGTACTTGCGTTTCGCCTACTTTAGCCTCATCTTCAGGTAAACCGTCTTTTTGCAAACGCTTAATATTTTCGTTAGCATCTTTACGCAAGTTACGGCCAGTAATTTTTGCATTTTCAGCTTCGCCTTTTACCTTTTTCACAATTTCTTTTCTGCGCTCTTCGGTTAATGGCGGTAAAATACAACGAATCATGGTACCATCATTACTTGGGTTAAAACCTAAGTTTGAAATAATAATACCTTTTTCAATAGCCTGTAACATGCTTTTTTCCCAAGGCTGTATAGCTAAAGTTTTAGCATCAGGTGTATTTACGTTAGCTACTTGGCTTAAAGGCACCAAACTACCGTAGTAATCAACCTTTACAGCATCAAGCATGCTTGGGTGTGCTTTACCAGCACGTATTTTACTAAACTCACTTCCGGCATGGTCAATAGCTTTGTCCATAGCCTCTTTTAATTGGTCAAGTACTTGTTTTAAACGTGGATCGCTCATATCAAAAAAAATTAAATAATTTAAATTAGCTTACTAATGTACCTACACCTTCGCCTGCACAAACTTTTAAGAAGTTACCCTCTTTGTTCATATCAAACACCACAATAGGTAATTTATTTTCTTGGCATAAAGTAATAGCCGTTAAGTCCATTACGTTTAAGCCTTTTTCGTATACCTCGCTGTAGCTTACTTGCTCGTAGCGGGTTGCGTTAGCATCTTTTTCAGGGTCGGCTGTATAAATGCCATCCACACGGGTACCTTTTAATACCAAGTTAGCTTCAATTTCAACAGCACGTAAGCTGGCAGCACTATCAGTAGTAAAATAAGGGTTACCAGTACCAGCTCCAAAAATTACCACACGGCCTTTTTCCAAATGGCGCATGGCACGTCTGCGAATAAAAGGCTCGCAAATTTGTTCCATTTTAATGGCACTTTGCAAACGTGTTTTAATACCCGCTTTTTCTAAAGCACCTTGTAAAGCCATGGCATTAATAACCGTAGCCAACATACCCATGTAATCGCCTTGGGCTCTGTCAACAATACCACCCGAAACACCTTGTACTCCTCTAAAAATATTTCCTCCGCCAATAACAATGGCCACTTGCACGCCCTGATCAATTACTTGTTTAATATCGGCAGCGTACTGTTCCAAAATTTTTGGGTCAATACCATACTGTTGCGAACCCATTAACGACTCGCCACTTAACTTAAGAAGAACTCTTTTGTATTTCATCTGTGTGTTGTAAAAATGCGCCTGCAATTTGCACTATTTACAGCTATTCAGCAAATTTTGTTGTGGGTTCAATGTGGTTTAAATCATAGGTTGGGTTTTTGGGCTTCCCCTAAAGCAAACTCACCCACATTTAACTTGTAATGCAGCGCGGGAAACTTGTCCCGAACAAGGCTTCGGGACGCTTTCCGCGCCATACGATGGCTAGCTACTTCCGAAACTTCGGAACGTTAAGCCGGATGACGTGCATGAAATTATGCCAAAAGCTTTTCTAGTTTCATTTTCCACTTTTCCCAATCTCTCATTTCCTTTGTCTGTAAATCTATGAATTTCTGTGTATGGTCGTGATAGATTAAGTGACAGAGTTCGTGTATGATTACATATTCAATACATCCTTTTGGTGCTTTAATCAATTCAGGATTTAAAATGATTTTTCCTTTTGGAGTGCAGCTACCCCAACGTGTTGGCATATCACGTAATACAATAGAACTTGGCTCAACTTTGTGTTTTTTGAACTTATCTATCAATGGTGCAGCAATTAAATGAAATTTAGTCCGAGCATGTTTTGTATACCATGCAATTAACAGCGCTTTTGCTCTTATTTTGGAAGTTGCCGTAACCACAATAAATTTACCTTTAAGTTTTACACTTTCTTCCTCACCAATGTCAATTTGTAAGCGGTATTGTCTGCCCAAGTACAAATGTGTTTCTCCACTAACGTACTTCCGTTTAGTTGTTTTGGGTTGGAATGAAAGGAAGAAACTTTGTTGCTTGATAATCCAAGGTGCTTTTTTTCTTATCTTATCTTTTATCTTTTCAATAGATGTTTCCGTAGGAGCCTTTACTAAAACCAACATTTCCGGTGTAACTGTAATACCTAGTGATTTCCTGTTTGAATACTCCAAATGGAAATTGATAATTTTACTGCCAAATTGTATGGACTCAATCATCATTTGTAGCGTATTTTAGCAACGTCAATACAATCTTCGGCAATCTTATCCATCTCTTGGAAAGAGAGATTAATGTTGTATTTATCTCTTACTTCATCAATCAAATAGTCGCCAATATCAATCAATAATTTTCCTGTTATGTTGGTTTTAAATTGCCAATCTATAATAGGCTTATCATTATCTAATATTGATTGTTTAATAACATTGTCAATATCTAATGCTGCCTGGGTTGATATAGCTTTACGTATTTGGTTATCAGGTATTTTTTCTGATAATGCTTCAATAGTTAATCCATAAAATGCCTTGGCTACATCTTTATCTCTTAATTGTTCGGGTATATCATTATCTGTATGCGATAAAACATGGTTCATGATATCTTGTACTCTAGTTAAATACTGAGCTTCACCTATTCGTTTGGCTTCATAATCAGCAATTGTTTCTTTTAGCATTTGCGAAAACTTTTTATAAAATGCAGGGTCTTCATCCATTTTCTCAGTTATATGTTTAGATGTTCTACTTGCAATTTTATCTGCTTTGGCTGCTTTACCTGTTGTGTTTTCTACCTCTTGCTGAAACTTATCCTTATCGAAAATATTTACCAATTCGGTTATGGTTTCTATTTTCTCTGTGGTAATGTGTGTGTCAATTAATTTCTGAATTTGCCCCTCGTATTGTTTATAGTCAATTTCATCGCTGTATCGTTCAATAACAGCTAGCCTAAGTTTTAAAAACATAGTTAAATCTTCTTTGTATCTGTTAATGTTTTTTTCTTCAACCAAATTATGAAAATCAATAGATGAAAGCGCAAGTTTTAATGCTTTGGCAAATGCAGCTAGTTTATCGTAAAATAAAACACGAATAGCCTCATCTTTTAGTAATTGCTGATAAGCTTCTGCATCTCGTTTGTTTAATATAGTTTTAAAAATATCCCAAAGCTCTGAGTGTTTTTGCGGTAATTTCTTTATTTCATCAGATATGTTTGTTAATGTACCTGCAAGATCTTCTTCGTCAAATTCTTCAAACGATGAGTACAATTGTAGTGCATTGTCTAGGTTTTCTATTACGCCATAATAGTCTATAATGTAGCCAAACTCTTTATCTGGATAAATACGATTTACCCTTGCTATCGCTTGTAAAAGCTTGTGACCTTGTAAATTTCTGGTTAGGTAAAGCACAGTATTTTTAGGCTCGTCAAAACCGGTTAAAAGTTTATCAACTACAATTATTATTTCAGGATCTTTTTGATTTTTAAAACGGTTGATGATGTTTTTTTCATAGGTTTTCGAATTCCCATGTTCATCCATCATTCGTTTCCAAAATTGCTTTTCTTTTTCTGTCGATTTTTCATAGGCACTATCTTCTCCTTCACGTTCATCAATTGATGAGATGAGTACCGCACTACTTACAATGCCTATTTCATCTAAATACTCTTTGTATTTTATGGCATTTACTTTTTTATCGCAAACTAATTGGGCTTTAAATGGAGTGCCTTGCCAGTTTTCTCTAAAATGATAACTGATGTTCCAGGCTATCATCCGCATTTTTTGTTCGGCAGAATTTAAATGGTCGTTGCGTGCAAACTTCTTTTTAATATCAGCTTTCTGATAATCGGTAAGTGGTTCTGATACCATGTTAAAAAAGGTATCAATTGGGCTAGCATTCACATCTTGCAATGCCAATCTTCCTTCGTAAAGTAATGGCACAACGGCTTTATCTATAACCGCTTGGTCTACCGTGTATGCATCAATTACTCCTCCAAATTTTGCAGCAGTACTTTTATCTTTTTTAAACAGCGGTGTTCCGGTCATGGCAATAAAGCATGCATTAGGTAATGTTTTTTGCATGTCTATATTAAATATGCCATGTTGCGTTCTATGACCCTCATCAACCAGCACAAAAATATCAGGACTATCTAACGGCTTACTAATTTTTTTTACTGCCGCCATAAATTTATTTATGATGGTAGTTACCACGGAATCACTTTTACTTTCAAGCAACTCCACTAAACGTTGGCCTGTGTTTGCATTTTCTACAAATCTGCCACACTTTCTAAATGTTTCAGATATTTGTCTGTCTAAATCGGTTCGGTCGGTTACTAATATTATTTTAGGGTTGCGTATGCTTGGATCCATAGCAATTGCTTGTGCCAGCATTACCATCGTTAATGATTTTCCGCTTCCTTGTGTATGCCAAATTACACCCCCATTTCTTCTGTTGTAATCAATATTTTTAATCCGCTGCATGGTTTTTTTAATGGCAAAAAATTGCTGATAACGTGCAACTTTCTTTTCTCCATTATCAAACAAAATGTAATTAAAAACTATATCCATTAGTCGCTCAGGACGACATAATCCAAACAAGTAATTGTCCTGCTCTGTAGGCAAAATATTTTCTTGCTCTAATGCATCAAAGTATTGCCTAACGTATTTAAAACGGTCGGCAAATAGTTGGTCTTTTATTGCAGATGAAAGTTTTTTATTTTTAAGTTGATGTAAGGTGTTGTTATAGTTCTGCTCCTCTTCATTGCTATTAAATTTTTCTTGCCATTTGGCCCAAAATTTTTCTGGAGTAGCATTGGTGCCATAAGCGGCCTCTTGGGTTGCAATGCTTAAGGTTAATTGCGAGTAAACATACAAATTCCTAATTCCATCCTCTTGTTGGTTACGCAAATGCTGGCTGATGGCTTGTTTTAAAGGGTCTTTCATATCAGGGCGTTTGCACTCAATAACACAAAGCGGAATGCCATTTACAAATAATATCAAATCAGGTCGGTAATGCTCTTTACTGGTGCTTCGCATAACGCTATACTCTTCCGTTACATGAAAAATATTATTGCTCAGATTTTTCCAGTCAATGTATTGTAGTGTAAAACTCTTTTTATCTCCATCTACATGTTGCTCTAAAGCTTGCCCTAAGGTAATTAGGTTGTATGCCTTTTCGCTCGCTACAATATAACCTTCGTGCATGGGCAGGTTTTTTAAAGCCAAAATACCCCGTTCAATATTTTCGTCAGTAAACAGGCCAGTTTTATTTGCACTAACTCTTATGCTATTAATCTCTTTTAATTGCTTGCGCAATACATCTTCAAGCAATACATTAGTGGTTTTCCCCCCTCTAAACTTTTCTGCTTCTGCCGGACTTAAATAGGTATAACCTAAATTAACCAACATTTGCAATGCCGGAATTTGGCTTATATGGTCTTCTTTAAAACTTGGTGTTTCCATTACTTTTAATCTTAGTTACGTTATGTATAGAAAAATGCGTTTTTCTATACACATCCCTTTGTTTATGCTTAGTTTTTGCCAAATTTCTATACATGATGCCTTATTTTAGGATATAGTTCTCAAAATATAAATTTGTAGATTCTCTACTTAATTAAATTATACTATACATGTTTTTAAAACATATATACAAAATAGCACTTTTCTATACATGTTTATCGTGGTTAACATTCGATAAGAGATTGTATAAATCAGTATTGATGTAATAATTATCCCTTCCAAGTTTTACTTTTTTTAAAATTCCAATTTGGTCAAGCTCATCTAAATATTTTGTAGCTGTTATGCGGCTTACTTCCAAATCAGTTATTATAAAGTCAATTTTTGTATAGGGGTGCTTAAATAAATTGTTAATCAAATCTTGGCTGTAAAACTTGGTGTTTTCTCTTATCTTTTTCTTATGCTTAAGCATCAGATTTTTTATACCTTCAATAATTTTGATGGTTTGTAAAGAGGTTTGCTCAATTCCCTCAAGCATAAATAATGTCCATTCTTCCCAAACATTATCGGTTCTTACTTTTTGCAGCAGGTTGTAATAGTCTGCTTTATTCTGATTGATGTAACGGCTTAAATATAAAATAGGTAAGTTTAGCAAACCTTCTTTTACCAAATACAGAATATTAATAATCCTACCTGTTCTACCATTGCCATCGTAAAAAGGATGAATACTTTCGAACTGATGATGAATAACAGCCATTTTAACCAATGGGTCCCAATCGCATAGTTCAGTTACATTCATAAACTGTTCTAAATTGTTCATGTAATCAACCACAATTAAGTGGTTTTGCGGTGGTGTATATACAATTTCTCCGGTTTGGTCGTTTTTTAACGAGGTGCCCGGTACTTTACGAAATCCGGCATCATTGCCTTCTAAAGTTGCTTGTATTT
>CAZJHS010000106.1:7836-9529 GCA_964545895.1 uncultured Chitinophaga sp. | reverse complement strand
TCCATTCAATAGGGTCTAATTCACTAATTACAGTACTGTCCAATACTTGTCCAGAGTAATAGTATAAGGTAATGGAGTTTATATTTGGATTTGCAATTTGTATTACTTGTGTTTCATCAAATAAAGTATCATTTAATTTTATTTTGGCCCAAACCGGTTCTTCAGATAAGCCCAAATTTATGAGGTTATTTTCATGTTTGAGTTCAAACCTATTTAACCTTATGGCTTCTTGTATGGTTTGTATACCAGAGTTTAATTGATATGAAGAAAGGTTTAAATCAGTGTTTATAGCGAATAAGTTCACTGATCCAACAAGCAAAACTATAGTGCTTATAAACCTATAGAGAAAGAGTTGGATTTGCATTAGGATTTTGTTTAAATGAATTGTTAGTTTGAGAGTTCGCAATAATTTCGCTTAGATTCCATTGATCCAAGTTACTCATCAATATGTCGTAGTGAATTTCAATTTCTTTACGTCTTAGAGTTTCTGTTCTTACCACTTTAGGATTTTTACGTAAGCTAAAAATAGCTTCTTTATCTTCGGGGGCAGCAAGTGGTAAGTCAATTAGGTTATGTAAAATCATAGAAGTAGCTATTAAATCTAATTTAGGATAATAGAAGGTACCATTATTTCCTATAGATGTTTCTTTTTCATAACCCACTAACTCGGCCATGCTAACTGTATAAGGTGCACATAAGGCAAATAGAGAAGTTAGACCAATTTGAGTGGCAATGGCAACGGCTGCTCGTGTTAAAAAAATACTACCTATTCCATAGCCAGCAATTTCACGAGAATTCCAAAGACCACAAATCTCTCCTGTTCCATGCAGTGCGAATTTTTTTACTAAATCAAAAATTTTGTCGTCAAGTATACCCGTTGCTTCTTCAATTGGTAATGGCTGTGTGCCACCTGATACATTGATACGCGCTCCTCCATAAACATTTTTTCCGTCTAAAGACTCAACAATTAATACAAAAACAGCAGGATTGTACATCCATTCATGTCTTGCAGAGGTAAGTTTAGTGATTCCAATAGATGTTAGAACTTTAGTGTGCCCATCAATAAATAGTTCACATGATTTTGCATCCTCAATTGCTCTAAAAGCTCTGAGTCTTACAATGGGTTTGATTTTATTTAGTTCACTTGTCATTGATGTATTAATTCATCTAAGTCTATATAAAATCTGCCTGATGGTATTGGTTCATTTAAAAGTATTTTCCTACAAATATCAATAGTTGCACCAGCGCCAAGCATAATTGATGAGGCTAATTGGGGCCATGTGTTTATGGTTTTACCAATTTCGCCCATTGATTGCTGTAGGCGAGGGGAGGTGTTTTGTATAGATACCAATTGCAAAATTAATCCTAACTTTTCTGTTGGATTAAGCTGCTCCAAATTATGTAATTTTTCTTCAGCAATTAATCCATGAAACAAAGGTCTGTTAGGTTCTAAATCAAAACGCTCAATGTCTATCATACCTCGGTCGTTAGTATCCATTACTACAGGTATTTTTAAAGCACGGGCTTTAAATCTACTATTTACTTTGGTGGTAAAATCATCACAAACCTCTATCAGTACATCAAGGGTTGATATAAATTCGTCTATATTAGTAGACGTAATTCCCTCCTTGTGGATTTCTACTTTGATGTAAGGGTCTATTTCTGCAATTTCTTGGGCCGCTATAATTACCTT
>CAZJHS010000106.1:0-7736 GCA_964545895.1 uncultured Chitinophaga sp. | reverse complement strand
CTACTTTGATGTAAGGGTCTATTTCTGCAATTTCTTGGGCCGCTATAATTACCTTAGGTTTATTAATGTTTTGTATACCAGTGCGTAGTCTGTTTAAGTTGCTCAAGTCTATGGTGTCAAAATCAGCAAGTTTTATTTTGCCACAAATGCGCTCCATTACTCCGGTAATAGCTATGGCTTGTCCCACCGATAAACCAATAACGCCTATTGTTTTTTGTTTTAATAGTGTTTGTTCTTCGCGAGTTATTTTAAGTTTATTTCTATTGGTTCTTACTTCAATAAAATCGTCTTCGCTCAGTATATGAACTAATTTTTTATTCCACGAAAAATAGCACCAATTGCCACAAAAATCACCCAACTCGCCTTGGTAAAATGCTATTGTTTTTTGTTCTAGTTCTTCGGTTGAAAGTTTGAGGTGAGGATGACGGCTTTTGATAAGTTCCGCAACTTGGTGCGAAAAGTGATCAATTTTTTCAACCTCAGGATGAGCTCGCAAAAAATCGTTTAACGCGACTAAGTCGCTGTTATTCGAAAGTTTAAAAATAACAGGTTCATGAAGATTTTTTGTATTGTTTAACACTTCATCAACAAATCGCTTATTTAGGGGGAGCATGTTTGTTTTTTTGTTAAAATATCCTACTTTCGATTATACAATTATTACTAAAGTAAGTCCTAAATAGTTATTAACAATACTTAAATTAACATTCAGCACAGTGATTACCCCAGAAGCAAAAATCAAGATTGTTTATGTAGATGATGAAGAAAATAATCTACTATCATTTAAGGCAACTTTTAGAAAAAAATATGATGTGCTAACTGCCATTAGCGCTGCAGATGCTATTAAGCTTTTGGAAGAGCATGTTGATATTGCCATTATTGTTACCGACCAGCGTATGCCAAATATGACTGGGGTTGAGTTTTTGCATTCAATTATTGAGAAATATCCATTGCCAATGCGTATTTTACTTACTGGCTACACAGATATAAATGCATTAATTGAAGCGGTTAATTTGGGTAAAATCCACCACTATTTAAGTAAACCTTGGAACGAAGAAGAATTGGATAAATGTATTCAAGATTCGTACTTGCAATACAAAAAAAGAATAAGTGAGATTGATTTAAATGATAAGCTTGTGCGCAGTAATGATCAGTTAGAATTTTTACTTCGTCAGAAGTTACTTTCTTAACGATTATTTAAACCAAACTTCGGTAGCTCCACCGCCATATTTTAACATATCAGCATCTGCATATTTGGCCACCACCTCTTTTTGTGTATTGAGGTAGTTTTTGATTTTATTCTTTAAAAAATTATTACCTACCCCATGTATTATGGTTAGCGTTTTTAATTTATGAACATGGGCCATTTCAATGGTTTTAGCCACGGCTTTCATCTGTTCATCAATCATTTCTTGTGCGGATAAAAGTGCTGGGTTTTCTACCAATTGTTCAATGTGTAAATCAACTGGGTTTTGAGGTTTATCGCTTAAGTTTATCAAGCTTTTGTTGCTTGTGCTATTTGGCGATTTAGCTGAAAAATCGTGATTAACCAATTGGTTTAAATGGGCTGCTTTTACATCGCTATCTAACCTAAAAGTATAAGCTTGTTTGCCTAAAAAGTAACATTGCTTAAAGGAAGCATGAAACTCTTTAGCCCTAAATTTAATGGTGCGTGTGGTGTTTGGATAAGGCTTAAACTCATCGGCCAAAGGTGTAATTACAAACGTAAATTCTGGCCAAGTATTAAACTCATCTAATTTATATCTTCCTAATATTTGGGTTGATTCTAATTCAACAAAAAACTTTTGAGATAGTACATTATTGTGGTAAACAGCAAGCATGGCCCAATCTGTTTCACTGTTATGAAATTTAAGCTCAACCGTGTTTTCGTTTATACCATCAAATGCCACATGAAACCCGCTGTGTACTTTTACAAATTTAGGCTTAACAGTAATGGGCTTTTCGTCTTCTGTTTTAGGTCTGTTTAAAATATCGTTTATCTTAACAATATCCGAAAGCAATACCGGTATTTCAAAATCATCCTCAATGGTAACCCCAGCAGTATTTCCTTTAATACTGGTAACGGTACCTTGCATGTTTTCGTTAATAAACCTAACCTTATCACCTAGCTTAATCATACTTTTTTAGTTAATGCGCGTAGCTAAAATTTCACGAAGTTTTGCGCCTAATTCCGTAAAGTATTTATCGTTTATTTCGGTAAGTGTATTTTCGCTGCCGGCCTCTAAGTTTAACGTTTCTGCTAAAATTAATTTGCCATTTACATCAAATAAATTGTAGTGTAAAATGTAAGTACGTTTGTACTCTTGTTTCATCCACTCAATAGTATTTTTGTTTGATGTGCTTATTTCAAATTGGGTAATGTACAACACGTAATTGTTACTGTATTTTTGTTGTATGGCTTGAAATAATTTAGGGTCGCCAAGGTCGGCATTCATCGTGGTTGAATCGGTAACATAAAGCGTTTGTTTTTTACTTTTTTTACCAAAAAGTTTACTGCTGTACTTACCTGCATTTTTACGGTCGGCTAAATAGTATTGTGATGCCGCATAAATGTGTTTTAAATCTTGCTCTCCGTTTAAACTAGTAGCCGAAATTAAGCTTACTACATCAAACTTAGCCATTAATTGATGGGTTATATTGGCTTCTAATTTTAAGCGTAGTTGATTGCGTAATTTGGGTTCATCTATTCTGCTATATCTAGCTAAATCAGCATCAGCATCACTAAAATACATCATACTTGGGTATGGAACTACCACTATTTTTGCCGATGATTTTTGGGTAGTATCTGTTTGTGCCCAAGCACTGTTTATTAATAAAAGTGCTGCAATAATTAGTTTACCGTATTTCATTTTATTTAATGAATAAGCTAATAATATCGTTACCAAAAATAAATACCATTAACGAAAGTAAAATTACCATTCCAACAGTTTGAATGCGCTCCATTGCTTTAGTGCTAATTGGTTTTCCGGTAATCATTTCAATAATTAAAAGTACTACGTGACCTCCATCTAATGCCGGAATTGGCAAAATATTCATAAAGGCTAACCCTAATGAAATTAAGGCAGTCATTAACCAAAAGTTTAACCAATCCCAAGTTGCACCATAAAATTTGGCAATACCAATTGGGCCTTGTACAGCTTTGTTTACTGCTATATCGCCATTAAATATTTTACCCCAACCTGCAATTTGGTTGTAAATGGTTTGATACGCTTCATTAAATCCTGCAGGGATAGCTTGCAACAAGCTGTATTTGGTCGTATCTACTGTCCAGGTCATATCGAACGGATAAAAACCTATGGTGCTATCTTTACTCACTTGTGCATTTAGCTTAAGGGTATCAATACCTCTTACTACCGTAATTATAGTGGCTTTACCTGCTTTGCTTTTTAATACCGGTTGAAACTCATCATAGCAAATTGTTGGTGTACTATCAACCATAATAATATGATCGTTTGGTTGCAAGCCTGCTTCTTGTGCCGGTGTAGTTGGCATTACTTTTTTTACAAACACCTCCATGCGTGGCATAAATAAAGTTGCACGTGTTGATTTACTCAATTGATCTAAATAATTGGCCGGGAATACGATGGTAGTATCTACTCCATTACGTTTTACGGTATAGCTTGGTGCCGATTTTGCTAAAAGAATTTCGCTATTTAAAGCATCGTTAAAATGAACAATTTCTTGGCCGTTAACAGCAACCAATTGGTCGCCTTTTTTAAATCCATAACTCTGCGCTAACTCGCTTGGTGCTATACCATGTGTAAGCGATTTATTTACTAAATTTTCTTCGCCATAGCTAAATTTAATTGCCGAAAAAATAATGATACCTGTAACAATGTTCATTACAACACCACCCACCATAACAACCAAACGTTGCCAAGCTGGTTTGCTTCTAAACTCCCAAGGTTCGGCTGGTTTAGACATTTGTTCGGTATCCATGCTTTCGTCAATCATACCTGCAATTTTTACATAACCACCTAGCGGTAACCATCCAATACCATATTCGGTTTCGCCAATTTTTATGCTAAATAGTTTCTTACCCCAGGCATCAAAAAACAAGTAAAATTTTTCTACTTTAATACCAAAGGCACGTGCTGCCCAAAAATGTCCTAACTCGTGTAAAATAACTAATATAGAAATGCCCGTAATAAGCTGGGCTGCCATTATTAATGCTTGCATGTAATGTTGTTTATTGTTCTTGGTTTATTGTTATGGTTGTTTCGCTAGTTTGTGGTAGCGTTAACTGTTCGCGAAAATAGTGCTTTTAGTGCAATGTATTTTACAAAATAGAAGCTGCGATTTTTCGGGTTTCAGCATCAGTTTGTATGTAATCATCTAAGGTTGGATGTTTAATAAAACTAACCTGTTGCATACATTTCTCATTCAGTTCAGCTATTTCTAAAAATTTAATTTTATCGTGTAAAAAGGCTTCAACGGCAATTTCGTTTGCTGCATTAAGTATGCAAGCCATATTACCGCCTTTATCCATAGCATGATAGGCTAAAGCTAAGTTACGGAATGTATCTTGGTCAGGTTCTTCAAATGTTAGTGTATTTATTTCTTTAAAGCTAAGGCGCTTAAAATTGGTGGTTACACGCTCCGGAAAAAAGAATGCATAATGGATGGGCAGTTTCATATCAGGCAAACCCATTTGTGCTTTTATACTTCCATCATTAAACTCAACCATGCTGTGAATAATGCTTTGAGGATGAACAACGGCTTCAATTTGGCTACCCTTAACACCAAACAACCACTTCGCTTCAATTACTTCTAATCCTTTGTTCATTAAGGTTGCCGAGTCGATGGTGATTTTAGCACCCATACTCCAATTAGGGTGTTTTAATGCTTGTGCTTTGGTAACTTCAGCTAAATCGCTTCGTTTTTTCCCTCTAAATGGTCCGCCACTTGCTGTTAAAATAATTTTATCAATGGTATTTAAATCTTCGCCAACTAAACACTGGAAAATAGCCGAGTGTTCGGAGTCTACAGGAATTAAATTAACCCTATTTTCTTCGCACAATTGGGTTATTAACTCGCCAGCAACAACTAAGGTTTCTTTGTTAGCTAAAGCAATACGTTTTTTATTTTGAATTGCCTTTATTGTTGGCAATAGTCCGCTGTAACCAACCATAGCTGTAAGCACGGTATCGGCAGAGGTAATTTCCATTACATCGGCAATAGATTTACTACCTGCAAAAACTTTTATATCATCATTAGCCAGGGCCTCTTTTACGTATAAGTATTTGCTTTCATCGGCAATTACTACATGGTTGGGATTAAACTCTTTGGCTTGTGCAATTAGCAAATCAGCATTAGAGTTAGCCGTTAATACCTCAATTTGTAGCTGGTCTTTTTGCTCGCGCGCAATTTCTAATGCTTGCGTTCCAATAGAACCTGTGCTGCCTAAAATGGCAATTTTCTTTTTTTCTATCATGGTTAACTGGCGTTATTGGCCGATAATTTATCAGCAATTTTTCTGTCGTTACTTAATCTAGCTACTTTGTTTTGTCCACCTAACTTGCCTTCGCTTTTCATGTAATTTATAAACGCATTTTTGGGCAATTGGTTTAAAACCAATGGGCGTAAAATTCCACCCGAAATCAAGTCTTTGTAGTAAATATTTTTTTCTTGTAAGGCTTGATCAACTTCTAATGCAAATGTATTGAGTTGGGGTGGGGGTGACGCAAACTCAACAAACCACTCGTGATAAGGTAGGTTACCATCGGTAGGATTAACTTGAGGTGCAACAGTAAATTCTGTTATTTCAATTCCATATTTTTTTGCCACACTTAATAAGGCATGTTCTACTTCTTCGCCAATTACATGCTCGCCAAAGGCCGATATGTAATGTTTTATGCGGCCAGTAACAACAATGCGGTATGGATTTTTAGAAACAAATTTAATCGTATCGCCAATGTTATACCCAAATAATCCAGCGTTGGTGTTTAGTATTATCGCATAGTTTTTATGGAGTTCAACATCGGCCAAACTAATACGTGTTGGGTTTTCGTTAAAAAATTCATCAACCGGAATAAATTCATAAAACATTCCATTGTTGGTTAATAGCAATAATCCATTCGCTGTTTGCGAATCTTGGTAAGCAATAAAACCTTCGCTAGCTGGGTAGGTTTCAATGGTATCTATTTTTTTTCCTATGCTTTGTTCTATTTTGGCACGATAAGGTTCAAAGTTTACTCCACCGTATACAAACAAGTTAAAGTTAGGGAAAATATCTTTCATTTTTTTACCGCCACTACGCTCACTCAACTTATCAAAATACATTTGTACCCAAGGTGGAATGCCACTAATCAATGTCATGTTTGCGTTCAGGGTTTCATCTACTACTGCATCTACTTTGGTTTCCCAATCTTCAATGCAATTGGTGGTGTAAGATGGCATTTGGTTTTTACGCAAATACTGTGGTACATGATGGTTTACAATGCCACTTAATCGTCCTGTAAAAATCCCGTTTTTAGTATCAAGTGTTGGGCTTCCTGATAAGAAGATTAATTTACCATCAACAAAATCGGCATTGCCTGTTTCGGCTATGTAACATAACAGCGCATTACGTGCCGAGTTAATATGAAACGGAATAGCCTCTTTAGTAATTGGAATGTATTTTACCCCCGAAGTAGTTCCGCTGGTTTTAGCAAAATAAATAGGTTTACCTGGCCAAAATATATCCGCTTCTCCTTCAACCAATCTGTCAAAATATGGTTTCAAACCTTCGTAATCGCGAACGGGTACGTTTTGTTTAAATTGCAGGTAAGTGGTTTGTGGGGTAATATGGTGGTGTTTACCAAATGCTGTTTTAGCAAGGTTTTGCATTAAATAAGCAAATATTTTTTGCTGATAGGCTAATGCATCTAATGATTCTTGTTTTACTTGCTTCGAAATATATTTAGCAAAAGGTTTTGCTAATAATGATTTGATACCCATACGGAATTTTTTGCTCTGCTAAAATAAGGCTATTTAAGGATAAACAGGTATGTCATTACATTTAGTTATTCATAGCTTATGCGCATGCTTAATGTTTAAATTGTTTGAGCCACGCCTTAGCTTCCTCTGTATTGGAAAAGTTTTTCATGGGTATAGGTGGCTGTTTAAGTTTAAACAAAATTTTCATAATAAATTGGCTTAACCCTGGTTTTGATACCATAGCCATTGCTTTATAAATTGTAGGCAAAACTTCGGTTGATAATTGTCTTGTAGCTTTATCAGGTATGGGAGAATCAGCTAAGTAAATAAGAAGCAAAGCTGGTGTGTTATTAGTAATTTTTTTTACCAACAAAGCATTATTACTAATATTATCAACTGTGCGTAAAACACTTTTTGAGTCAGATATTAGTATGCCATCTTCAAACCAATATTTGGCAATATCACTCTCAAAAGTTGGGGTGTTAGCTGGTGCATTAGGCATAAAATGGCAAACTATTTAGTATGGTGTTACCAATTTATCTTTAGGATATTTTACTTCAAAACTAAATTTTACAGTTTGTGTTTTTTCTGCATCAATAGTAATTGTCCAATACAGTTTACCAGTAGCTTCATCATAGTTAGCACCACCAGTATTCAGTGCTTTCACTTCAATCTCTTTATCGCTACTAACAGGTATTTGGTCTTCAATTACAATGGTAATAGGTTCTTTACGCGTATTGCGAACGCTAATTTCCCAAGTGTTTAATTCTTTTTTTGTACCACCAGTAAAAGTTCTGCTG
>CAZJHS010000105.1:0-9595 GCA_964545895.1 uncultured Chitinophaga sp. | reverse complement strand
TGCCCAATAGCAATAATTTGTGTACGCTGTTGTGCGGTGCTTGCATCAAAATAAACTTCCTCTAACAGCAATAATTGTTTAACACGTTCAACAGCGTTAAACCTTTCAATTACAGTATCAACAGTATAAAGGTCATCATCACTATTGGGGTTGATCAGCTTGCGTACCAAAAAAGTATCGGCACCAATTTTAAAAAACTGTTCTAAATCCCAAAAAGAAGTTAACGAATCGTTTTTGTAGGCGCGCAAAGTACCATTTGCCAATCCATCGTACAATACTTTTACTACTGGATTTGATGGCCACATGGCTACTTTATTTTGTCGCTCACGCAACTCAATAATACGCCAAGTACGTTTGCTATACATTACATCAGCTTCGCGCAGGTGTTGTGGATTTTGTACTTGAGCATGCGCAGCAAAAAAACACAGTGAAACTAAAACAAAAAAGACACTATGTTTAAACATGGTAATCATATTACAATAAACCCAAGGCTTTTATTTCTTGCTCAAAAATAGCTTTATCAATTGGCACAACGCCTACTTCTTCGCACACCAAACCACCCGCTAAATTGGCCATTTCGGCTGTTGTTTTCATATCTAACTTTAGGGCAAAACATAAGGCCGCCACACTAATTACGGTATCTCCTGCCCCACTTACATCAGCTATTTTTCTGAAGTGCGCGGGAATGTAATGAAACACATTTCCATCCGTAATCATCACGCCATGTTCACTCATGGTAATCATAGCATGTTTTAATTGCATGGTATGCATTAATGTTATTACAGCTTGCTCTAATGCAGGTTTATCCTCCACATCAAAATCTACTTTTAAACCTTCTTTTAATTCCTTTAAATTAGGTTTAAATAAATCGGCACCAGTAAAGTTATTAAAGTTGCGTTTTTTAGGATCAACCACTACTGGTATTCCGCGCTGATTAGCATCAGCAGTTATTTTAGCAATATTAGCTGCCGTTAAAACACCCTTATCATAATCCTCAAAAATAAGCACATCAGCATCAATCAAAAGTTGATGAATACGCTCAACCAATTCATAATTTTCAACCTCATTAATAGGTTTGGTATCTTCGCTATCAATGCGCAACATTTGGGTGGCTTGCGATATTACACGCAACTTTACCGTAGTAACTCTATCTTTTGATTTTACAATACCGCTTGTTCCAACTCCATATTGATGAAAAAGTTCAATTAAATCCTCCCCATCTTTATCGTTTCCTACTACCGAGCATACTATTGGTTTTGCACCAAGTGCTACCAAATTCATGGCTACATTAGCAGCACCACCTAAACGCTTTTCTTTTTTATCAACCGCCACAACAGGCACGGGAGCTTCGGGCGATATGCGCTCAACCTTACCAAAGTAGTAAGCATCAATCATTACATCACCTACTACTAAAACTTTTAATCCGTTAAATTTATTTAGCATGTATAATTAGCTTAATTTATCTAATGCAACTTTAACTCTGCGCATAGCTTCCACAATTTTTTCATCGCTGGTAGCATAGCTCATGCGCACACATTGAGGTGCTCCAAAAGCCTCGCCAGTAACCATGCTTACATGGGCATGATGCAATAAGTACATACAAAAATCGGTAGCAGTATTGATGGTAATGCCATCAACCGATTTACCAAAATAATAACTTACATCAGGGAATAAATAAAATGCCCCATCAGGATTATTGCATACCCAATGTGGAATATTTTTTACTTCATTTAAAATTAGTTCACGTCTGCGTTTAAATGCATCAACCATAGCTTCACTAGGTTTCATATCGCCATTTAAAGCAGCAACAGCAGCTTTTTGTGTAATGCTGCTAGTAGCAGAAGTAAACTGACTTTGAATTTTTTCGCAGGCTTTGGTTATGGCAGGATGTGCGGCCAAATAACCAAGTCTCCAACCTGTCATGGCATACCCTTTTGATAAACCATTAATGGTAATTACTCTATCTTTAATTGATTCAAATTGACCTATACTTTCGTGTTTACCAACAAAGTTGATGAACTCATAAATCTCATCCGAAATAATATATATATCAGGATGTTTCTCGAATACCGCAACTAAATCAGCTAACTCTTGTTTACTATATACACTACCAGTAGGATTACATGGTGATGAAAAAATAAACAGCTTACTTTTAGGTGTAATGGCAGCTTCTAACTGTTGTGCGTTTATTTTGTATTGCTGCTCAACCGTGGCATTAATAAAAACAGGTACACCTTCAATTAACTTAGCCATTTCGGAGTAGCTTACCCAATAAGGTGTAGGAATAATTACTTCATCACCTTTATTTACCAAAGCCATCATGGCATTCATGATGCAATGTTTAGCACCAGTAGAAACCAAAATTTGATCAGCGGTAAAGTGCAAATTATTATCGCGTTTAAATTTAGCTACAATAGCTTCACGCAACTCTGGAATTCCGGCTACAGGTGTATAATAACTAAAGTCTGTATCGATGGCTTGTTTAGCAGCATCCTTGATATGCTGAGGTGTAGTAAAATCAGGTTCGCCTAAACTTAGGCTTATCACATCAAAACCTTGTGCGGCTAATTCGCGGCCAAGCTTGGCCATAGCAATGGTTTGAGGTTCGTTAATATAATCAACGCGATTTGCTAATTTCATCTTTAAAAATTAAGGTGCGAATATACTATTTATTGAATGCGAGATTTGAGTTGTTTTAGCTTATCAAACATACCATTAAAAAAACGGTTACGCTGTTTTTCAGACACGTTACTAATTTGAATAGACTTGCGCAATAAATTGGTAACCCAACGCTCGTTTTCCTGAACAAAATCAGGGCTAACGGTACTCATCATATTAAATGTATTATTACTTAAAAAGGCTATTTTATTGCCATTTAAATCAACAATAATACTGTTATTACCTATCATTATTTCGCTTTGGAATAGTCTGAAATTTTGTGACCCACCAGCCTCTTTACTTTCGTTTTCGGCCATCTTGTTTAAGTGTTCAATTTCGGCTATCAAACAATCGCAGATAAGTATGGCTTGTTCTTTATTTTCAAAGTAACCCGATTCCCAAAAATACTCTACCTGCTTAATGGTGCTGTTAATGGTATCCTCGCTCCAAATTTCGGTTGATTGACAATTATTATAATGTGCTAAAAGGTCTTTAGCGGCACTTAATAATTCAGGATCAACTAATGATGCATTATACTTTTTACCAGCGTATGCTGGGTCGTTTACAATATTTTTTAACCAATAAAATATTTTAAATGAAGCTAAATCATCGTTAAAAAAATGATGCCAGATCGGAATATCATCAGCAGCATACAAGATAGAGCTTTGTGGCGTTTGGCTTATTTGCTTTACATTATTACACAAGCCTAACAACCATTGTTTAAAATTGGCCTCTTTTCCTTCTAGTTTAAAATAATTGAACGTAGCCGAATCAGCATTTGACTGAGTTTGTGTTTCAAAAGGCACTTTAAAATGTGCGCATATCAAGGCAATTTCATCGATGCTCAAGAGTGTTTCGGCACGTAATCTTCTGTAAGCACTGTCGTTACTGGTGTTTAACAATTCTGCTAATTCATCTACAAACGAAACATTGCTTGGTAAAACTGATTTTACACGAGCTAAAAAAGCTTTTTGTATATCTTTTGCTTTAGTCATTTTGGGTTGATGATATGCGGCAAGATACTTATTAATGTTGAGTTTTTGCAAAAAATGCAAATTTTAATCTATCCAACTTGTTTCGTTGCATTTAATACTAAACAAAGTAGCGCTAGTAGGGCAATACAATTGGTTTAGGGTGCATAATGGGGCCAATTTTGTCTCATTAAAAACACAACCAATATGAAAACTTTAAACACATTAAAAACTATCTTATTAGTAACAGTTTTATTAATAGGTAACTGGGCATTGGCACAAAACAAAAAACGCGCATCTATTACTGTACTTAATATTGATACAAAAGGAATACAGTTAGACCCCACACAAACAGGTAATTTAACCCGTATTGAACTTGAAAAACTTGATACGTTTGATGTTACCGACCGTTATGATGTAACTTACTTAATTGAAAAAAACAAACTGAACATAACCAACTGCTATGGTAAAGCATGCTTACTTGAAATTGGTAATACTATACAAAGCGATTATATGTTTACAGGTAGTGTAGAGCTTTATGGCCAAACTATTATTACTACCTTTAGGTTAATTAATGTAAAAACTGGTGCTATTGAACGCACCAACGTAACTGAGTATTTAAACCTACCTCTTGAAGTTCAAAATATGGTAAGTTTATCAGTTCGTAAAATGTTTAACCAAAAAGTAGATGAAGAATTACTACTGCGTTTAACTAAAAAGTTTGATTACGAAAACGCTATCAATAATCCTGATAAGGCTCGCTTAAACTTACAAGGTCCGCGCTTTGGTTATACTTATGCATTTGGCGTACAAGCCGAACGCTTAGGACAAAAAAGAAGTGATGGTGGTTTTGAAGCATACCCAGCCATGTTTCAGTTTGGATACCAATTTGAAAAACAATATTTAAACGAGGGTAATTACCAAGCATTGTTTGAGTTTATACCTATGATTACAGGCGTTGACCAACAAATGTTTATTCCTAGCTTAACTATTTTAAATGGTTTCCGTAACAACAAATCGGGTTGGGAAGTAGCCATTGGTCCATCAATTAGTATTGGTACTTTTAAAGATTTAGCTAAAATAAACGGTAAGTATTACACCGAAGATGAATTGAAAAAAGCGGGTATTACCAACTACGAATTAAAGAAAACAGTTGATAGCAGAGGAACCAGTTCATTTACTTCGGCCTTGGTAATTGGTTTTGGTAAAACCCTAAAATCGGGTAAAATGAATATTCCTTTAAACTTTTGGGCTAGCATACCTACTAAGGATGGATTTAGAGTAGGTATATCTGTTGGTTACAACTCAAAAAAATAACCTCATGAGTATATTAATTGTAAAATTAGTCGGTATCCTTTTGGGTGCCGACTTGCTTACGGGTTTTGTACATTGGTGGGAAGATGCATACGGAAATCCTGATTGGAATTTTTTTGGAAATAGTATTGTAAAACCCAATTTAGAACACCACCAATTACCGCGTAAATTTTTAAAAGATACTTTTATACAAAGAGTTGGCATATCAGTAATAGCAGGTATTTGCATTGCCTTTACCCTATGGTGTTTTAATTTATTCACTTGGGAAATTGGTTTATTACTAGCACTTGCGGCTATGGGTAATGAAATACATGCCATGGCACACCGAACGGATAAAGAAAACGGAAAGCTTGTGGTGTTGCTTCAAAAAGCAGGGCTTTTACAATCACGTAAAATGCACGGCCATCATCACAAAAGCCCGTATAATGTAAATTACTGCATACTAACCAACTATTTAAATCCAACATTAAGTTGGTTAAAGTTTTGGGATAAACTAGAGCTTATTTTAGCCTTA
The DNA here is from genome assembly GCA_964545895.1 of uncultured Chitinophaga sp. Taxonomy (GTDB): domain Bacteria; phylum Bacteroidota; class Bacteroidia; order UKL13-3; family UKL13-3; genus UBA6183. Next base: position 4,138 of record CAZJHS010000105.1, on the reverse strand, counting down.
TTAAACATAAAAACTACCCGAAATTTACCAACTCGTAATGGGTATTAATTAGCAAACTACTTGGCTCTATTAAAATATAAACTTATTATTGAATCCTATGTATGTGCGTATAATTTTAGTTTGGATACTTGGCCTAATAGCTACAGTAGCATTGGCTCAGCAAAATAATAACCCATTTGATTTTAAGTATGGTGATAGCATACAATTAGTAACTGTTGACTCTTTTTGGTTTAAGGGAATGTACGTAAATCAAAACGATAGCATGCTAATTTTACACAAACCTTATAGCGATAACTTTACAGTACTTAAACGAGAAATTGCTTACATAAAAGTTAATGGACAAAAACTACGCAAAGTAAGTAACGGCCAACTATATCCAGAACCAACAGTCATTACAACCACCCCAAAAGATACAACTACTCAAGCAACACCAAGACGTGCTGCTCCACCAACATCACCAAACAAGCCACGCCTATCGGTGGTATACCCCAACAGTGTAACAAAAGAAGAAGAGATTAGACAAAAGATAAAAGTACCATCAAATAATGCTAGTGATATGTATACTGGTAATTATTTTTTTAGTGGAAGTGCAATACAATTGCCCAAAGGTGAAGGATACTACAAAGGATATTATGCTCTTTTTCATACTGTAAATTATTCATTTACCGATTACCTATCGTTAGGTGCAGGTACTGAGTTGTACACCTTGCTAACTGGAGTACCAATGGTAATGTTGCAGGGTAAATTAACCACTCGTCTTGGCGATAACGCCTATATTGGTGGGAGCTATATGTTTTTTAAAATATTTACACCACAAAGTAGCAGCGCACCAATTGAACCTGTACATATTACTACAGGTATTTTTACCATTGGTTCAACCAATGCAAATATTAGCTTTAATGCAGGTGCACGTGTAGGTAGTTTAGTTCAACCAACTTTAGCTATTAGTGGATACTACGAACCAAGCGAGGATGTTGCTTTGATATCTGAAAATATTTTGATACCCATCGACCAAAATACTTATTATCCCCTATACTCATTTGGTGTAAGATGGCTTTCGAACTATGATGTAATTTGGGAAGCCGCAATTTACAGCAATAAGGAATTATTTAACAGTATTATTGGTATTCCATACACCTCGGCAATGATTAAATTTTAGCCTTGCCATCTTGGCTTAATTTCAGGCTTTTAACACGCACTTAAATCCATATTTAAGCCATCTTTTCATCCTTCGTATTTTATACACGACATATTTACCTTAATTTAACTATTGGTGTTTAAGTTGAGCATAGCATGCTACGTTAAAAACAAACGTAAGTAACTACAATAACCCAATATGAACTTTAATAATTTTACCATCAAATCGCAGGAAGCGGTGCAACAAGCACAGCAAATAGCAACTGCAACCGGCAATCAATCTATTGAAACCGGACACCTGTTAAAAGGTTTGCTTGAAACAGACGAAAATGTGGTTTCGTTTTTATTGAAAAAACTAAACGCCAACCCTGCACGTATTGAGCAAGCTTTGGATGCCATGATTAAAGGCTATCCTAAAGTAAGTGGTGGTGGCGCACAATATTTAAGCAACTCAGCCAATCAAGCTTTAAGCAAAGCACAATCGTTTTTAAAAGAATTTGGTGATGAGTTTGTATCTGTTGAACACCTTTTATTAGGATTACTATCGGCAGGCGACAGCACATCAACCCTATTAAAAGATGCTGGCATAAACGAAAAAGATTTAAAAGCAGCCATTAAGGAATTACGTGGTGGCAATAAAGTTACTTCGCAAAGTGCCGAGGCGCAATACAACTCTTTAAACAAATACGCTAAAAACTTAAACGAACTAGCACAAGCTGGCAAATTAGATCCGGTAATTGGACGTGATGAAGAGATTAGACGTGTGCTTCAAATTTTATCGCGCAGAACCAAAAATAATCCTGTACTAATTGGTGAACCTGGTGTAGGTAAAACAGCAATTGCCGAAGGTTTAGCACATCGTATTGTAAGTGGTGATGTACCCGAAAACTTAAAATCAAAACGTATTTTTTCGCTTGATATGGGCGCTTTAATTGCCGGTGCAAAATACAAAGGCGAGTTTGAAGAACGCTTAAAAGCAGTGGTAAAAGAAGTAATGGATAGTGATGGCGAAATTATTTTATTTATTGACGAGATACATACTTTAGTTGGTGCAGGTGGCGGTGGCGAAGGAGCCATGGATGCTGCTAATATTTTAAAACCAGCATTGGCCCGTGGCGAGTTGCGTTCTATTGGTGCAACAACCTTAGCCGAGTACCAACGCTACATCGAAAAAGATAAAGCCTTAGAAAGACGTTTTCAAAAGGTATATGTGGATGAACCAGATACCGAAAGTGCTATTTCTATTTTACGTGGCTTAAAAGAACGTTACGAAGTGCACCACAAAGTACGTATAAAAGACGAAGCCATTATTGCTGCTGTTGAGTTATCGCAACGCTACATTAGCGATAGATTTTTACCCGATAAAGCCATTGATTTAATGGATGAAGCGGCATCAAAATTACGTTTAGAGATTGATTCGGTGCCCGAAGAGATAGACCAATTGGACCGTAGAATTATGCAGTTGGAAATTGAACGAGAAGCCATTAAACGCGAAGGTGACGATGATAAAATAAAACAACTAAGCGAAGAAATTTCAAACCTACAAGCCGAGCGTAATTCGTTAAAAGCAAAATGGCAAAGCGAAAAACAAGTGGTTGATGGCATACAACAAACCAAACAAGAAATTGAAAACCTGAAGCACGAAGCAGAGATTGCTGAACGCAATGGCGACTTTGCTAAAGTAGCCGAAATACGCTACGGAAAATCGAAAGAAGCAGAAGCGCGTTTACAAGATTTTCAAGAAAAACTTACCCAGCAACAGGGCGATAGCGCCATGGTAAAAGAGGAAGTGGATAGCGAAGATATTGCTGGTGTGGTAAGTCGTTGGACAGGTGTGCCAGTTACGCGTATGCTACAAAGTGAGCGCGAAAAGTTATTGCACTTAGAAGATGAATTGCACAAACGTGTGGTTGGACAAGAAGAAGCCATTGAGGCCATTGCCGATGCCATTCGCAGAAACCGTGCAGGCTTAAGCGACCCCAAAAAACCAATTGGTTCGTTTATATTTTTAGGTACAACAGGTGTTGGTAAAACAGAGTTGGCAAAAGCATTGGCTGAGTTTTTATTCAATCAAGATAATGCCATGGTGCGTATTGACATGAGCGAGTACCAAGAGAAACATACCGTTAGTCGTTTAATTGGAGCGCCTCCTGGATACGTGGGTTACGAAGAAGGCGGACAGTTAACAGAAGCCGTGCGCAGACGTCCTTATTCGGTGGTGTTGTTAGATGAAATTGAAAAAGCACACCCCGATGTATTTAACATTTTGTTACAAGTGTTAGATGATGGACGCTTAACCGATAACAAAGGTCGTATGGCTAATTTTAAAAATACCATCATCATCATGACATCGAACATTGGCTCGCACATTATTCAAGAAAAACTGGAAGATTACAACGAGTTTAACAAAGAAGATAAAATTGCGGAAGCCAAAGCTGGAGTAATGGATTTATTAAAACATACCATTAGACCCGAGTTTTTAAACCGTATAGATGACGTAATGATGTTTACGCCATTAAGCCGCGAAAACGTGCGCGAAATTGTAAACATTCAATTTAAATCGTTGCAACATACCATGGCCGAACAAGGCATGGAAATTAGCGCCACCGATGAAGCATTAGATTGGTTATCGCAGTTGGGTTACGACCCTCAGTTTGGTGCCCGCCCACTAAAACGTGTGATGCAAAAACGCATTTTAAACGAACTCTCTAAAGAGATTTTAATGGGCAACATCAAAAAAGATAGCAGCGTATTAATTAAACTCAACGATAAAAATCAATTTGAGTTTGTGAATCAATAACAGCTTCCTCGAGTCGAAGATGCAGACCGAAGCGTCTGCATGAATAAGTAAGGTTAATTTAATAGGTTAAGGTTAAATCCTCCGTGGTGTAAAAGCTGTGGGGGATTTTTTGTTTGGGGCTTCCCCCGAGGTTCCGCTTAGGCTCCATGTCTTGTCCTGAAATAGGTTTACACCAAACGTAAACAAAAATGGAAATTTCGG
>CAZJHS010000104.1:0-9618 GCA_964545895.1 uncultured Chitinophaga sp. | reverse complement strand
TTGGTAGAATGTGGATTGCCAAATACGTTTTGGCTAAGCATCGTTAAATGCTTTTTAAGTTGACGTTCGCTATACAAATTTCCTCCGGTATAATCTAAATAAACATGCCCTTGCTTATCAAGTCGGCTATATTCTGTTTTGCGCAGCTGATCTAAGTGCGCTGTTTTTTTGTATTGGGGATACGATTTTAAAAATGCCTTTTGGGCAGCGCTGTTGGTTAAGAAATTAAACATTGTTTTGATAATTGTGGGACACCAAAACTATGTTTTTACCATTTAACGCTGCATTAAAAAGAAGTTTATTTAGCCAAACGACTGCTTGTTTATTTTAACAGCAGTTTATTGATTCTGAATTCACGTTGGATTACATAAACCCAAGTTGCAGTTTTGCACTTTCGCTCATCAAATCTTGGCTCCAAGGTGGATCAAAGGTGATTTTAACTTCTACCTCATTCACGCCTTCAATATTTAACAACTTCTCTTTTATTTCGGCAGGCATACTTTGGGCTGCAGGGCAAAACGGAGAGGTTAACGACATGATAATTTCAATATCAAGGTTGTTGTTTACGTTTACTTCGTAAATTAACCCTAACTCGTAAATATTTACAGGTATTTCGGGGTCGTACACCGTTTGAAGTACTTGTATAGCTTCATTTTGTACATCTACAAAGTTTTTTGCAGGTGTTATATTGGTTTCAGTATTGTTGGTCTCTTCCATGTTGATGCTTGTTAACGGTTGCTGTATGCTAATGCGTACATTTTCATTTGCTTAATCATGCTGGTAAACCCATTGCTACGCTGGCTTCCAATCATGCGGCTCATGCCTATTTTATCAATAAAAAACAATTCGGTATTTAGTATTTCTTGTGGTGTTTGATTGTTCCAAATGCTCCATAACAAATACACCAAACCTTTGGTAATTTCGGTATTACTATCGGCTTCAAAATGCACTTTACCATCAGTAAAGTTTGGATAAACCCATACTTTACTTTGGCAGCCTTTAACCATAAACTCTTCCGTTTTATGCTCATCGGGCATGGATGGTAGTTTTTTACCTAAATCCATTAAGTAAAACAAGGTACTTTCCATATCGCCATCAAACAGCGAAAAGTTATCGATGATTTCGTTTTGTATGTCGGTTGTGGTCAAGGTATTTATCTATTAGCAAATTTCACAATTGAACTTAATGCTTGAAGCAGCACTTCTACTTCATCAATAGTATTATAAAATGCAAACGAAGCTCGCACAGTTCCATCTAATCCTAAACGTTGCATTAAGGGTTGGGTGCAATGATGGCCCGTGCGTACAGCAATTCCTTTGGCATCAAGCATCATTCCCACATCAAAATGGTGCATATTATTTACCACAAACGATTGAACAGAAACTTTGTTTTTTGCCGTTCCTACAAGCGTTATTGATTGATTGGTTGATTGGTTGATGCGCTCAACACCATCAACAAAATGGTTTAACAACTCATTTTCGTGAGCGGCAATATGTTCTTTGCCCAATTCATTCACATAATCTAATGCGTATTTAAAGGCAATTACATCAGCAATATTGGGTGTTCCGGCTTCAAACTTATAAGGAATTTCGTTGTAAGTAGTTTTTTCAAACGTTACTTCTTTAATCATTTCGCCACCACCATGGTAAGGCGGCATGGCATCAAGCAACTCGCGCTTTGCATAAAGCACACCTACGCCAGTTGGGCCATATAATTTGTGTGATGATATGGTTAAAAAATCACAATCTAATGCTTGCACATCAACTTGCATGTGCGAGCAAGCTTGTGCGCCATCTAACAATACTTTAGCACCAACTGCGTGGGCCTTTTTAATTATTTCTTCAACTGGGTTTATAGTTCCCAGTGCATTGCTTACCCATACACAAGCTACCATTTTTGTTTGATTTGATAACAGTTTATCAAACTCATCCATCAATAACTCGCCTGCATTATTTATAGGTATAACTTTTAGTGTAGCTCCTTTTTCTTCGCAAATCATTTGCCATGGCACAATATTACTGTGATGCTCCATGGTGGTAATTAACACCTCATCGCCTGCTTTTAGGTTGGCCCTGCCCCAGGTTTGCGCTACCAAATTTATGCTTTCGGTTACGCCTTTTGTAAAAACACATTCGGCATCTTCGTTGGCATTTATAAACTGTTGTATGGCTTTGCGGGTATCTTCAAAATAATCTGTTGAGCGTGCAGCTAACGTGTGCGCAGCTCTATGAATGTTAGCATTATCCAACTCGTAATAACGTTGCAATGCATCAATTACCTGTTTAGGCTTTTGCGTAGTTGCAGCATTATCAAAATACACCAATGGCTTACCATTAACCTCTTGGTGAAGAATGGGAAACTGCGAACGGATATGGGTTATGTTTTTTAGCACAGATTAAATGTTGATTACGCTGATTACACTGATGTTGGTTTATTGTTGTTTAGCACAAATTAAATGTTGATTACTCGAATTACACAGATTGGTTTAGTTTATTTTATTTGATGAAGCGTTTATAGACCAATGATTTTTCGCCAAAGTTAATAAGCAACCCCACTTTATGTTTTGACGCTTTGAGGTAGTTTATTACTTGATTATGATTTGCTTTAACAACAAAGTCTTGAGCTTTTAACTCGAGTACAATTGAATCATACAAAACAAAATCGGCTATATACTTTCTGTTTAGTTGTTTGCCTTTATAGCTTACCCAATATGGCACTTCACGTTGATATGGGATATTTAATAACTGAAACTCTATTTCTAACGCATCTTGATATACAGCTTCTAAAAATCCATTACCCAATTCATTAAACACATTCATACAAGCACCAATAATACTGTAAGTCTCATTTTTTAAAGGAAACTGTTCATAATCAGTAATTGGTTCTTCAATGATATCCATAATTTGTGTAATCCTTAAATCTGATGCAATCAGTGTAATATTACTAAAGTTTTTCGTCTATTTGCTGCTCTAATAAAGCCACCAACTCAGGTATTTTAATCTTTTCAGCAATATCATCGGCAAAGGCATTTAGTAATAATTTACGTGCTTCGTTTTCGGGAATTCCTCTGCTACGTAGGTAAAACATTTGCTCTTCGTTCATTTGGCCAATGGTAGCACCATGCGTACATTTTACATCATCGGCAAAAATTTCTAATTGCGGTTTGGTGTTTATGGTAGCATCATCGCTTAACAATATGTTTTGATTGCGCTGGTATGCATTGGTTTTTTGGGCATCTAAATGCACCATAATTTTACCATTAAATACCGCTGTAGATTTATCTTTTAGTATGCCTTTATATTTTTCATCGCTAAAGCAGTTAGGCTTAGCATGATCAACGCGGGTGTGGTTATCTACAAAATCATTAGTATCGGTAATGTACAAACCATACAACAAGCTGTTGCAGTTTTGCCCATTCATAAAATAATGCAGGTTGTTACGTACCATAGTTCCATCAAGTGTAAGAGTTACATGGTTGATGTTGGTGTTGCCCTCCTGAAATATTTGGTTAAAGTTGGTTTGATAGCTCTCTCCTGCCTGTTGCTGAATTTTGTAGTGTTCTAGGTGTGCATTTTCGCCCACATAGGTTTCGGTTACTACATTTATAAATGAAGCATTACTTCCGGTTGCGTGGTAGGCCTCTACAATAGTAGCAGTTGAATTTGCATCAACCACAATTAAATTACGCGGTTGTGCTAAAACATTTAACTCATTTGCATCCGTTATGTTTAAAATAACAATAGGATTTGCAACTGTTTTATTAGGTGCTACATGCACAAATGCACCATCACTTAATAAGGCAGTATTTAGCGCAGTAAGTGCTTGGTTTTGGATGCTTGCATACTTGCCAAAATGCTTTTCGAATGTTGCTTTATGTGTGTGTCGCATTGCGGCTAAACTACCAATAACAATAGCATTGTCGGCCTCAATTACTGTTGATAGCTCTGATACAAACGTACCATTTACAAACACCAATAAATTAGCTTTAAGGGTAGCATAAACCAAACTATTTACAAGCGTTTTTACCTCAGGATTAACAGTGCAAGTGGTATTAAACTTGCCTTCGGTAATTTGTTTTAGGTTGGTATATTTCCACTCTTCGTGTTTGGTAGTTGGAAAACCCAATCCTTCAAACTCGGCAAAAGCTTGCTCGCGTAACTCCAAAAAAGAACCCTTTTCGGCTTGAGCTTTATATTGGTTAAAATCGTTTTTAAGTGTTTCTAATAACATGCTTTTATCCTATTGGGCGTTAGCTTCTACCTCTTCTTTAATCCAATCGTAACCTTTAGCTTCTAATTCTTTAGCTAAACTAGCATCACCACTTTTAACAATGCGGCCTTTGTAAAGTACATGTACAAAATCAGGTACAATGTAATCTAACAAGCGTTGGTAATGCGTAATAACTACAAATGAGCGCTCGGGGCTGCGTAGTTTATTTACGCCAGTTGAAACTAGCTTTAAGGCATCAATATCTAAACCAGAGTCGGTTTCATCTAAAATAGCCAAAGTTGGCTCAAGCATGGCCATTTGAAACACCTCGTTGCGCTTCTTTTCACCACCACTAAAACCTTCGTTTAAGCTGCGTGAAGTAAGACTTTTATCCATTTCCATTTGCTCCATTTTTTCGCGCATAAACTTTAAAAAGTCTGTGGCTTCCATGGGCTCTTGTCCGTGGTATTTACGTTTTTCGTTGATAGCCGTTTTAAGGAAATTAGTAGTACTTACACCTGGTATTTCTACCGGATATTGAAATGCTAAAAATACACCTTCACGTGCTCTATCTTCGGGCGAAAGCTCTAATAAATCTTTGCCATTTAAGGTAACCTCGCCACCTGTTACGGTATAATCGGCACGACCAGCTAATACAGAAGATAACGTACTTTTACCGGCACCATTTGGCCCCATAATAGCGTGTACTTCACCTGGATTAATTACTAGGTTTATTCCGTTTAGGATTTTCTTACCCTCAATTTCTGCTTTTAAATCTTTTATCTCTAACATACTTTAGTTCTTAGTTCGAAGTACTTAGTTCTTAGTTTTACAAAACCGAACTTATTTATACTTTATTCCTTTTAATTCTGATTGATTTAAATAATTCATAAAACCTGTAATTAATTTACCTATTTCATCTGAATCATTTTTTAATTTAGTATATTCAATATCAGTTAAATAGCCAATTTCAAATGCTATTATTAATTGCGTTTTTAGTTCATATAACGAGCCTTTTGCAATGGATAGAAATTGAAGAAATTCCTTATTTCCTCCCCTTCCAAACCCTTCGGCTATATTAGAAGGAATTGAAACTGCTGCCCTTTGTATTTGATTACAAAGTCCAAAATCCTTAGCGAAAGCATTGCTTTTGGTAATCTTATAAATTTCAATGGTTAAATCTTTCGATTTTTGCCATGAAATTAAATCCTCTACCTTTTCAATTTTACTCATAACTAAGTACTTCGAACTAAGAACTCAAAACTAATTATCCTACCGAACCTTCTAATGATACTGCTAATAACTTTTGAGCTTCAACAGCAAACTCCATTGGAAGTTGGTTTAAAACTTCGCGGCAAAAGCCGTTAACAATTAATCCTATAGCTTCTTCGGTTCCTATGCCACGTTGGTTGCAGTAAAAAATTTGGTCTTCTCCAATTTTACTGGTACTTGCTTCGTGCTCAACGGTGGCTGTTTTATTATTAATTTCTAAATAAGGGAAGGTATGAGCTCCGCTTCTATCGCCAATTAACATACTGTCGCATTGGGTATAATTACGCGCCATATCAGCCTTTTTGTTTACTTTAACTAAGCCACGATAGGTATTATGAGATTTGCCTGCTGATATTCCTTTTGATACAATTCTGCTTTTAGAGTTTTTACCAATATGAATCATTTTGGTACCTGTATCGGCTTGTTGCATATTGTTGGTTACTGCAACTGAAAAGAATTCGCCAACAGAATAATCACCTTTTAAAATGCAGCTAGGGTATTTCCAAGTTAAAGCCGAACCAGTTTCCACTTGAGTCCAACTAATTTTTGAATGATCGCCCATGCAAATACCACGTTTAGTTACAAAGTTGTAAATACCACCTTTGCCTTCTTTATCGCCAGGATACCAGTTTTGTACAGTTGAGTATTTTATTTCGGCATTAGTATGTGCTACTAACTCAACCACAGCAGCGTGCAATTGATGCTCATCGCGCATTGGTGCTGTACATCCCTCTAGGTAACTTACGTATGAGTTATCATCAGCAATAATTAAAGTACGCTCAAATTGGCCTGTGTTTTCGGCATTTATGCGGAAATAAGTTGATAGTTCCATTGGGCAACGAACACCCTTTGGAATATACACGAATGAACCATCGCTAAAAACAGCTGCATTTAATGCCGAGAAGAAATTATCTGTATGCGGAACTACCGAACCTAAGTATTTCTTTACTAAATCAGGATGTTCGTGAACGGCTTCGCTCATGGCACAAAAAATAATGCCTTTTTCTTTTAACTGGTCTTTAAACGTAGTGGCAATTGATACAGAGTCAAACACGGCATCAACCGCAACACCTGTTAAGCGTTTTTGTTCAGTTAAGGAAATGCCTAATTTTTCAAACGTTTTCAGCAATTCAGGATCCACTTCATCTAAACTATTTAGTTTAATCTTCTCTTTTGGAGCAGCATAATAAATGATATCCTGAAAATTAATTTTATCGTAGCTGAAATTTTGCCAAGTTGGTTCTGGCAAAGTTTGCCAATGGCGAAATGCCTTTAAACGATACTCCAACATCCATTCTGGTTCGTTTTTCTTGGCCGAAATGAATTTAACAATATCTTCGTTTAAGCCCTTGGGCGCAACGTCCATTTCAATATCGGTAGTAAATCCGTACTTGTATTCCTGACTAACTACCTGGTCAATAATATCTACTTCTTCTGCCATATTATGGCACGAAATTAATCCAATTATTTCATTTATTTAAACTAAATCTAAATTTAAATCGTGGTATAATTTAAATCTATATCATGCCAAATTTGAGGTATGACTTTTTTCACTAAAAAATTCTTAATTGTATTTAATCAGGGTTAATTAGCCTAAACATGATGAATAAAAACGTTATAATTGCATACCTATAACCACATTTACTATGTCGATAAAAATTTTACTTGTCGAAGATGACCCATCAGTTGGTGCTTTAATTGAAGCTGTTTTTACCGGAAACGGTTCTGCTTTAACATGGTACAAATCGGGCAAAGAGACAATTGCTCACTTTTACGCAGGTGCGTTTGATATTTGCATATTAGATTATTCGTTACCCGATATGAATGGTGTTGAATTAAGCCAACACATCAGAAATACAGACCCTTCTCTCCCATTTTTGTTTGTAACAGGAAATCACGAGTTAAGTATTAAATATTTGGCTTTTGAAGAAGGTTGCGATGATTATATTTTAAAGCCATTTCAAATTAGAGATTTGGTATTGCGCGTAGAGGCTATTTTACGCAGAAGCCAAAAATCAACCCAACCCCAAGCGGTTGAAATACCAACCGATTTTGTATTTGATTACAATACACGTACCATACAAGGTAGTGGCAAAACTGTAAAACTAAGCAGTAAAGAATCGCACTTATTTAGAATTTTATTGGCAAACTTTAACGCCATTGTAGATAGAAAAACCATTATGTTGGATGTTTGGGGTAACACAGATAATTATACCTCAAAATGTTTAGATGTTTATTTATCAAAGCTCCGCAAGCTTATAAAGATGAATACTTCTTTAGAAATTTTAAACGAACATGGCGTTGGTTACAAGCTTATTAAATCGCCTAACGTGGAAGAATATGCTTAAGCTTTATAACTGCTAGTTATAGTTTAATCACTTTAACCATTTTTGCGGCCTGCTGCCCTTTTATCTCCAAATAGTACACTCCTGCTTTTAGGTCTTGCACATCAATATTGGTTTGATTTGCGCTTACCACAAATTGCTTAACTAATACACCCAATTGGTTGTATACATGTATGGTTTGGTTGCCTAGTTGTGGGTTATTAAAAGTTAACTCTATTTGGGTTGATGCAGGATTTGGCCATACCGTTACACCCCAATTGTTGCTTGTTTGATAAGCTAAACCCACCGTATTGGTACACATATATTTGTTTAATTCATTCCACAAAAGGGTATCAAAAACTACTGGAACGGGGCTATTGTCTGTAGCAGGATCCCCCATTCGTATTACCACTATTTTTTGCGATGGAATGATGTATAATTTCTGATCGTTTTTGCCCAAACCAGCAATCATATCGGCTGGTGCAGGCCGGCAAACAGGGCCGGCAAAAGTTTGAGTAGATGCAGGTAATTTGTAACTATTTTTACCATTTAGCCACCACAAATACCCATACGATTCGTTCAGGCTTTGCGAAGTATTGGTCATTTGGGTATAATAATTTCTATCTTTTAAAATAGTATCTCCGTTCCAAATTCCATTATTTAACATTAGCAACCCAAACCTAGCCATAGTGCGTGGTTTCGAGTAAAATACGCCATCATACCACAAACCACTTAAGCCAATTTTTAAGCCTAATTGCTGGTTGGTATATTGCTGTAGGGTTTTGCCCGATGCGGCTTCTAACACATTTTGTAACAATAAATAAGTGGCATTGTGGTAAAACCATTGTGTGCCTGCATCTGCTTTGTATTTTAAACAAGCACTATCAGTGCAATCCCAATCGGGCACCAAATAATCAATACCCGTGGTCATGGTAAGTTGATGCTTAATTTTTATCAAATCTTCTTTGGCAGGTGGACAACTTGTCCAGCCTTTACCCAAATATTTGCTGGTAGTATCGTTAATATTTAACAAGCCTTGTTGTTGTGCAATGCCAACTAATGTGGCAGTAATGGTTTTTCCGGCCGATGCCCAATACCAAGCAGAATCAGCCGTAAAGGTGCCAAAATACTTTTCTACCACTATTTTGCCATCTTTTAAAATAATAAACGCCTTTGTTTTATTTTGTTCCAACAACGTATACAAACTATCGGTTCTATCCACGCACCAGCCTAATGTTTTAGGCGAAATGGTATCCCAAGTATTGGTAGTTAATGGAGGAAAATACAACTGGGCTCCAGCTATTTTCATGCATAACAATCCTATTACAAGCAAACGAAGTTTAATCATACTGCAATTTAGTACTTATGATGTTAGTATTGGCATAAGGTTTAATTACTTTTACTTGTTATACTTGCATAAAACTACTTTTAATAAAATTGAACACTGCAACCGTACAACAGTTTGATGTAATTATTTTAGGCGCTGGCCCAGCTGGAGCCACATGCACCATAGCCTTACAAAACAGCGGGCTAAAAGTTGCTTTGCTTGATAAAGATACTTTCCCTAGAGATAAGATATGTGGTGATGCAGTAAGCTCGGTAGCTAAACGCATTTTGAGGCAAATAGACCCAGCGCTTGAAACCAGCTTGCTTGATTTTGCTCCTAAAACCAACATTACCCAAGCTAAGTTATACAGTCCTAATTTTAAAAGTTTGAGCTTTAGTTTTAGCAAAGTTGGCCATTGTATACGTAGGATTGATTTTGATAATTGGTTGTTTGAATTAGCTAGCAAAAACAATAATGCAACCATTA
>CAZJHS010000103.1:0-9690 GCA_964545895.1 uncultured Chitinophaga sp. | reverse complement strand
AATTTGTCAAGTATTTTTTTGAATTTATTTCTATCTTCTTTCTAATACCCTATCTCTCAAAACGCCCGCCATCTCTGCTTCTAAAGAACTTTTTATCCCCTCTCGCTCTCGCTGTAAGGGGATGCAAATGTAACTCTATTTCCTTCGGCCGCAAGTACTCCTAACGTTTATTTAACAATTGGCCTATAAATGAGGCTATTATTTTTTACTTTTTTCGATTAAAGCCATGAAAAAGCCATCAAAACCTGACTGCGCGGGCGATATTGTTTGTTGTTTTACCAAACTAAACTCTGCATTATTGGCCAAAAATAACTCTACTTGTTTCGCATTTTCTTGTGGCAGTATACTACATGTAGCGTAAACTAATTTACCTCCAGGCTTAACCATTTTGGCATATTCGCTTAAAATTTGTTGTTGGGTAATGGTTATTTGCTCAATAAAATCAGGCTTTAGTTTCCATTTCGCATCAGGATTACGTTTAATTACACCTAGACCAGAGCAAGGCACATCTAATAAAACTCGATCGGCAGAATTATACAACTTGGTAATTGTTCCTTCTTGAATTGTTCTTGTTTCTATGTTTTGTGCACCTGATCGCTTGGCTCTTTTACGTAGCTCTTCTAACTTCCATGCTTCTGTATCCATGGATATGATACGTCCTTTACTTTGCATTAGTGCGGATAAATGCAGCGTTTTTCCGCCTGCACCGGCACACGCATCAATAATATGCATGCCTGGTTTTACATCAAGATACTCGGCAACACTTTGAGATGAGGCATCTTGAACTTCAAAAAAACCGGCTTTAAACAGTGGATTAGCAAATAGGTTAGTTCGCTTAATGATACGAATTGCTTCTGTATAACCAGGTATTGGTTCTGCTTTGATTTCTTGTTGGTGAAGTTGTTTTAATAATTCATCGCGGGTTATTTTGAGTGTATTGGTTCTTATAACCAACGAGGCGGGAGTATTTAATGCGGCAATTTCACCAGCCCATGTCTCACCAATCTGTTCTTTACCTAAATCATTTAACCAATCAGGGATGGATTGGGCTATACGTAAATCCTTTTGAGCTTCTTCTTTACGTTTATTAATATATGCAGGTTTAATGTTTTTAAACTCTGTCCATGCAGGATACTCGGCTCCTTTTAAAACTTGCCAAACTCCAAACATGTGCCATAAGCTGCCTTTGTTTATATTACTTTCTTGATTATCGGCTACGAAATTTATTAAACGCCACCAACGAACCATTTCGTAGGTGTTTTCTGCAATGTATGCTCTATCGCGTGAACCCCACTTGGGGTTTGCCTTTAGTATTCGTTCAATTACCTTATCGGCATAACGCCCTTCAATAAAAACTTGCTCAAGGGCACTTATTACTGCTTCTACTAATACTCTATGAATTTTCATTTGAATTAATCAATTGATTTAAATCTTTTAAAATACGCCAATTGGTTGGCAAGTAATTATTCATGCGGTTGGGCATTATCTTGGCCCACCCTATTCCTAATTTATTGTAGGTTATTAAATAAATATCTTGAACCAAATTAGGGGTTGCAAAGGTATCTTTTCGCAGATACTTTAGTGCATCTATTAATGTAGTAGGTAATTTAGGAACACTATTATTTAAATGTATGCTTAGCGCTAATTGATGACTAGGTACAATTTTATTTTTAATAAACTCGCCTAAGTAAAGCCCTGCTAGTTTTACGTTTAATACTGATTTTAAATAAACCATATGTGCATATAATTGCTTGGGGTAGGCCAAAACAAATGGTTCCTTTAGGATTATTTCGAAAGCAGCGGAATTGTGTAACCAATAATTTACTGATTGCACTAACGCAGGAGCTAGTTTTGCTTGTTGTTGGTTTTTAAGGGTTGCTTGTTTGCTAGTTTCGTGTTGAGGCTTTTTTAAGCATGCCATAAAAAAACCTTCACTGTTTACTTGGTGCGGATAAAAGCGATAAGCGTATAGAGGTAAGTTATTAAATTGACTTATTGAAGTAACTCCTTCAAAATTTGAATCGGGAATTTGTACACTTTGAAGCCCGAATTGTTCCATCATCCAATGTACATTTTCTTCGTTCTCTTTTGTATTAAAGGTGCAGGTTGAATATATTAAATAACCGCCTGGTTTCAATGCTTCTGAGATATTGGCAATAATACGCTGTTGTCTTTCGGTGCATAGTTGAACATTGTCTTCGCTCCATTCTTCAATGGCTTGTTTATCTTTTCTAAACATGCCTTCGCCCGAGCATGGAGCGTCAACTAAAATTACATCAAAATAATGCTTCAGTTTTTTAAAATCTTTTGAATCATTATTGGTGATAACCATATTAGCTCGCCCCCATTTTATTAAGTTTTCTTCTAAAACAGGAACTCGGGTTTTAATAATTTCGTTTGCTACCAGTAAATCATCATCACTTAATAAGGATTGTATGAGCGTAGTTTTGCCTCCTGGTGCTGCACATAAATCAAGTACTTTTAGTGGAGTGTTATTATTTTGAGTAATGTACTTAAAGGCATGTTGAATAAACATTGATGAGGCCTCTTGCACATAGTATGCACCTGCATGAAAAAGTGGATCGGCTATAAATGATGGTCGTTTTGCAAGGTATCTTGCGTTATCACACCAATCAACCACCTTATATTGATTAAATGTATCTATGAGCTTTAATGGATTTAGCCTTACCGTGGTTGCGGGCTCATTAAAAAGCGAAGCAAAAAAATGTTCGGCCTCCTGCTTTAGCAAGGACCGAACGTTTTCTTTAAATTTTTCGGGTAGTTGTTGCACCCGCCAAAATTACAATGTCTTGGCTAAAAAATTATTATACTCTGCTTTTAACTCGGTGAAAAGTTTAGTAAACGTTTGCATACGGTCGTTTAGCGAAGCATCCATTTCCATTTTGCGATGATCAACAGCTACTGGATTTTCGTTAACACTTTCACGTAACTTAGCTTCAGCCGTATTCACATCATGACGCAGTATTTGCAATTCGTTTAGATGTGTGGTGAATTTGTTTTGAAATTGTTCAACCAAAGCCGTAACCTCAAGTTTATTATTAGCTATTGCTACTTTTTCTAGGTTTGATTTGAAAGAGCCAATTTCGTCATTAGCCAATGCTAACTCACTAACCCATGTTTGGTAAATTTTGTGTAAATCGTACAAGTAATTTGATGATGTGGTTGTCATAATTGTGTTTAAATTGATGACTCAAAGATGCACATTAAGCACGCGATTAATAATGATATCGCTCAATACAACATTTGATTATTATCAGAGTTTGCCGCTTAAAATTTTGTTAATATAATTGCAGCACATAATAGGTAGATAAACATATCGTACTTTTACCAAACAATTAACAACACAAAGGATTTTTTATATGTACAGAAAACTATTGTTATTAGGATTACTTTTAACTGGCTTACAACAAGCATTTGCTTACCAAATTGTAGTTAAAATTAATAAGGCTCCCAACACCAAATTTTTTATTGGCTATTACTATGGCGATAAGCAGTACATTAAAGACAGTGCTACCACCAATGCTTCAGGAGAAATGGTATTTAAAGGAAAAGACAAATTACAAGGTGGTATTTATTTAATTGCTAGCTATGACAAAGCTTTACTTTTTGATTTTGTTGTTACTGAACAAAATTTTAGTTTAGAAACAGATACGTTAGATTACTCGGGCCACATGAAGGTGAAAGGATCAATTGAAAACACCGCGTTTTTTGATTATAGCCGATTTACCAGCAAAATAGGCGAAGAGCTTACACCACTTGAAGTAGCCTACAAAAATGCCAAAAGCAAAAATGATACAGCAGCAATGCGTGAGAATAGAGAAAAAATAGCAGTGGTAGAAAAAAGGCTTACAGATTACAGAATTAATCTTGCGCAAAAACAACCACAGCTTTTGCTTTCAAAAATTTTTAGAATGATGCGCGATGTAGATATTCCAGAGGCTCCAACATTACCTAATGGAAGAAAAGATTCGCTGTTTAGTTACAGCTATTTTAAAGAGCACTTTTTTGATAACTTTGATTTTACTGACGATAGAATAGTATATACGCCAGTTTTTCATGGCAGAATAGAATACTACATCACCAAGGTAATTCCGCAAATACCTGATAGCATTAATAAAGCAGCTGATAAGATTATTGCACTAGCTGGTAACAATAAAGAAGTAAGCAAATGGTGCATATTTTGGATAACCAATAACTACGAAACATCGCCATACATGGGTATGGATGCCGTGTTTGTGCACATGGCTAACAAATATTACACCGATACCATTAAAGCGTTTTGGGTTGATGAAACTTTACGCTTTAAGATAATGGATAGAGTTAGCAATTTAGAAAACAACTTACTTGGATTAATTGCACCTAATTTAATTATGCCTGATACAAACTGGACCATGCAAGAGCTTCATAAAATTAAGGCTAAGTATACCATGGTTATTTTTTGGGATGCAAATTGTGGAAGATGTAAAGAAGAAATGCCACGCCTAAAAGAAGCTTATACTAAACTAAACAACCAAATTTACGCTGGCGGAAAATACTTTGAAGTATATGCTGTAAGTTTAACTAATGTGGCCGAAGAGTGGAAAAAGTATGTAGCCGATAACAAACTAAAATGGATTAATGTGAGCGACCTATACAACAATACCAAATTTAGAAGGTTGTATGACATATACAGTACACCAGTTATTTATTTACTTGGTGCCGATAAAAAGATTTTGGCCAAGCGCTTAAGTGTTGAACAAGTAGAAGATTTTATTAATAAAGGTATAGAGTAAATGTTAGTTAAACGCCCCGTAAAAACGGGGCGTTTTTTATTATGTGCCTAATTTGGTTTACACATTTATGTTTAAAGTTAACAAAAGTACATATCCATGTACTCGTTTTTAACCAATGCGAATTACATTCGTAGCATGAGTAGGCCCCTTACAATTGGTATTACCGGAGGTATTGGTAGTGGTAAAACCACTATAACAAAACTTTTTGCAAAGCTTAATGTGCCCATATATATGGCCGATGAGCGTGCAAAATGGCTTATGCATAATGATAGATCAATTATTAATAAAGTAAACGAATTGTTTAGCCCAATGGCTTATGTAAATGGAGAGCTAAACAGGCCACATATTGCTGCAATGGCGTTTACTGATAAAACATTGATTCAAAAGTTAAATCAAATTGTACACCCTGCTGTTTTTGATGATTTTCATAATTGGGTTGCCATACAACAATCGCCATACATTATTAAAGAAGCAGCTTTGCTATTTGAGAGTGGATCTTACTTGGAGTTAGATGCAATTATTAGTGTTGGAGCACCACTTGAAACACGCATTGAGCGTACAATAAAACGAGATGGAATGAGCAGAGAAGCGGTATTAAACAGAATTAAAAACCAACTTCCGGATGAGGTAAAATGCAGTGCCGCTGATTTTGTAATAACCAATAACGGCACAACTCCCCTACTGCCGCAAGTTTTGCAATTGCACCAACTTTGGAAAAACGGTTAATAGTTGTTAACTGATTCGCTATCGTGTTTTTGCAACAACTTTACAAAAACATCAAAATCTTTTGGGTATGGCGCAGTAACATCATAGTTTTTATCAAAAGCATTAAATGATAAATTATAAGCATGTAGTGCTACGCGTTGCATCATAGGTTGTTCGTTTTCCCACTTTGAAGTTTTAAACCCACGTTTAAATTTACTCAAGAAAGGCATTTTTCCTCCGTATTGTACATCACTTACAATTGGAAAATTTTGTGATGCAAGATGAACCCTGATTTGATGTAATCGTCCGCTAACGGGATTACATGCTAACAAGGTATGATTATTAAACGGTTGTAATGTTGTTATAATTGTTTCTGCTTTTTTGCCATCCTTCATATCAACCTTGGCCAAGCCTTTTGCAGTTATGCCCAGTGGCAACAAAATACTTTTTTGATTTACCGATAAATATCCTTGCACAACGGCATGGTAAGTTTTTTGAACCTTACGTTCTTCAAACATTACAGCCATCGTTTTGTAGGCATCGTTGTGTTTGGCAATAAGTAAAAGTCCTGAGGTTTCTTTATCTAAACGATGGCATAATTGTGCATCAGCCCAATACTTGCGTGCCATTTGCAATAAACTTAGTCCTTCACCCGAACGTTCATCTAATGATGATAAATGTGCTGGCTTATTTACAAATATGAAATGGTCGTCTTCGAAAACAATGATATCTTTAAACTGAGGAATTTTGCTCATGCTGCGAAGATAAGAGGCTTTGCCAATTATGCCATAACTGATTTTACTTGTATTTGAATTATTACTATATTGCTATAAACTACTATTATTAAAACATGAAACACACATCCTTATTTTTTATCTTAAGTATCTTATTGATACCATTTGCAAACACATCAACCCAAGTAAATGCCGATGATATACTTGGAATTTGGCAAACAGGAAGCGGTAAGGCTAGAGTACACATTAAAAAAGCGGGTACAAAATATTACGGGCAAATTGTATGGTTAAAAATACCCCTAAATACAGAAGGAAAGCCTAAACATGATATTAACAACCCTGATATATCAAAACGCCAACATCCATTAATAGGCCTACACATGCTTTTAGGGTTTGAACATGTTGGCGGTAACAAATGGGAAAACGGCACTATTTACGACCCAGAGAATGGAAAAACTTACAGTTGTAAAGCCGAGTTGATAAATGAAAACAGTTTAAACATTAGAGGATATATTGGTTTTTCGTTAATTGGCCGAACAGATACCTGGACCAGAGTGAGTAAATAAATAGCCCATAAAAAAAGCGTCCCGAAACTAAGTTTCGGGACGCTTTTTATTTTATAACAGTTTTTATTTTGTGTTAGAATATTGCGCGGAATATAATAAACAAGCCACCAGCTAGTACAATAGTTACAGGTAAGGTAAGTGCCCAAGCTATAAAAATACTTTTAATGGTTTTACCTTGTAAGTTTTTAATACCCTTACTTGCCACCATACTACCAGCAATACCACTTGATAATACTTGCGTAGTACTTACTGGTAAGCCTAACCAAGTACTTAAACCAATAGTACTTGCCGCAACAATCTCGCTACTTGCGCCTTGGGCGTAAGTTAAATGTTGTTTACCAATTTTTTCGCCAATGGTTTTTACAATACGTTTCCAACCAACCATTGTACCTAATCCTAACGAAACTGCAATCATAACAATAACCCACATTGGAGCATATTCTGTTAAGGATTTCATTTCACCAACATGTTTCTTTAATAGCTTTTTATCTTTTTCGCTAATTGTAAACTCTTCACTCTCTAACAATTTTTTGGTTGATTTGCCAATTACGATAATATCTTTACGCATAGCAATTTGATCAGGACCACTAAAATCTGAGAAAGATGCGCTTGTTCCAATTTTATTATTTAAATCGGTAACTAAGCTGTTAATTTTAGCATACTCAAAACTATCAGCTTTGCTTAATGCAGCAGCATCAACCCTACTAAATAAGCTTTGCACTTCAGTTAAGTTATTTCTATAATCTGTCAAATCCTTGGTGTGGTCAATTGCGAAGTAACTTGGTACAACAGCAATCATAATTAACATAATTAAACCAACACCTTTTTGTCCATCATTGCTACCGTGGCTAAAACTAACACCTGTACAGGTAATTAATAATATAGCACGAATCCAAAATGGAGGAGGATTTGTGGTATCAGGCTCTTTAAAAATAGCTTTGTTTTTGATAAACTGTTTTAATAAGTACATTAAAATAATGGCCAAACTAAAACCAGTTAATGGAGATAATAATAACGATAAACCAATATCGCCTGCTTTACTCCAGTTAATATATTTCATGCTTGGTTCTTCGGCAATTAAGCCATAAGCCAAACCAACACCTAAAATAGAACCAACCAAGGTATGTGAACTACTGCACGGAATACCGTAATACCAAGTACCTAAATTCCATACAATTGCTGTAAGTAAAAGCGACATAATTAAGGCTACGTTGTGAGCCAAATCAGGGTCGGTTAAAACTTCAACAGGCAACAAGTTACTAATACCCATAGCTACAGTAATACCACCAGCAAATACACCTATACCATTCCAGATACCGCTCCAAATTACGGCAACCCATGGTTTTAAACTGTTGGTGTAAATTACGGTTGCAACTGCATTAGCAGTATCATGAAAACCGTTGATAAATTCGAATGCGCAAGCCAATAAAAGGCAGAAAATTAAGAGCGCTGTGTAAGTTGGATCTAAACCAAACATATGTTATTTATTAATTGTGCAATAATATGATGAATACTCCTAAAGTATATTATCAAAAGGTTAATTTAAACCAAACTTTGGTATTTTTAATACTTGTTTAAAAATTGACTTGAGCTTGTAAACGTAATAGGCTACCAGTTTGTAAGTTAGCTTGATTTTTAAAATCTTCGAAACGTCTTTTAGAAACAGTATACATAGCTACTAATTCGAAATTTTTGTTTGCTTGCCATTCAACACCTACCTCTAACTCGTTAACAACGTAGCTCCTAGCATCAAGCTCGTGTTTTTTGCCACCATTATAAGTGTGTAAACGTGTAAAAGGAATAAATACTTGATTAGCAAAATTAGCTTTATATGATGCCATAACGTAGCCGCCATAAAGTTTGCGTAGTTCTATTGAATCTGTTTTAATATTAAACTCAGGGCCTTTACCTATGTTATACTCGGCTTGCAAACCAAATGGTTTAGGATAAATAATGAAAGATGCAGCTACACGTTGATCGAGGTATGATTTATTTGCATTGATTTTTGTACCTACTGAAATTTGGTCGGATGCAATAACCACATTACCGGTGTAAGCCTGAAGTCCGAATTCTACAATTTGACTTTTTAGTTGAAAAGGATAACAAACTCGGGCTACAATATGTTGTTGATTATTTAATTCGGGCTTATTGGCTGTTTGCCCATTGTATGCTCCAATACCAATTATACCGTAATCACCAGAGCCTTTTAATCCATCATTAACTAAGGATTGAAACAGTTTACGTTTTTCGGCCGATGCCCAATAAAAAAACACACCTAAATCGCGTTCGTTAGCTACTGCGCTATTTAATGCATCATTTCTATCAAGTGGCAAACGGTTTTGGCTCGATTGCATATTTTCGAAACCATAAGGAACTTTACTTTGCCCTACACGAAATCTAAACTCATTTTTGGCATCAATACCAATATCAAAATAAGCATCGCGTATTTGTCCAAAGTGAAGTGATGTAGAAGATGCGCTACTTGCAAAATCAGGTTGAATATAAAAGCTTACATGTTTATTTAACTGACCGCTAAATACTAGTCGTAAACGTCTGATAAAAAAGCCATTGTTTCCGCCCCAACTTCTATCTCCTTGTTCATTTTTTAAATCAGGATTGGTTTGAAACAATCCGTTATATCTAACCTGCGCGTAGCCTCTTATTGAAAAGGTTTCGTACCAGTTTTTCTTTACATGAACTTTATTTGAATCGATATTTTGAGCTGTTGTGAATTGTACCATCATCAACCCAAATACTAAACTTGTAATATAGCGAGCGTGCATCATTAATGTAGTTTATTTTTTAGCTGAAAATATCTTGTTGAAATTTTCGAAAATTACATACACCTGTAAGATGTTATTATTCTCAACCATGTTTACTGGTGTGGTGCCT
>CAZJHS010000102.1:0-9752 GCA_964545895.1 uncultured Chitinophaga sp. | reverse complement strand
AATATAAAAGCCCTTTGTAATTTTACTACAAAGGGCTTTATATACTTATGCTAATAATTTACTCCAACTAATTTCGGTGGCCAATATTTCGCGTATTTTAGTAATAGGTATACGCTCTTGTACCATCGTATCGCGGTAACGAATAGTTACTGTTTGGTTCTCTAAACTCTCGTGGTCAACTGTAATGCAAAATGGTGTACCCAAGGCATCTTGTCTGCGGTAGCGTTTGCCAATAGCATCTTTTTCTTCGTAAAAGCAGTTGTAATCAAATTTCAACTCATCAATAATATTACGCGCTACTTCAGGCAATCCATCTTTTTTGGTTAATGGGAAAATAGCCACTTTATACGGAGCCAAAACTGGAGGCAAGGTTAATACCACACGCGTATCTTTTTTATCTCCTTCGCCCACTTCTTCTTCTTTGTATGATGCGCATAGCACCGATAAAAATAAGCGATCTAAGCCTACTGAAGTTTCAACCACATAAGGAATATAGTTTCCGTATGCTTTACCGCTTTCGTCTAATTCGGCATCAAAGTATTGCATTTTTTTGCCTGATAACTCTTGGTGATTTTTTAAATCAAAATCGGTACGCGAGTGTATGCCTTCCAACTCTTTAAATCCAAACGGATAGTTAAATTCAATATCCACGGCAGCATCAGCATAATGGGCCAACTTCACGTGGTCGTGGAAACGATAATTTGCATCGCCCAAACCTAATTTTTTGTGCCATTTAATACGTGCTTCTTTCCAATACTCGTACCACTGTTTTTGTGTACCTGGTCTTACAAAAAACTGCATTTCCATTTGTTCGAACTCGCGCATACGCATAATAAATTGGCGCGCTATAATTTCGTTACGAAAAGCCTTACCGGTTTGTGCAATACCAAAAGGTATTTTCATGCGGCCGGTTTTTTGTACGTTTAAAAAGTTAACAAAAATACCTTGAGCAGTTTCGGGGCGTAAGTATATTTTATCTGCATCTTCGGCCATAGCACCCATTTCGGTACTAAACATTAAATTAAATTGGCGAACATCTGTCCAATTGCGTGTGCCACTAATTGGGCAAGCAATTTCGTGTTGCTCAATTAAAGTTTTTAGTTGTACTAAGTTATTATCTAACAATGCCTGATCAAGCGCTGCTTGCAACTCTTCGGCCTTATTAGTTTTACCATCTTTTTCGTATCTGGCAATTTTATCTTCCAATAACTGGTCGGCACGATAACGTTTTTTGCTATCTTTATTATCAATCATGGGGTCGCTAAAACCATCAATGTGGCCACTGGCTTTCCATGTTTTTGGATGCATAAAAATAGCGGCATCAATGCCCACAATATTTTCGTGCATTTGCACCATAGCTTTCCACCAATATTGGCGTAAGTTATTTTTTAGTTCGGTACCATTTTGCCCGTAATCATATACAGCGCCAAGGCCATCATAAATTTCACTACTCGGAAACACAAAGCCATATTCTTTAGCATGGCTTACTACTTTCTTAAATATTTCTTCGCTCATAATTTGGGTGCAAATTAACTGCTTTATACACTTTTACCCAACACAGCCCTTTTAAATAATTATTTTTTTGATTGATTGCGCCCTTACAGTATTAAATTGCCGCAACAAAACATAGGTTAAATTGATTACTATTTATACTACCGAAACTACCACAAGATTAAGCTACGCAGTAGCCGAAATATTTGGAAACCGACTAGGGCTAACACCTCGTTTTACCACTCAAATAGACGAGTTTAAGGCTGCAACAGGATTAAAGATAAACTACTCCAACACGGCACTTGGCGAGGGTTTACAGATTATACCACAAGATTTACTTTTTAGCGAGGGCATTACGCAGCAATATCCTGATGTGATAACAGATGAGCAGTGGCATACCCAAATATGGCCAAATAAGAAGGGCGATATTCCGTTTGATTTATTTGCGGCTACCTTTTATTTGCTTACCCGCTACGAAGAGTATACCATTACCGAACGCGATGCACACAACCGATTTACAGCCCAACATAGCTTAGCTTATGCGCATCATTTTTTAGATGTTCCGTTGGTTGATGTGTGGTGTAAGGAACTTAAAAACATATTGATTAAGATTAAACCTGACCAAGCTTTTAAAAAACATACCTACGAACAACTTATTACGGTTGATGTAGATTTTGCCTTTAAATATGCTGGATTAAGCCCCATAAAATGGTTGGGCAAATTGGCCAAAAACTTATTAAACTTTGATACTAAAGAAGCTGCTTTGCAGCTAAAATCAACCCTAAACAACCAACACGACCCTTACAATACCTACGATTTTACAAACGAAACCACGCAAGGGCAAGCCACCTATTTTATTTTAATGAGCAACAAGGGTGGGTTTGATAAAAACATCAACCCAAAAAGTAATGCATTAAAAACACTTGTAAGCAAGCTGCAAAAACAAGCCAAGTGTGTTGGTATACATCCATCCTACGCATCAAACCAAAACACCAAGTTGGTAGCACAAGAAAAGGCACAATTGGAGCATATTTTACAAGCTAAAGTTACCCATGCTCGTCAGCATTTTTTAAAAGTAGAACTACCTAAAACATACGATACACTTGCAAGTCAAGGCATTAAATACGATTATTCTTTATTTTATGCCGAGCAACCGGGTTTTAGAGCAAGTACTTGTTTTCCGTTTACTTTTTATAACTTGCGAGCTGATATTTTCACAGGCTTAACCATTATGCCAACTTGTATAATGGACACAACCCTTGAGCATTATCAACGCCTACCCCACAATCTTTGGCAAAACGCACTGCTTAAACTGGAGCAAACTATTAAAAGTCATGATGGAAAATTTATTTCGTTATGGCATAATAATACTTTTGCACAAACAGAAATACAGGCAATATTTAAAACTATAGTAAATAATTAAGACCAAAGTTTGATTAGATTTTTAACGCATACAGAGATTGATAAGACAAAATGGAACAACTGCATAAGTAATGCGCAAAACAGCCTTATTTATGCCTACAGTTGGTACCTTGATATTGTATCGCCCAATTGGAATGCGTTAGTAATGGACGATTATGAAGCCGTGATGCCATTACCCACTGCAAAAAAAATATTTACAGTAGCTTATCAACCTTTTTTTACGCAACAGCTTGGTTTATTTTATTTAGATAGTACGGTAAGTGCATCTGTTAATGATTTTTTAAATGCCCTACCATCTAACTACAAATACTTAAATATTTGCTTAAACGAGGCCAACGATAGTGCCGTAAGTTCATCATACAAAATTACCCAACGTAGTAATTACATTTTGCACTTGCACAAAACTTATGATGAGTTGTTTAAATCGTTTAACGACCAAACTAGGCGCAATATAAACAAGGCTATCAAATCAAACCTTCAAATGGCCGAAGCGCAAGCACATGAAGTGGTGGAGTTTTATATTAAAAACAAAGGCGAAACCACAGAACACGTAAAAGCAAAAGATTACGACACCTTAAAAAAGCTACTGGCCAAAGCCAATGAGTTAGGCTTTTTAAAATGCTATAAAGTACTTAATGCGCAGCAAGTGGCCGTATCTTATGCTGCGTTTTATTTTCATCAAAACAGAATTATTTATCAAATGGGTTCATCAACAGATGAAGGCAGAGCGGTACAAGCTATTTCGTATTTGTTTGATAGAATAATTTTTGAGCACAGCAGCAAAAATATGTTGCTTGATTTTGAGGGCTCGGAAATACCAAGTGTTGCAAGGTTTTTTAATGGTTTTGGATCTTTGTGTTTAAAATACAATAGGGTAATTGCCAACATGCTGCCTTGGCCACTTAATCTCATAAAAAAATAACCTGCATTATTTTAGCCTAATGCATATACTTGTGCATTGATTTTAAACAAGCACACTCCGTGAAATTTGCCGCTATTGATATTGGAAGTAATGCCGTGCGTTTACAAATAGCACGACTAAATGATAACCCTAACGAACCTTTTAAAAAGGTAGAGTTTGTGCGTATACCAATTAGGTTGGGCGATGATGCATTTAACAAAGGGAAAATAAGTCGCGATAAGCGTAAAACCTTTTATAAAGCCATGCAAACTTTTAAGTTGCTTATGGATGTGTTTGAGGTAAATGATTACATGGCTTGTGCTACCAGTGCCATGCGTGAGGCTAAAAACGGCAAAAAAATTGCCCAAAAAGTATGGGATAAATTAGGCCTAAAAATTGAAATTATTGATGGCAAACGCGAGTCGGAACTTATTTTAAAATCAATTACGCATTACTTAAAACCAGATCAAAATTATTTAACCATTGATGTGGGTGGTGGCAGCACCGAAATGACAGTAATACAAAACCAACGTGCTTACGATAGTGTAAGTTTTGATGTGGGTACTGTGCGCTTGTTAGATAACGCCATAAAAAAAGACAATTGGAATGCATTAGAAGAATACATTGCCGAACACAAAGACGCTTTTAAACACGCACGTGCTATTGCTACCAGCGGCACTATTAATAAAATCGCAAACATCATCAACCCAACCTTAACCGAGCCATCAATTACTTATGATGAGCTGGATGCCTTTTACCATAAAATTAAAAAAATGAGTATTAAGGAATTGGTGGATACGTATAAACTAAATCCTGATAGAGCTGATGTGATGGAACACTCGGCTTACATTTATTTAAAAATATTAAAGTGGGCTAATATTGAAAAACTGTTTGCCCCAAGTGCAGGATTAAAAGATGGTATACTATACGAACTTTTAGAAAAAAGTGAGTACTAAAATAAATCGGTTAGTTTAACACCCAGCATGGCGTAAAGGCCGTAGGTTAGTAAGGTCCATCCCAAAAAACTAAAAAACATATAGCGCTTTATTTTCCATTTATTTTCTTCAAAAGCAGCGGCTAATATGGTTCCTACGGGCACTGATAATAGTAATGGAGTAAGTATAACAATGCCTACTATTTCGTACTTAATAATAAACTTCAAAAGTTTTCTGCGGTGCTTACCAACGGGTTTAAATTCCTTAGGTTTAGGTGGATTTATTTTATGATAAATAAACAAAATACCTTCCCATAAATATAAATAAACTACCACACCCAACATGCCTCCACCAACTGTACAAAGTAGTGTTTCAATAAAATTTAGGTTGGCACCTATAGCAGCAAATACACCAAACAAATACTTAACCGAACTGGTTAAAATTACCGCAACATATTTTAAAATCAATTCCTTCATTAGGCATCAAAGATAACTGAATAAAATTACTTGCTTGCCTTAAAAGCAGCAACTGCCTTACGTACATTGCCATGTTTATGTAATAGTTTTTCGGCTTGTGCTTCATCAATTTTTAGCTCCTCCATAATCATTAAAGCTCCACGTTTAATAAGCTTATTGTTGGTGGGTGTCATATCAACCATACGGTTTCCTCTTACACGTCCGAGTTTAATCATTAAACTGGTGCTAAGCATATTTAACACCAACTTTTGTGCTGTTCCGCTTTTCATGCGAGTGCTGCCCGTAACAAACTCTGGACCCACAACTACTTCTACCGGATACTGAGCTTCGGCAGCCACTTTACTTCCTTTATTGCATACAATACAGCCCGTTAAAACACCTGCCTTATTGGCTTCTTGCAAAGCACCAACTACGTAAGGTGTACTGCCACTTGCAGCTATACCAATCAACACATCTTTTTTTGTGATTTTATAGGCCTTTAAATCCTTCCAGCCTTGTTTTATATCATCTTCGGCAAACTCTACTGCTTTGCGTATAGCCGCATCGCCACCTGCAATTAAGCCAATTACTAAATCAAACGGTACACCAAATGTAGGAGGGCATTCACTGGCATCAACAATGCCTAATCGGCCACTAGTACCTGCACCAATATAAAACAAACGCCCACCTTTTTGCATGCGTTCAAATGCTGCATCAACCAATAATTTTAACTTAGGAATAGCCTTATTAACCGCCAATGGCACCGATTGATCTTCGGTATTTATATTAGTAAGCAATTGCTTAGTAGTCATTTTTTCTAAATGATTATACTTAGATGATTGCTCGGTAGTGCGCTTATCTACTAACGTATTTTTTGCCATAATTTTATTGTTTAATGTGTAGCATTTACAACAACGTGGTGCGTAAAAAACATTTTTTGCTGTTATTGGGTTCTTATCTTTGAAACCGATTACAAAATACACGCATGAACAAATCAATTTGGCAACCATTTATATACGCAGTGTTGATAGTTATAGGTCTTTTACTAGGAATATGGCTTAAACCGAGTACAGGAGATGGTAGTTTTTTATCAACCGGAAAGAGTAAAATAAATCAACTGCTAAGTATTATCGACCAGGCTTATGTAGATACCGTAAACACGGATAGTTTAGAAGAAATTGCCATTAACGACTTGCTTAATCAGCTTGATCCGCATAGCGTTTATATAGCAGCTAGCGATGTACAACAAGCCAACGAAGGATTAGAAGGCAACTTTGAAGGTGTGGGTATTGAGTTTAGTATTTTGGATGATACTATTATGGTTGCTAATCCGCTAAAAGATGGACCAGCAGCTAAATTAGGTATACTTGCAGGCGACAGGATTATTAAAGTTGATACCGTTGATGTAGCGGGTGTTGGTATTAAAAACGAACAAGTTTTTAAACTACTTCGCGGACCAACAGGCACAAAAGTAAATGTACAAATTTACCGACCAGATGGGCACCGCAAACTCGCATTTACCATACCACGCGGGCAAATTCCTATTTATAGTATTGATGCTGCTTTGATGATAAACAACCAAACTGGCTACATAAAAATTGAACGATTTGCAGCCAGTACGCATGATGAATTTTTAGCCGCTTTGCAAAAACTACAAAGCCAACACATGCAACATCTTATTTTAGATTTACGTAATAACCCTGGTGGATATTTAAGTGCGGCCACAGCGCTTGCTGATGAGTTTTTGAACGATAAAAAACTAGTAGTTTATACCGAAGGTAGAACACAAAAACGCACCGAATACAAGGCCGAGCAACCCGGAAATTTTGAAACAGGTAAGCTTATTGTATTAATTGATGAAGGAAGTGCTAGTGCTAGTGAAATTGTAAGTGGTGCCATACAAGATTGGGACCGCGGAGTTATATTAGGCAGACGTAGTTTTGGTAAAGGATTGGTACAAGAACCTTTTTCGTTAAATGATGGCTCAGTAGTACGATTAACGATTTCGCGTTATTACACACCTGCTGGAAGGTGCATACAAAAAGATTATACCGAAGGCTATGATGCCTACGAACATGAAGTTATTAACCGCTATGCCGATGGTGAAACCAGCGATATAAGTAAGCACAAACAAAAAGATAGCACACCATACCAAACAGCTAATAAGCGCATAGTATACGGTGGCGGTGGTATTACACCAGATGTTTTTGTACCCGTTGATACCAGCTATTTAACTGCATTTTACGCCACTATTTTTGAGCAAACATTAATACAACGCTACACCTATAATTACATTGATGCAAACCGCAAAAAACTAATAAATATGTACGGTAGTGCTGGTTTATTTAATGCAGGATTTGCCATTAACGATGAGTTTTGGAATGGCTTTATGAAGTATGTGTATCAAAATAGTAAAGATAAGATTGAACCTGTAGAAGTTAAAAAATCGGAGCAACAAGTGCGCTTAATGTTAAAAGCCATGATTGCCCGACAACTGTGGCGAGATGAAGGTTACTTTACAGTACTTAACGGCCAAGATAAAATGATTAGAAAGGCTTTAGAAACCTTTGGCAGCAACTATAATAAATTACTAAAACCATAAAAGAAAAGGCGCCCCGAACTTGTTTCGGGGCGCCTTTTTTGTAATTGTTATAATCTTTAATTAAGCTATCGCTTTTTCTACTTTTAATAAAGCCTCGTCTGCTTCTTGATGATTTTGTGCTAACAAAGCTTTTGCTCTTGCAATAATATCATCTGCAAATGCTCTATCCTTTAACCCTTGTGCATTTACCATTACATTAAAGTAAGCGCCACGTACGGCAGTTTTAACACATAATACACCAACGCCTGCATCGGTAATGCTATTCGGATTTCCTTTATCAATCATAGCAACCAACATAGGCATAGTGCTGTATGCAGTTTGCATTACTTTAAACGGAATTTCGCAAGCGTATTTTGTAGCCTCTTCAATAGCTAATGTTCTGGCTTTTTTCTCTTCATCGGTTGATTTTGGCAAACCAAAAGCATTCATAATTTTATTAAATGCATGGGTATCTTCATCTACCAAACTTAATAATGTATCTTTTACGTACTGACCTTGTGCAGCGTAATCACTAAACAAATCTACTTGTTCTTCCCAACCACGTTTGCCAGCACTTAAATTAGCAACCATAGTACCTAAAGCAGCACCTAAACTACCTACGTAGGCACTAATACTTCCTCCTCCAGGTGCCGGACTTTCGCTAGCTGTTTCATCAGCAAAAGCACGCAAATCCATACGGATTAGTTTTTCGTTTTCGGCTTTACGAAGTTTATATTCAATAATTTTTTTCTCAGGATCAAACGGTGCCAACTCATCTAAACCAAGACTTTTAACTGCAATATGAATTAACTCTTTTTCGCTAACTCCAATACTGCGTTTTTGCATCTTAAGATAGTGTTTACCCGCATCAAGTAAAGCACTTAATGGAATAAGGCCTACCAACTCACTACCAGTTACACGCAAACCGCGGCTTTGCGCACTTCGGCATACCTCATCAAACGCCTGATGAACAGATGTAATTTTATAGTTGGTTAAGTTCATAGAAATTTGAGCAACGTCATACTCTTCAATAAACCAACCAATGGCTTTAACTGCTTTTAAAGTACCAGGTATGCGCACATCGTTTCCATCGGCATCTTTCACTACCTTACCTGTAATAGGATTTCCTTCGCGCTTTACACGACCTGCTTCACGCACATCAAAAGCAATGCTGTTAGCCAAACGCACCGATTTGGTGTTTAAATTTACGTTATAAGCAATTAAGAAATCGCGAGCTCCAATTACTGTAGCACCCGCTTTTGCATTCATAACAGCTGCTCCAAAATCAGGTTTCCACTCAGGTAGTTTTATTTTATCAAAAAAGCCTTCGTACTCGCCTCCTCTAATTACCGAAAGGTTTTTACGCGCCTCATTTGCTTGTGCTGCTTCGTATAAATATACAGGAATATTCAATTCCTCGCCTACACGTTTACCCAATTTATGTGCATACAATACAGTTTCTTCCATGGTAATTCCACTTACCGGAATCAATGGGCAAACATCAGTAGCACCCATACGCGGATGCTCGCCTTTGTGCTTGCTCATATCAATTAATTCGGAAGCCTTTTTTATAGCTAAATAAGCTGCTTCAATTACCACATCAGGATGACCCACAAATGTAACTACTGTTCTATTAGTAGCTTTTCCCGGATCAACATCAAGCAACATTACCCCTTCAACACTTTCAATTTGATCGGTAATTTGTTTGATAATATTTAAATCTACGCCTTCGCTAAAATTAGGCACACACTCTATTAATGCATTTTTATCCATACCAGTACTTCTAAATTTATGGGGCAAATAAACACATAAAAAATAAAAAAGCCCCGCATTGCTGCGAGGCTTTTAAAATTTAGTTAAACTAAATAACCTTTATTAATTTTTGATCATCTTAATCACTTTCACTTCTCCGTCCACATCAACCCTTACAAAGTAAATACCTTGGTTTAAGTCGGTTAACTTAGTAA
>CAZJHS010000101.1:8145-9904 GCA_964545895.1 uncultured Chitinophaga sp. | reverse complement strand
GTAGCTCAATTGGATAGAGCATCTCACTACGGATGAGAAGGTTTGGGGTTCGAATCCCTACAAGACCACAGAAGCGCCTGAGTATGTAAAATACTAGGCGCTTTTTTATTGTATATCAATTAGTTACGATTTTGTAAAAACGTCAATTTTACTCCACTCAGGTGTTTTTTTAGCGAAAACGGAGTTTTACTCCACTCTAGATACACTCTGAAAAATGAATAAAATTCCCTATAAAGTCCAACGCATTAGCTGGACTTTATATCTGATTCCTAGATTCCTAGTTTAAAGCATTGTATCATCCAACTAAGGCTATCAGGCATTGATAACCCAAACTTATTGAAGTCTTCTATTCGGTATAAAAAAACGGCCCTATCTATTTGAGTAGAATCTAAAGCTATCAAAACTTCTTGCCCAATTATATTACATGAAGGATCAGGTGTACTGTAATAATCTTCATGTTCAATATTATTAATTGTAAATTTTATATAAACAGATGAATAGCTCCCCCTATATCCACCAGACCTTCTCTTGGTGATTTTACCTTTTACTATTTTTAAATTTCGCTCAATTCC
The DNA here is from genome assembly GCA_964545895.1 of uncultured Chitinophaga sp. Lineage (GTDB taxonomy): Bacteria > Bacteroidota > Bacteroidia > UKL13-3 > UKL13-3 > UBA6183. Next base: position 9,332 of record CAZJHS010000101.1, on the reverse strand, counting down.
ATTCATTCTATTCTGTTGGTAAGAGCTTACATAAGAAAATACTGCAAAAGCAACAACCAACACAAACATAATTTTCACTTCAAGCCTAATTTGCATAATGCTTACAATTTTTAACTAAGCACTAAACTGCAAAATACATTTACTAAGTTGAGCTACTTGTGCGGGTGTTACCTGCAAATGAAACACAAAACGCAACTCTGTTGCCGAAACCTTATTGGCTAAAATATCATTACGATTTAAATGCAATTGTAAGTTATCTGCTAGCTCAGCACTTTTTAGTTTAAATATAATAATGTTGGTTTTAACTGGCAACATGCTTTCTACCGCCTGATGATTAGCTAATACTTGCGCTATTTGTTGCGCATGCTGATGATCATGCTTAAGTAATGGCACATGATGATTTAAGGCGTACAAACCAGCAGCAGCTAAATAACCAGCTTGGCGCATACCGCCACCAAACATTTTGCGCACGCGTTTGGCTTGCTGTATAAATGCTTGCTTACCCAATAATACAGAACCAACCGGAGTACCTAATCCTTTACTTAAACACACCGAAATACTACTAAAAACTTCACCTAAAAACTTAGCATCATAATCGGCTACGGCTAATGCATTGTATACGCGCGCTCCATCTAAATGTAAAGGCAATTTAGCCGTGCTACAAAGCCCTGCAATATCACGTAACTCGGCTTTAGTATAAATACTACCGCCACCTCTGTTACTGGTATTTTCTAAACACACCAAAGTTGTTTTCGGAAAATGTACATCATCAGCATTAATTACTTCCGCTATTTGTGTTGCCGTAATTTTACCATAAGTACTTGGCAAAATACGTGCTTGCACACCAGAATTAGCGGCAATTCCGCCTCCTTCGTATTTATAAATATGGGCATTATCTGCACATATTAATTCGTTAGCTGGTTGCGTATGTACTTTAATCGCAATTTGGTTGGTCATGGTGCCACTGGGGCAAAACAATCCTGCTTCCATACCAAAATCTTGCGCTAACTTTTGCTCTAAAGCCAACACCGTTGGATCTTCACCATACACATCATCTCCTACCTGTGCCTCCATCATGGCTTGCAACATTTGCGGGGTAGGTTTTGTTACGGTGTCACTTCTTAAATCTATCATGCAATTATTCAAATCTTAAATGTTTAACACTTTCACCCGAATCACGTAATTCA
>CAZJHS010000101.1:2772-8135 GCA_964545895.1 uncultured Chitinophaga sp. | reverse complement strand
TACCAATTTGTAAATGACTTTGTACAAATTGAGAGGTAACGGATTGATCGCTTTTAGATGTTTTCACTCCTTCTGGAGTCATCGGATTATCACTTACCAAAAGCAAAGCACCTTTGGGAATTTTATTATTAAAACCTACCACAAAAATGGTTGCGGTTTCCATATCAATACCCATGGCACGTGTATTACGTAGGTATTCTTTAAACACTTCATCATGCTCCCAAACACGCCTATTGGTGGTATAAACTGTACCTGTCCAATAATCCTTGTTGTGCTTAACAATACTAGCCGATACAGCCATTTGTAATCTAAACGAAGGCAATGCAGGAACCTCGGGCACCAAATAATCGTTGCTGGTACCTTCGCCCCTAATAGCTGCAATTGGCAATATTAAATCGCCCAATTGTGTGTTCTTTTTTAGTCCACCACATTTACCTAAAAACAACACTGCTTTGGGTTCAATGGCCGATAATAAATCCATAACTGTAGCAGCCATGGCACTGCCCATTCCAAAATTAATAATGGTTATATTTTGTGCTGTAGCACTTTGCATAGGCTTATCCTTGCCCATTACTTCTACATTAAATTGCTCGGCAAACATGGTAATATAATTACCAAAATTGGTTAACAAAATATATTCGCCAAAGGCATCTAATGGCCTTCCGGTGTAGCGTGGTAGCCAATCTTTCACAATCTCGTCTTTCGTTTTCATAGTTAACTTTTATAATAATTACAAATACGATAAAGTTTAGGTAAAAACAAAGCTAACGGCTTACTACACCTTTATATTTTTACAGTAAGATTGACTAAAAGCTGTACATCAACCCCAAAAATAAAAGTATATTTGCCGCCATGTGGTATAAAAATGTATTAGAAAGCATTGGTAATACACCAATGGTACAAATTAATAAAATTACAAAAGACTTGCCGTGCACTGTTTTGGCTAAAGTAGAAACAACCAATCCAGGTAACTCAATTAAAGACCGTATGGCTTTAAAAATGATTGAGGATGCCGAACGTGCAGGAAAACTAAAACCAGGCTACACCATTATTGAAGGTACAAGTGGAAACACAGGTATGGGATTAGCTATTGCTGCTGTTATAAAAGGATACCGTTGTATTTTTACCACAACCGATAAACAAAGCAAAGAAAAAGTTGATGCACTTAAAGCATTTGGTGCTGAAGTGATCGTTTGTCCAACAGATGTTGACCCAGAAGATCCTCGCTCTTACTATTCTGTTTCATCGCGCTTAGAGGCTGAAATACCTAACTCATGGAAGCCAAATCAATACGACAACTTAAGCAACTCGCAAGCACATTACGAACAAACTGGTCCTGAAATTTGGGAACAAACTGAAGGTAAAATTACCCATTTAGTTGTAGGTGTTGGTACCGGAGGAACTATTGGTGGTACGGGTAAATATTTAAAAGAAAAAAATCCGAATATTAAAGTATTGGGTATTGATACTTATGGCTCGGTATTTAAAAAATATAAAGAGACTGGCATTTTTGACAAGAACGAAATTTACCCATACATAACTGAAGGTATTGGCGAAGATTTTTTACCTGCTAATGTTGATTTTACTATTATTGATCACTTTGAAAAAGTAACCGATAAAGATGCTGCAATAATGACACGCAGAATACCACGCGAGGAAGGTATTTTTGCAGGAAACTCGGCTGGTAGTGCAATGGCTGGCTTATTGCAAATGCGCCATATGTTTAAAGAAGGCGATGTAGTGGTTGTTATTTTTCACGATCACGGTACACGCTATTTGGGCAAAATGTTTAATGATGACTGGATGCGTGATAGAGGCTTTTTAATTAACAACGAGCCTAAAGCTATTGATTTAATTGAAGGACATAAACACTTAAAATTGGTTACAGCAAATGCAGCTGATGTGGTGGGCGATGTAGTAGCTAAAATGCGCAAATTTGATATTTCGCAAATACCAGTTGTTGATGATAAGGGAGGTTTTGTAGGATCGTTAAACGACTCGCATTTGTATAGCAAACTAATGGAACACCCAGAGTTAAAAGCAGCCAAATTAAATGAAGTGATGCAGGCTCCTTTTCCATTTGTACACCCTGATGCAAGTTTAGAAGAAGTATCGAAATTAATTACTAAAGATAACAATGCCGTACTTATGCGCACATTGTTGGGCGATGTACACATCATAACAAAACAAGATGTAATTGATACCTTAGCGTAATTAACTACTAAGTTTAATATACCATTTGCGGCAGCCAAACTGCCGCATTTTTATTTTCATAAATTTATGGAAAACCTAAATCCAACCTTTCCTATTAGCATAACATTACGCATTGATTGGTGCGATATGGATATTTTTAAACACGTAAATAATGTAATGTACTTTAAATACATTCAATCGGCACGGGTTAATTATTGGGAGCAAGCTGGGCTGGCCGATATGTATAAAAACGAAGGTATTATTGCTATGCTATTAAGCACACAATGCAGGTATATAAAACCACTACATTATCCGGGCAATGTGGTAGTAAAAAGTAGTGTTAGTTTTATAAAAAATACAAGCTTTGGGTTAATTCATCAATTGTATAATGAGCAAGGCGATTTAGTAGCCGAATCGCAAGATGTAATGGTATTGTTTGACGACAAAACTCAAGCAAAAATTACCGTACCCCTAACGGTAAGAGAACGAATAATGAGCTTAGAAAAAATAGCATAAAAAATGCCAGCAACACACAAACAGTTGCTGGCAAATTAAGGGTAAAACAACACACCTGCTGTTTAATAAACTAACCCAAACACAGAAAAGGGTTAATGTTTAATGGTTATGTAGGCTAGGTAGGTTAGGTTTAGTAGTTTTGTCAATTTGTTTCTTGTATTAAAGACGTGTATGTTTAATGATTGTACCGAAGTTTTTTAAATAAAAACACAAAGCACTAATAAACAGGTAAATAAAATAGAAAAAAAACATATTCGTTTAAGTTGGAACAGACATAAAAAAAGGCATTCTCAAAACCTCGTTTAAGCACGAAGCTGAGAATGCCTTTTCAAATATTATTATAAATCTAGTGCTGAATTGCCAACTTACCAGACTCGTTAACTTCGTTAGCTTTAGTAACAAGCTCATAGTAATACAAGCCTGCATTTAAGTATGATAAATCAATTTCTTCTGCTCCAATTGATAGCGATTTATTCAATATCAACTTACCCGTTAAATCATATAATTTAACAGCAGCATATTTTGCTTTATCATTTTTAACGGTAAGTATATTATTGGCTGGATTAGGGTAAATGCTTGGCTCAGGCAACGATGAATTTAAATCGGCCAAACCAGTACGCCAATACGAATTCATATCAGCACAACCAGCGTTGTTATTCATTTGGTCTATAGCTTCGCTATATACAACCACCCCAACACAAAAACGCTCGTAACCATTTATGCGTTGCATATCCATTGATATGTTACCATAATTTCTGGTAATGGTATCTCCTACTTTCATGGTATCTGTTAAAATTTCGCGTACGGTGTAGGTTAAACCTGGCCCGGTAATAATTTTAAAGTTATTTAAGTAATACGATACAAAAAAGGTATCAGCAGCAACAAACGGTTCGGTACCCACATTAATAAACTGAGCCGATACGGCAAAAGGCGTTTTATTAACTAATGAATCGCCTTGCTTTGGAGATAAAAGAACTACTTTGATATCGCGTTGTGCATACACACATACAGACAAAAGTAGCAGGATAGTTGTTAGTAGATTTTTAATCATTTTTAGTATTTTTAAAGTTACAAGATAAAAGGCAGTCATTTAATCCAAACTTCAAAATATACACACAAAAAAAAAGCGTTCAGTAAACTGAACGCTTTTAATAAAAAGTTAGTTGATATTAGTTGATGGTAACTTTACCTGTTTTAACAACTACGCCATCATTATCTACAATTTGATATAAATAAACACCAGCGTTTAAGCTACGTGCATCAAGTTGTGCGCTACCTAAGTTAAAGCTTGTTGTTGCTACTAATTTACCAGTAATATCCATTACGTTTACAGCACTAGCCTTGTTGTAATCAATAGAGAAATTAACCACATCAGATGCAGGGTTTGGATACACTTTAACTGAATTTGCAGCTAATTCAACTGCTGATAAACCGGTATTAAATGCTAATGTAACAGATGCGCAATCACCATTGTTTGTATCGTTAATTGTATCGCCATCTAAAATAGCAATAGCACAAATAGCAACGTTTGCTGCAGTATTAAAGTTAAGTCCTAAACCATTTAGTGAGCGAGTAACACTTGAATCAGTAGCTAAACCACCTAAGTATAATTGAAAAATTGGAGAAGTACCGTTTGTAATTAAGTTGTTGTTTAATGTAAAAGCAACAATAACAGTATCGCTGGTTGTTAATGCAGCACCTTTGTTAGTTAAGGTGTAGTTAATATTAAATGCTACGCCTTTACGAATAGTATCACCATTCATTGGAGTATTTAAAGTTAATTGAATGTCGTTTTGGGCAAAAGCAGCAAAGCCTGCCACCATAAATAAAGAAAGTAATAGTTTTTTCATGTGTAATTTATAATGTATAGTTTATGAGCACCAAAAATAGGTATTCAATAAGCAATAATCCAATTATTTTTTGTCATAAAAATAAGTAAAAACTAGGCTAGCTTTTTTCTGCCCAACAATTGTTGCTAATTCTTCTTGTGTGGCTTCCTTAATTTTTTTAACTGATTTAAACTCGGTAAGTAATTGCTTTGATGTGGTTGGGCCAATACCTTCAATGGCATCAAGTTCGGTTACAAAAGTATTTTTACTTCTGCGTTTGCGGTGATGTGTGATACCAAATCGATGAGCCTCATCGCGCAATTGCTGAATTACTTTTAGTGTTTCACTTTTCTTATCTAAATACAACGGAAACTCATCTTCAGGATAATAAAGTTCTTCCAAACGTTTAGCAATTCCAATAACAGGAACCTGACCATAAATACCTAACTTTTTCAAGCTCTCAACGGCAGAACTTAACTGACCTTTTCCACCATCAATTACAATTAAATCAGGTAATGGTTGTTGCTCTTCTTGCAAGCGTCTATATCGCCTGTAAACAACCTCGCGCATTGTAGCAAAATCATCAGGCCCAATTACGGTTTGTGGTATAAAATGACGGTAATCTTTTTTGCTTGCTTTTCCATCTTTAAACACCACGCAGGCAGATACAGGATTAGTGCCTTGTATGTTTGAATTATCAAAACACTCTATATGTCGTGGTAAAGTTTTTAAGCGCAAATCGTTCATCATTTGAGTAAGCAAACGATCGGTTTTTATTTCGGGGTTTAATTTTTCGTATTGATTAATTTTATCGCGCTTATAAAA
>CAZJHS010000101.1:0-2672 GCA_964545895.1 uncultured Chitinophaga sp. | reverse complement strand
GTAACAATACTAAACACATCAACATTTGTAATGGTGTGGCTAACTATGGTTGATTTACTTTGATAGTTTTCTAAAGCATCCAATCGTTTTTTGTAATCGGCAGCAACCTCAAATCTTAACTCGTTAGCTGCAGTTAACATTTCGTTTTTTAAAAGTTGTGTTACCTCGCCTATATTACCACGTAAAATATTTTTAATTTCTTTAATGGTTTGCGCGTATTCATTAGCCGATTGATAACCCACACAAGGAGCTTTGCAATTTCCAATTTGATACTCTAAACATGTTTTAAATTTAAATGCCTTTATGTTATCATCAGTTAAATTTAGGTTGCAAGTGCGTGTTGCAAACAATTGTTTTACCAAATCTAATATGGTAAACATCATTGTTCCGTTAGCGTAAGGGCCAAAATATTCACTCCCATCACGCACTGGATTTCGGGTAGAAAAAACACGAGGAAATGGTTCGTTTTTAATACAGATAAAAGGATATGTTTTATCGTCTTTTAAGTTAATATTAAACTTTGGTTGAAACTTTTTTATGAGTGCATTTTCAAGCAGCAAAGCATCCGTTTCGGTATCAACTAATGTAAACTGTATATCGGCAATACGAGCCACCAACATCGCTGTTTTACGGCTATCATCGTGCTTTTTGGTAAAATAGCTACTAACACGTTTTTTAAGTTTTTTAGCCTTACCAATATATATTAGCGTACCATCCTTATCAAAATATTTATATATACCCGGAGTATCGGGTAAACTGCTAATAATTTGCTTAAGATAACTGTTGTGCATTGGGCAAATGTAGGAAATGATTTACTTAGGTGAACAAATACACAATTAACCTCCTTTTAATCTCAAAACAGCGCTTTATTATCAAGTAGTTAAGAAAAAAGTGCGACATCATTATTCACATTTAATGATTTTGTGACTAAAAAAGTTGACTTTCTCATTTATTTTATGCAACTTGAAACTTAAATAATTACAAATTTTAAGTAAATAAAACCTAAATAAAAAGATTAGACACACTGAAAACAAACTAAAAATTAACTCAAAAAAATCATTGTAAAACGACACACTAATACTTGTTACAACAAGTATTTTTCGTATTTTAAAATCGATTTCTAAACACTACTTTTAAGTTGTTGAATGAGCTGCAAGTCGGCCATGCAAATTAAACCAAAGTCGCCCCTCTAATAGGCTTAACGCAAGTTGAGCAAAGCCAAATAAAAACAGTTCAATGAACCCGCATTATTTGGTGTTGATTTAGTAAAACTAAAAAAACAAAAACAAACCTTTCAATAATTTATATGATCAATTTCAACAAAAACAAAAATCGGCTGAAGCATCTCTTCCTTCTTTTAATGGGAGTAATGCTAACAAGCCTTTCGAGCTATGCTCAAGTGGTGTTGCAAGTGGGCACGGGTTCAGGAACCCAAAGTGCCACGGGTGAAACACCTTATGGAACCTTTTACCATGATGGTAAAGTGCAGTATTTAATTACCAAAGCAGAACTTAATGCTTTAAATGCAGGTACCGGACAGGTTACCTCATTGGCGTTTAATGTGCTTACAGTAGGTAGTCCTGCATTAAATGGCTTTACCATTAAATTAGGCCACACAAGTGCAAGTGCATTATCTGGTTATGCAACCACTAACGGTGCATTTACTACATGCTACACAGCACCTACAAGTTTTACTCCAACAACAGGTTGGAACACCTACACTTTTACCTCACCATTTAGCTGGAATAACATAGACAATATTCTAGTTGAAGTTTGTTTTGACAATGCAGCTTGGAGTGCAAACTCTGGAGTACAGTCAACAACTACATCTATTAACACTGTTTATGGTACCTTCATGGATAATGGTACAGGATGTGCAGCAGGTTCATTATCAAACGTTGCTACTACATTCAATAATCGCCCAAACATGCGTTTAGGCTTCTTTTTCCCACCTACATCACCTAACAACGTAGGTGTATTTAGCATTGACTCACCAACTGTATTTTGTAACAATTTACAAAATGTGTATGCCACTGTTAGAAATTACGGTACTAATACTGTTAATAGTTTTAACGTAAATTGGTCAGTAAATGGCGTACTTCAAACACCAGTATCATCAACCACAGCACTAGATACTGCTGGTAGTGCAAACCCATACATGACCCAAGTATTATTGGGATCATACAACTTCCCTGCTGCTACCCAATCATTAATTAAAGCTTGGACTTCTATGCCAAATAGTGTGATTGATACAGCACGTGGAAATGACTCTTCGAGCATTGTAAAAGCACCGGCAATGAGTGGTACATTTACAATAGGTGGTACTGTTGGGCCAACTAACTTTGCTACATTTGACGCAGCAATTGCTGCAATGCAATTAGGCGGTATTTGCGGCCCGGTGGTATTTAATGTTGCTCCTGGCACATACAGTCGTACATCAGCAATTGTTATTCCTGATGTTGTTGGTGCAAGTAATGTAAACACTATTACATTTGATGGCTTAAACAAAAACAACTGTTTAATTATAGGTAACATTCCTTCTTCAGGCGTGGTGGTGTTAAACACATCTAAATATGTAACTTTTAGAAACTTCTCTATCACAAACACGTCAACAACTACTCCGGTAGCTATTGCTGGTGTTGGTTCAACAAGAAGAATTACCCTTTCAAACA
>CAZJHS010000100.1:0-9934 GCA_964545895.1 uncultured Chitinophaga sp. | reverse complement strand
AAAAGCCCCGAGATTTTACTCGGGGCTTTTTATAATTAGTAGTAATTAGACGCTTATTTTAACGTACGTTTTACTTCAACAATTTCGTATGCTTCTACGTTATCGCCAACTCTAATATCGTTAAAGTTGTTAATGTTTAATCCGCACTCGTAACCATAAGCTACTTCTTTCACGTCATCTTTAAAGCGTTTTAACGAAGCTAACTCGCCTGTGTATACCACTACACCATCGCGTATGATACGTACTTTTGAGTTACGGAATATTTTACCTTCGGTAACATAACATCCGGCAATAGTTCCCACTTTCGATATTTTAAATACTTCGCGTATTTCCACGTTACCAGTAATTTTCTCCTCTTCTTTAGGAGCCAACATACCTTCCATGGCATCTTTAATTTGCGCAATAGCATCGTAAATAATGCTGTACAAGCGTATATCAATAGCTTCTGTTTCGGCCAATTTACGCGCTTGCGGAGAAGGGCGTACTTGGAAACCAATAACAATTGCATCTGAAGCCGAAGCTAACAACACATCGCTTTCCGAAATTTGACCAACACCTTTGTATATAACTGATACTTGTACTTCTTCGGTAGATAGCTTAATTAATGAATCACTCAACGCCTCAACCGAACCATCCACGTCACCTTTAACAATAACTTTAAGTTCTTTAAAGTTACCAATAGCCAAACGTCTACCAATTTCGTCAAGGGTAATGTGTTTGTGTGTACGTATACCTTGCTCACGTTGTAATTGTGAGCGTTTGTTACTAATTTCTTTAGCCTCTTGTTCTGATTTAGCTACAATAAATTTATCACCCGCTTGCGGTGCACCATCAAAACCAAGTAATACAACTGGTGTAGATGGACCTGCAATGGTCATTTTTTTACCGCGCTCATCAAACATAGCTTTTACCTTACCACTGTGTGTACCTGCCAAAATTGGATCACCAATTTTTAAAGTACCCGATTGTACCATAACAGTAGTTGTAATACCACGTCCTTTATCTAATGACGCTTCTATTACACTACCAACAGCACGCTTATTAGGGTTGGCTTTTAGGTTTAACATTTCCGATTCAAGCAATACTTTTTCAAGTAAAGCATCAATGTTTAAGCCTTTTTTAGCTGATATTTCTTGACACTGATATTTACCGCCCCACTCTTCTACCAATACATTCATGGCAGCTAGTTGTTCGCGTATTTTATCTGGGTTTGCCCCATCACGGTCAATTTTATTAATTGCAAATACAATAGGAACTCCTGCTGCTAACGAGTGGCTAATAGCCTCTTTTGTTTGCGGCATTACGCTATCATCAGCCGCAATTACAATAATTACAATATCGGTAATTTTAGCACCACGTGCACGCATAGCGGTAAACGCCTCGTGACCCGGTGTATCTAAAAACGTTACATGCTTACCGTTAGCTAAAGTTACTTCGTATGCACCAATATGCTGTGTAATACCTCCGGCCTCACCAGCAATTACGTTGGCTTTACGTATATAATCTAGTAAAGATGTTTTACCATGATCAACGTGACCCATAACGGTAACAATTGGCGGACGTGATTCTAAATCTTCTTCAGCATCAATGTCCTCTTCAATGGTTTCCATTAAATCGGTAGTTACAAACTCTACCTCAAAGCCAAACTCTTCGGCAACAATGGCAATAGTTTCCGCATCAAGGCGCTGGTTAATACTTACCATTAATCCTAACGACATACATGCCGAGATAATGCTGGTAATTGGCAAGTCCATCATTTGCGACAACTCGTTGGCTGTTACAAATTCTGTTACTTTAATTAGTTTAGTTCCTTCTGCTTCTAAAGCCTCTTCCTCACGTCTATCAGCTGCTGCATCGCGTTTTTGTTTACGTATTTTACTACGTACTTGGCCAATATTTTGCTGACCATTAATACGCGCTAACGTTGCTTTTAGTTTATCTTGAATTTCCTTATCGGTAATTTCTGCTTTTTCGGTAGGTGCTGCGGTTCTGTTATCAAAACGACCTTTGCCGCCTTTATTAAACGGAGGACGCGCGCCACCTGCATTGTTATTATTAGGATTTCCGCCTGGACCACGGTTGTTGTTACCTTGGTAACCTGTGCGTGGTGCACCAGGATTATTGTTATTACCACCCGGACCACGGTTGTTGTTACCTTGGTATCCGCCACGGTTTTGAGGTGGAGGATTTGTTCCTTCTACCTTTTTAATATCAATATTATCGCTGCCGCCAACAAAATTCTTTCTACGTCTTTTCTTTTTGTTTGCGCTATCATCGCTACTTGCCACTGGATGGGGTTTACGCGGATTATCGACTGGCAACTGTATTTTACCCATTACCTTCAACCCCGAAAGTTTTTCGTAGTTAGTTTCGTAATTAGGCTCTGCGGCTTTTGCATCATCAGCTACTGGAGCCGTTTCAGCTGGCTTTTCAGCCGCCACTGGAGGTGTTGTTACAACTGGCTCAACAGGTTTTGGAGCAACTGGCTTTTCCTCAACCTTTTTAGTTTCAACAACTGGTTTTACAGCCTCTGGCTTTTTATCAGCTTTAGGCTGTGGATTAGCTGGAGGAGTAACAGGTGCTGCAGGTGCTTCTGCCTTTTTCTTTTTCTTGGTATTAAAATCGTCTAGGTTTATTTTGCCTAAAACTTTAAGCCCACCTTTGTCATCATTAGCCTCATTAGCTGTAACCACTGGGGTTACAACCTCTTCAGGTTTTTCGGCAACAGGTTCAACTTTTTCAACAACAGGTGCTGGAGCTTCCTCTTTTACAGGTGCTACAGGTTTTGGCGTTGCATTGGTTGGGGCAAGTTCTGTTTTAATTAAAATTCCGTCATCGTAGTCTTCCTCTTCAACAACTGCCTCTTCTTTTTTGGCAGTTGGCGGAAGGTTAACCTCTTCCTTTTTTACTTTAGGTTTGATTAATGCTTTTGCATCATCTTTTACCTTTTTGTCCGATTGGAAAGCGCTAAGCAACACCTGGTGCATTTCACCGGTGATTTTAGCAGTGGGTTTGTTTTCTACGGTAAACCCTTTCTTTGCTAAGAAATCAACAAGGGTACTCATACCCACGTTTAACTCCTTAACAACTGCATTTAAGCGGACTGATTCTTTGTTTTCGCTCATTTATTGTTTTTAAAACTTTGCTTTTGTGCGATGACGGCTACGCCAAAAAGCGGCTCAAATTTATGGTATATCAAGGCATAAACCAAACAATCATTTGGTTTACGCCTATTTGTGACAATTTTTTATTCGAATTCGGCTTGTAATATTCTACGAACCTCGTTAATCGTTTCTTCTTCTAATTCCGTTCTGCGCACTAAATCTGCAATAGATAGGTTTAATACACTGCGTGCTGTATCGCAACCAATGTTTTTAAACTCATCTAAAATCCAGCTATCAATTTCATCTGCAAATTCATCTAAATCAATATCGCCTTCATCTTCATCGCTCTCGCGGTAAACGTCAATTTCCATTCCGGCTAATTTACCAGCTAACTTAATGTTATGGCCACCTTTACCAATTGCTAATGAAACTTGATCTGGTTTTAAGAATACAGAAGCGCGTCTGCTATCTTCGTTAAGTTTAATTGATGAAACTTTAGCTGGGCTTAATGCACGTTGTATTAATAACTGCAAGTTTGAAGTATAGTTAATTACGTCAATGTTTTCGTTACGTAACTCACGTACAATACCGTGAATACGTGAACCTTTCATACCAACGCAAGCACCAACTGGGTCAATTCTATCATCAAAACTTTCAACGGCAACTTTAGCACGCTCACCTGGTTCGCGTACAATTTTCTTGATAGCTATAATACCATCTAAAATTTCTGGTACTTCCATTTCAAATAAGCGCTCTAAGAAAACAGGTGCAATACGGCTTAAAATAATACGTGGCGAACCATTGTACATTTCAACCTTTAATACTACTGCTTTAATTGCATCGCCTTTTTTGTAATGATCGGCTGCTATCATTTCTAATTTTGGTAATAAAAGCTCGTTGCCTTCATCATCCAAAATCATAATTTCTTTTTTCCAGATTTGGTAAACCTCGCCTGTAATAACTTCACCAACACGATCTTTATACTTGCGGTATAATTCGTCTTTTTCCAATTCAAGAATTTTACCCATTAAGGTTTGGCGTGCAGCTAAAATTGCTCTACGACCAAAACTTTCTAAAGTAACCTCTTCGGTAACCTCTTCGCCAACTTCAAAATCGGGTTCAATTTTACGCGCATCTGCTAATGATATTTCTTTACGAATATCTTCTACTTCGCCATCGTGAACAATTTCGCGGTTGTGCCAAATTTCTAAGTCACCACTATTATCATTAACAATTACACTAAAAAACTCATCGCTGTTGTACTTTTTACGTAACATGCTGCGAAAAACATCTTCTAATACACGCTGCATGGTAGCGCGGTCAATGTTTTTAAATTCTTTAAACTCGCTAAACGAGTCGATTAAACCTGAACTGTGCATAGTTATATTGTATTTATTATTTTTTACTTAAACGATAGAATAATGCTTGCTTCGGCAATATCAGCAAATGATACTTGCTTTTGCGTGGCATTGGTATATCCTTTCTTTTTATCTTTTAAAGATAGTACCAAATATTCATCGGTAACTTCTTCTAATCTTCCTGTTAGTTCTGTTTCGGCTTTAAGTTTTACAAAAAACTCGCGACCAACGTGTTTTGGATATTGACGCTTAATCAAAAGCGGGCTATCAGCACCTGATGAAGAAACCTCTAACATGTATGGCTCTGCACCAAAATCAACCTCATCTAGTTTTTCAGATAAAAACCTAGAAAGTTTTTGGCAAACAGTAATATCAACAGCTTCATCACCATCAATATAAACACCTAATTTTTTACTTCCTAACTTGTGCTCTACCTCAACCAAAAAATACTCATCGGTTAAATACTCATCGCACCAAGCTGTAATTTGTTCAATAATTTCCATTCGTTTTTAGGTAAAAAGAGAGGGGACTTTTGGGGTCCCCTCTTTAATTTTATATACTAAATGTGCAGCAAATATAAGTATTTATTTGTAACACACAAGTTTTAGTGCTAATGCACAAATATTTCCCATGGGTTAATTACGTTTAAACCACGTATTTTAGCATAAGGTTTAGTGGTATTAGTAACTAAAGTATAATTGTAAGTAACTGCTGTTGCAGCTACAATGGCTTGTGTAATATCAAGCGTATGTGTTTGGTTAATAAGCACACAGTTTTTTGCTACGTTATTGGATAAGTCTAACACAATAGCATCGCGTAAAAAGTTGTTTACTAAATCTGTGTACTCTTCGGGAATTTGCAGCGATTGAACTTCAATTTTGGTAATGATAGAAATATTGGGAATGGCATTAATAACGGTATCTAAAAAATCCATTCCGTTCTCGGGCAATCGTGCCGAAAGGTAATCCAGTATAATTCCTGTATCTATTATGTATTGTCTAGTATCCATCAATTTGTTTTAATATTTGTGAAGTTTGAATACTAGAATATACTTCAGAAGGTAATTTACCACGATATTTAGCCGAAAGAGATGGCTTTGCTGGCTGCACATTCTCCTCCAAAATGGTAATTAACTCCAACGACTCAAGCTGCTTTATTAGCGGCATAGCCTTTTCGTTGTGTATTTGAATGATGATAATATGATCAGATGGGGTCATATACTATTTAAATATTATTCAATTTTAGCACTATTTTTAAAATAAGCAAACATTTTTTAAAATAAATTAACGCTTGCTCTGTTTTTAATGGCATCACCTCTAAATTAAAACTTAATTTTTAAAATGGGTTGCAATGAAGTTAATGCCTGTGCGTTTTACACAAGTTGTTTGATTTATTTTATGTGCATTCCTCAGGAAATTTGGTTAATTACGCTGAGCACATATATTTGCTAACCTTAAAAAACCGTATTACAATACAGCATGAATCGTTTTAACTTAGTAAATAACGTATTAGGATGGATAACCTTCGTTATTGCCTTAGTAACTTACACTTTAACATTGGAGCCTACAGTAAGCTTCTGGGATTGTGGTGAGTTTATTTCCGCATCGTTCCGTTTGCAAATTTGTCATCCTCCGGGAGCGCCTTTGTTTTTGCTGTTCGGTCGCATTTTTTCGCTATTTGCAGGCGATGATTTAACACAAGTAGCCTTTTGGGTAAATATGGTTTCGGCCACTACTAGTGCGCTTTGCGTAATGTTTACCTTTTGGACCATTACACACTTGGGCCGAAAAATTACCGCAAAAGCTGGTGCCGATTTAAGTACTCAACAAGTACTTGCTGTTTGCGCAGCTGGTTTAGTTGGCGCATTGGCATTAACTTGGAGCGATACATTTTGGTTCTCGGCAGTTGAGGCAGAGGTTTACGCATCATCAAGTTTCTTTACTACACTTACTTTTTGGTGTATTTTAAAATGGGAAAACATTGCCGACCAAAAAGGCAGCGAGCGTTGGTTGGTGCTAATTGCCTACTTAATTGGTTTGGCTATTGGTGTCCATTTATTAAGTATATTGGTTATTCCTTCGGTGGTTTATGTATACTATTTCCGCAACAATAAATTTACACGTGGTGGTTTTATTAAAGCAACTTTAGTTGCCGTAGCGGCCATTGCTATTGTGCAGTTTGGTATCATACCAGGTATGCCATCATTGGCTACCAAGTTCGATTATATTTTTGTAAACTCACTTGGCTTTAGCTACAACACCGGTGCCTTGTTTATGTTGTTTGTAATTGCGGGCTCGTTAGCTGCAATTATTCATTACACACATACCGAAAGTAAGATAAGTTTTACCATTGCTGCTGTGTTATATGTTATGATGGTATTAGCAACCTTCTCGTTAAATCCATCACTATCGGGTTTAATATTTTGGGGCGCCATTACCGGCATTTTATACTACTACGTTATTGCAAACAAAGCTTCGAAAAGCGTGGTAAACGTGGCTATACTTAGTGTAGCATTTATTATCATTGGTTACTCTTCATACGCTATGGTATTAATTCGTAGTAATGCTAAGCCTCCAATTAACATGAATGCGCCTGATAATCCGTTTAGCTTACTATCGTACCTAAACCGCGAACAGTATGGCGAAAATCCATTGGTTTACGGACAATACTTTTATGCAAAAGTAGTTGACGAGAAAAAAGGCGCTATGCAATATGCAAAAGGCGAAAACGGTTATGATGAAATGGGCGAAAAAGTAGACCGTGTTTACGACCCTAAAGATTGTACCATTTTCCCACGTATGTGGGCTGATAGACCAGATTACGTGCAAGCTTATCGCCAATGGGAAAATATTCCTGAAGGCAAAAAAGCAACTTTTGGCAAAAACATTGATTTCTTGTTAAGCTACCAAATGGGCTTTATGTACTGGCGTTATTTTGCCTGGAACTTTATTGGACGCCAAAACGATGACCAAGGATTTGGTGGATTAACACGTGGTAACTGGATGAGTGGTATCCCGTTTATTGATGCCATGCGCCTTGGCCCACAAGACAATATTCCTGCTTCAATTAACAACAACAAAGCACACAATACTTACTTCTTCTTGCCATTGCTTTTGGGTATTATTGGTTTGATTTATCATTTCAAAAAATCAAAAGAAGATGCTACCGTTGTTTTAACTTTATTCTTATTTACTGGTGCGTTTATTATTCTATACCTAAACTTCCCTGCACATCAACCACGCGAGCGTGATTATGCTTACGTAGGTTCGTACCAAACCTTTATGATTTGGATTGGACTTGGTGTACTTGGATTGATTGATTGGTTAAGCAAAAAAATGAATGCTACGGTGGCTACAGGTATTGCCAGTATTGCAACATTAGCAGGTGTACCTGTTTTAATGGCTCAACAAAACTGGGACGACCACGATCGTAGTTTACGCTCGGGTGCATTAGATTTTGCATACGATTATTTAAACTCATGTGCTCCTAACGCTATTTTGTTTACCAATGGCGATAACGATACTTACCCATTGTGGTATGCACAAAACGTAGAAGGTATGAGAAGCGATATTCGTGTTATTAACCTTAGCTTACTAAACACCGATTGGTATGCTGATGCGTTAAAAACTAAAATTTACGACTCAGAAATTGTTCCGTTTAGCATGACTCCTGCACAATACAAACAAGGAACTAGAGATTATGTAATTTTCTATCAAAACGAAGAAATAGAAAGACAATACGGTATTAACCAAAACGATTACTACCCGCTAAGTGCTATTATGAAGTTTATGACTGATGATAGCGACCCAATGTCGAGATTACGCTCAAACTCGGGAATGGAATTTAATTACTACCCAACCAAGAAATTCTATATTCCGATTAATAAAGAACATGTGCTAAAAACAGGCGCTGTTCATCCTAAAGATGCTAACATTATTGCTGATACCATTAAATGGGAAATTGGCAACGGAACCTTAATGAAAGCGGATTTAATTGTGTTAGACATTTTAAATACAACCAACTGGACTCGTCCTATTTACTTTGCGATTACTACTGGTAATGATGTGTATTTAAACATGATGAACTACTTCCAGCTTGAAGGTTTAACTTATCGTATTGTGCCAATTAAAAACACCGACCCTGTGGATGGTGGAACTTACGGACACATTAACACCGATATTTTATACAAAAACTTAGTAGAGAAATTTAAATGGGGTAACCTAGATAAGCCGGGTGTTTACTTAGACGAAACAACACTTCGTCAAACACGTAATTTCCGCAACTTATTCTATCGCTTATCAATGAAATTAACTGCCGAAGGCGATACTACACGTGCAATTAAAGCGCTAGATCGTTGTATGGAAGTAATGCCAAACGATAATGTGCCTTACGATATTTTTATGATGCGTATTGCTGAAGCATATTATACTGCAGGCGAAACCAAAAAAGCTAGCGCTTTAGTAAATACAATGGTTGATATAGCCATTGAAAAATATAATTACTATGCACGCTTTAAAGGTAAAAAAGCAGCTGGTGTTGCAACTGATTTAGAAGAGAACAGCAACATTATGATGTACGCACAACAAGTAGCACAAGTTTATCGTCAAGAAGAGTTGATGAAAACCATTCAACCAAAAATTGAAGCGGTATTGGGTAAACAACCTATGCCTCAAATGGGTCAATAATTTAAGTTAACAATACAACAAAAGGCCGCTCCGAATTACTTTGGGGCGGCCTTTTGTGTTTTATACTGCATCCCCTTGTAAAAAGTGTGGGCTTAGCCGTATTATTGCGCATGGCTTTTATACTTGCATTAGATACCGCAACTGAAGTTTGCTCTGTGGCATTGTTTAACAACAACCAACTGCTGCAGTTAACCGAAATTGAAGAGGGAAATACCCACGCTAATATGCTTACCACTTTAATAGAATCGGTGGTTACAAAAGCGGGTATAACATTGCAACAACTCGATGCCGTTTGTGTAAGCATGGGACCAGGTTCGTACACGGGTTTACGCGTAGGCGTATCAACCGCAAAAGGATTGTGCTATACGCTTAAAAAACCGCTAATAGCAATAAACACGTTGCAAAGTTTGGCGCAAGTATTCATCAACCAAAACCCAACTTATACTGGCCTTATTTGCCCCATGATTGATGCCAGAAGAATGGAGGTATTTGCCGCTGCTTATGCCACAAGCCTACAAGAGGCAATGGCCACACAAGCTGTAATTGTTGATAGCACAAGTTTTGCTGATTTGCTTGCACAAAACACTGTTGCGTTTATTGGTAATGGTGCTGCAAAATGCCAACAAACACTAACACATGCAAACGCACAGTTTTATACCGCTATAAAATGTTCGGCAAGTGGCTTGGGGCAATTAGCTTACACTAAATTTTGCCAAAAGGCATTTGAAGATGTAGCTTACTTTGAGCCTTTTTATTTAAAAGACTTTGTGGCAACTACGCCAAAAAA
>CAZJHS010000099.1:0-10264 GCA_964545895.1 uncultured Chitinophaga sp. | reverse complement strand
TTTGCCCCGCGCCTTCTTTATTTTATTATACTGATATTACTTTAAACCAATACCATAAAACCCTTTACTACCATCAGGATTTATACCACCTAACAATACGCCCTCTCCAGCATTTTCAAGTGCTTGCTTAACCTCACTTGGTGTAGCTACCGGACGCTTATCAATACTTGTAATAATGAATCCTTGCGGTACACCAGCTTTCTTTAAAATACTTTTATCCGCTACTTTTTTCACCCTTACACCATTGGTGATTTTAAGTTTTAAACGCTCTTCGCGAGCCACTGTTTCAAACTCGGCATCTAGGGCTTTATTGGTTTCAACTTTCTCTGTTTTAATAAGACCAGTTTTTCCCTCTTTATTTTTTAAAACAGCCTCTAAAGTAACTTCCTTGTTATTGCGCATTAAAACCAATGCTACTTTATCTCCTGGGCTACGTTTACCTACTTGCTCTTGCAGCTCACTGCTGCTGTTAACAGCTACTCCATCTACTTTAACAATCACATCTTTATCCTTAACACCAGCTTCTTCGGCTGCGCTATTAGGATTAACTTTAGCCACAAATACACCTTTAACTTCTGATAAGCCTTCTTTATCGGCTAATTGGCTATTTACATCTTGAATACTTACCCCCAATAAACCACGTTGTACCTCGCCATATTTGGTTAAATCACCAATTACTTTTTTCATTAAATTGGCTGGTACTGCAAATGCGTAACCTGCATATTGGCCTGTTTGACTTGCTATGGCTGTATTAATACCTACCAATTTCCCATCAGCACTTACTAAAGCACCACCACTATTACCAGGGTTAACAGCAGCATCTGTTTGTATAAAACTTTCAATGCTATACTGGCTTTCTGGGTTTCGTTGATCGCGTAGTAAATTTAGATTACGACCTTTTGCACTTACAATACCTGCGGTTACTGTACTTGTTAAGTTAAATGGATTACCAACGGCTAATACCCACTGCCCTACTTTTACATCATCACTATTACCCACTACTGCAAATGGTAAATTCTTTTCATCAATGCGCAAAACCGCTAAATCAGTATTCGGGTCTTTGCCTAAAAGTTCCGCATTATACTCACGTTTATCATTAAGTATTACTCGTATTTTAGTTGCACCATCAATTACGTGATTGTTAGTTACAATATAGCCATCAGCGCTAATTATTACGCCACTCCCCGATCCACTTCTTGGTGTATTGGGCATTTCAAAACCGAAACCTGGGCCACCAAAAAAATCAAAAGGATTCATTTCCTGCGACTGCTTTTGTGGTGTTTGCTCAACTGTTGTTATAATATGCACTACAGTTGGAGTAACTAGGTCGGCAACTTCTACAAAATCAGGTCGAGAGGTGGCATCATTTAAACTGGCATATCTGGCCAAGTAA
This sequence comes from uncultured Chitinophaga sp., assembly GCA_964545895.1. Lineage (GTDB taxonomy): Bacteria > Bacteroidota > Bacteroidia > UKL13-3 > UKL13-3 > UBA6183. The sequence continues at coordinate 8,871 of CAZJHS010000099.1, read as the reverse complement.
TTTTCAGAAAAATTGTCAGCATATTTGTCATCTACTAATTTAGTAACACCTACTGCTACCAAGCCTCCAAGGCTTGCTACAGCTAATAATCCAAGGTATTTCTTCATGTTCTGATTCATAATTTTTTTGATTTTGTGTGATTCCGTTTTCAAATAATGTTCCAAAAATTTATACCCAAAGTAACGGGCCGCTTAAATTTTTATTTTACCGTTGAAAAATTTGTACAAATTTGCGGTAGCTATTAGCAATGGAAAACATACAGCACGACAGTCACCAATTTTTCTTTGAACGGTATTTGCGCAACAAATTATCCGAGCAAGAAAAACTGCAATTAGAAGAATCGTTGAAAAACGATGCTGAACTTAGTGCCGCCTTTTTACAATACAAACTTCATAGAAAAGAGTTTTTAACCGAACTAAAAAAAGATTACTACAAAGGACCCCGAAAAAGTAGATTAGCTAATTTGCTGTATGTAGCCATAAGCATTATTGGTATTATTACTGCACTTAATTTTTACCTCGAAAACCAAACGTTAAAAGAAGAACGACAACGAGATAAAAATTTGATTACGCGCCTTATTGAGCATATTCCATTTGTGGGCCGTAAAAGTAAAACAGAAGATGCTAAACAAATAAAACAGGAGAATGTTGTACAAGGCAAAACAACATCAACCAAACCTAACAATACTACACTTGTAGCAGACAGTACCGAACAAGAACAAGATGCTGCATTAATTTTAGATACCGTTTTAGTTACCCTACAGCGCAGTTTTTATACTGAAAAAGTTGATTACTTTAAGCTATCAATTGATAGTACACTTACCAATACCGAAATACAACAAATGGTATTGAAAAACTTTGGTAAATACGACAGCAAATACAAATCGAAACCTATTGGTGTAAGCCTTTGGAACGATAAATTAAAAGGCCGTACTTATATTTTTGATGGATTTAAGCTTACTGTTTATGGCTTACCACCATCAACCCAAATGCTCATAGTAGATGACGAAAGTGAACTAGTTTGGCTTTGGGGCGATAAAGAGGTTTTATTACTTGCCGATAACCAACCACACACCTATTAACACATGCAACTTAAGTTTTATAAATACCAAGGCACAGGCAACGATTTTGTTATTATTGATGATAGAGCTTTAACTTTTCCATTAAATGATACCGCATTAGTTAGAAAATTATGTGATAGAAGATTTGGAATTGGTGCAGATGGATTAATGCTTTTACAACCCAACCCACAAAGTAGCTATTTTATGAAATACTATAATAGCGATGGCAATGAAAGTACCATGTGCGGAAATGGTGGTCGATGCTTAGCGGCATTTGCCTTACATCAACAAGCAGTAAAAGGTAATCACACTTTTATGGCAATTGATGGATTACATGAGGTGGAAATAGAAGGTGAATTAAGCAGCAGCATTTGGATTAAGCTTAAAATGCAAGATGTGTTAAGCGTTGATGCTAGACCTGCTGAAACATTTGTACTTAATACAGGATCGCCTCATTACGTTAAATTTATTAGCGAACCATTAAGCAAACTTAATGTGGTTAATGAGGCCAAGAGCATTAGGTATAATGAGGAGTTTAGTGCGCAAGGAATAAATGTAAACTTTATAAACTTACTTGGGCTTCATAAAATTGCCATTAGAACATACGAGCGCGGTGTTGAAGATGAAACACTTAGTTGCGGAACTGGGGTTACGGCAGCTGCGTTAAGCTCGGCAATACTTAACAATTTGCCTAATGGCACACACACCATAGATGTAATTTCTGAAGGTGGAGATTTAAAAGTTACCTTTACCTACAACGCATCAAACCAAAGCTTTAGCAATGTGTGGCTACAAGGCCCGGCTACCTTTGTTTATAGCGGAGTTGTGGAAATTTAGCGGATAAAAATCAAAGCAAAAAAAGTGTAATTAATTACAACATTGACTTACCTTAGCGCAATTAAATTAGGGTAAATTTTGTTAGTTGTAAATACAATGCCATTTGATTTGGTTTACACGCTTGTAAACCATCCGTATATCGGGTTTGTGCTTGAGCCACATGTGGTTCAAATAAACTCGTTGGGCAATTTTACGCTTACCCATCAACGCATTTTTACCCGTACTGTAGATTATTTTGCCAAAAAAATTGCTGATAGCGACCTCCAACTCATAAAAATATTAGATGAATTGGACGATGATTACATCTGCAAAAAGTTTTATGTAGGTGGCAAAAGAAAACTACGCACCGCTGAGTTTTTTGAGAAAAACAAAAACGATGAACAGCTAATGGCTGCCATTAGGTTATTTGTAGATGAGCGTTTAAACAAAGCGCTCAACTTAATGCGTGGTAAAACCATTTATAAAATGGGGAATGATAATAACCCCACTTCGCAAAAAATAAATATAACTACCGAAAAGGCTTCAGTACTTTTTCATTTTAGACGTGATGCCGAAGGAACAAGGTACTTTCCTACCATAAAATATGGCGGACAGCGCATTGAGTTTATGTTTAAAGGAGCGCACATTATTAGCAATAATCCTGCATGGATGTTGCTAAACGATCAGCTATTTGATTTTGCCAAAGAGGTTGACGGCAAAAAACTTCAACCCTTTTTAAACAAACGATTTATTCAAATTGCTAAGAGTGCCGAAGAAACATACTTTACCAAGTTTGTTACACAGTTGGTTGAAAAATACGATGTATACGCAGAAGGCTTAGAAATAATTACCAAACCGGTTGCGGCACATGCTGTGCTTAAAGTACAACTTTACGCTAATGAGCAGCTATCGTTAAAGCTTACTTTTTTATATGGCAAAACGGCTTTTGATTATGGCACACAACAAGTAGTAAATGCTGTAGTTGAACGTAAAGGCGACCAGTACACGTTTATACGTTTTAAGCGTAATAACGCATGGGAAGAAGACCAAAAAAAGATTATTGAATCGTTAGGTTTATCGCAATTAAACGGACCATTTTTTAGTTTAAAACCCAATATTTTAGATTACCCAGAAACTGAACTTATACCTTTAGAAGCTACCAATAAATATGAATTTTTAGAGTGGCTAAATGAAAATACCGAAACACTAAAACAGCAAAATATTTTAGTTGAACAAGGTGTTGATTTTAACAAATATTTTATTGGCCACAGGCAAATTAAATTAGAAGTTACAGAGCAACGTGATTGGTTTGATGTAAAGGCTACCGTGCAATTTGGCGAATACACCTTTAGCTTTATGGCGCTTAAAGAGCACATTTTAAAAGGTAAGCGCGAGTTTATTTTACCGAATGGCCAAATAGCTATTATACCTAACGAGTGGTTTGGTAACCTAAGCGGCATGTTGGCTTTTAGCACCAGCGATGAAGAAATCCAGCTAGAGAAACACCATTTAGGTTTGCTTGATGAGCTTACGCATAACGGTGGTAATTATTTACGTATTAGCGATAAGCTTGAAAAAATAAAAGCCTACGGACAGATTAGAGATATTGAATTGCCCAAAGATTTTAAAGGAGAACTTAGGCCTTATCAAAAAGCTGGATTTAACTGGTTTTACTTTTTAAAACAAAACGATTTTGGTGGTTGCTTAGCCGATGATATGGGTTTGGGTAAAACCATTCAAACATTGGCCATGCTGCAAAAAGAAAAAGAACTTTATGCACTAACAAAATTAAATCAACCAGAAATTGCCCAAGTATCAACCACAACGGTACACGAACAAGATACCTCGCAATTACATTTATTTAATGGCGCAACCGAAACTACACCAATAGTAACTACGCTGCCTAATACTACTTTGGATGATTGCATGCAAACGCATATCCGCACCTCGCTAATTGTAGTACCCAACTCGTTAGTATACAATTGGCTTAACGAAGCGCGCAAGTTTACACCTAATATAAAAGTACTTGTATACACTGGTATTGGTAGAGATAAAAATGTGCAAACATTTGCTAAGTACGATTTAATTATTTCTACATACGGAACTGTACGTGTTGATGTGGACTTGATTAAAGCATTTAAATTTAACTACATTATTTTAGACGAAAGTCAATCTATAAAAAATCCGCAATCGCAATCATCAAGAGCGGTTAAGCAGTTAAGGGCTGCACATAAATTGGTACTTACTGGTACACCTATCGAAAATTCGATTTCGGAACTATGGAGCCAATTGGCATTTATTAGCCCAGGGTTAGTAGGCAGCTTACCAAGTTTTACCGAACGTTTTGTAAATCCAATTGAACGTGGCAAAGACTTGCATAAAATGCAGCAACTTAAAGCCATTATCAAGCCATTTGTTTTGCGCAGAACCAAGGACCAAGTTGCTACCGAATTGCCCGAAAAAATTGAACAAGTGGTATACAGTAACATGACCGAGCAACAGGCAGAAGCATACGAAACTGTAAAATCTTACTACCGCAACGAGATATTAAAATCGATAAAAGAGTTTGGCTTAAACAAATCGCAATTTGCCATTTTACAAGGTCTTACTAAGCTGCGCCAAATAGCTAATCATCCTATATTAACTAACCCTGAATACGAAGGACAATCGGGTAAGTTTGATGAACTAATTGCCCGTGCAGAAACTGCCCAACAAGAGGGACATAAGGTGTTAATTTTCTCGCAATTTGTAAAACAGCTCGACATTTATCGTCAGTATTTTGACACCAAAGGATGGAACTATTGTTATTTAGATGGCAGCATGAGCAGCGAACAACGCCAACAAGCTGTACAAGAATTTCAAACTAACGAAAACATCAACTACTTTTTAATATCGCTAAAAGCAGGTGGCGTGGGATTAAACCTAACACAAGCTGATTATGTATTTATTATTGACCCGTGGTGGAACCCTGCAGTAGAGCAACAAGCCATTGACCGTTCGCACCGTATTGGCCAAACCAAAACTGTATTTACGTATAAGTTTATTACTAAAGATACCGTTGAAGAAAAAATATTGGCCATGCAGCAACGCAAAAAAGAACTGGCCAGTAGCATTATTACCAACGAAGAAAGTTTTATTAAAACCATTGACGTAGATGAAATAATGGAATTGTTGAGTTAACAACTTATTTAACTAATAAAATAGAATTGCATTTATGAAACTAAAAAACACAACACAATTTAGCATACTCATTTATTTTCTCACTATTCCTTTTTACTCTCTTGCACAAGATTCCTCTGCAAGTAAATGGAGTTTGGGCATTAATGCTTCAATTGATTACAACTACAGGATGCTCTTTGTTAATATCCCCAACTATGGTGTTAATGATGTTATATTTTTGCGAGATGGAATTGAAATTCCACTTTTGGGTATATCAGCAGGTGTTAATACAAAGTATCAAGTTACTCCTAAAATTGATATAAATGTGGGGACACATTATGCACAGAAAGGATATCAAACCAATAAAAGAAGTGTTTCAACGCTTCAACCATCTCCTTCTGACCCTACAGCAGTTAAAACCACTTACAATTACACATACTTAGATTTTCCGTTTACTATCAGGTATCGTATTGGTAAACAAAAAACTATGATTTCTGTTGGTGGAGGGGTAGCTTGGAATCTCCTCATTAAATCATCAGAAAATAGCGCAGTTTACTACAACGGTTATACTAATAAAACAACGCGAGAAGTAACTTCCATGTTCAACAAATCAAATACATCAGGAATACTTTTTATGGGTGTTAGCCAACAACTTTCAAGCAAGATTATGATTAACATAGAGCCAACTTTAAGATATCAACTTTTAAAAAACACAAATACCCCAATTACCGAGCGGTTGTATAAAGTTGGCATAAATATCACTACATTTTACAAGCTTTAACCGCCACCCTTTTTTAACCTTTTTTTTCCATCAATTTACAGTAATATTGCATCCTATTACTACTTTATTAATAAGATAATTAATTTACCATGAGCAATACATCAACCCAAACTAACGCCATGAATAAAAGAGACTTACTACAACAAAAACGCGATGAAGCACAATTAGGTGGTGGCCAAGCCCGCATAGATTCTCAGCATAAAAAAGGAAAGCTTACTGCACGTGAGCGCATTCATTTTTTATTGGATGAAGGCAGCTTTGAAGAAATTGGTGCTTTTGTAGCACATCGTAGCAAAGACTTTGGCATGGAAAAACAACAGTTTTTGGGCGATGGTGTAGTTACTGGTTATGGTACTATTGATGGCCGATTGGTTTATGTTTTCTCGCAAGATTTTACAGTATTTGGTGGTTCGTTAAGTGAAACACATGCCGAAAAAATTTGCAAACTAATGGACCTAGCCATGAAAGCTGGAGCACCACTTATTGGCTTAAACGATTCGGGGGGAGCACGTATACAAGAAGGTGTAGTATCACTTGGTGGTTATGCCGATATTTTTTACCGCAATACCATGGCAAGTGGTGTAATTCCTCAAATATCAGCCATTATGGGCCCATGCGCTGGTGGCGCGGTGTATAGCCCTGCCATTACAGATTTTATTATGATGGTTGAAAATACCTCATACATGTTTGTTACCGGACCCAATGTAGTAAAAACCGTAACCCACGAAGAAGTTACCTCTGAAGAATTAGGTGGTGCATCTGTTCACTCAAGCAAAAGTGGAGTGGCACATTTTACTGCTGCTAATGAAATTGATTGCATTAATCAGCTTAAAAAATTAATTAGCTACATACCGAGCAACTGTGAAGAGCGCACGCCAATGTTGGCTTACGATGCTGCAAACGAATTGCGCGAAGGATTGAAAAACATTGTACCCGAAAACCCAAATCAACCTTATGATATGCGTGAGGTAATTGAGCAAATTGCTGATGAAGGTTCGTTTTATGAAGTACACAAAAATTACGCTGAAAATATTGTTGTAGGCTTTGCTCGTTTAGGTGGCCGAAGCATTGGTATTGTAGGTAATCAACCATCTCAATTAGCGGGTTGTTTAGATATTCATGCCTCGCAAAAAGGTGCACGTTTTGTGCGTTTCTGCGATTCGTTTAACATCCCTCTTTTGGTATTTGAAGATGTACCGGGCTTTTTACCAGGTACAGACCAAGAATGGAATGCTATTATAACAAACGGTGCTAAATTATTGTATGCATTTTGCGAAGCTACTGTGCCACGTGTTACAGTTATTACGCGCAAAGCATACGGAGGTGCTTATGATGTAATGAATAGCAAACACATTGGTTGCGATATGAATTATGCATGGCCTACAGCCGAAATTGCTGTTATGGGTGCTAAAGGTGCTGCCGAAATTATTTTCAAAAAAGATATTGATGCTGCCGCAGATTCGGCTGCTGAATTGGCTAAAAAAGAAAAAGAGTATGGCGATATTTTTGCCAACCCTTATCGTGCTGCCGAGCGTGGTTTTATTGACGAAGTAATATTACCTGAAGAAACTCGTTTGAAATTAATAAAAGCTTTTAAAATGTTGGAAAATAAAGTGGCCAACTTACCTCGCAAAAAACATGGAAACATTCCTTTGTAAACCTATGATGTGGTTAAAATTTAGCATTAAATATATTGTATTGGCATGCGTGTTAATTCCTTTAACAGCGCTGGCCACAGAGCAAGAACAGTCTGTACCATCTACCATAACTCAGGTTACGGTATTTTTAAATCAGGCACAAGTTACCCGTATGGCCAAAACTAATTTGCCAGCTGGTGTTACGCATCTTGTTTTTACTAAAATATCGCCATTTATTAACCTCAATAGTTTACAAGTAAAAACAGAAGGTAACGTTACTTTATTGGCTGTTTCGCAGCGCAATAATTTCCTTCAAAATAATGAGAAGCCAACTTTTGTTGTAGCCATTGAAGACACTTTAGCGGCATTGAACCAACAAATACAACTTTTACAAATACGCAAAGAGGCGCTTGATTTGGAAAAGGATGTTATCCAATCGAACAAAAAAATTGGTGGCGAAGATGCAGGAGTAAAGGTTGAAGACCTAGAGGATGCATTAACCTTGTTTAGAAAACGCACACAAGATATTGGTGAGGAACTTTTAAAAATAAGTAGTGCATCAACCAAATTAAGTGTAATACAAGCTAAATTTCAGGCACAGTTAGATGAGTATTTAACTAATCAATCTAACTACGTGGAAGTAGTAGTAACTGTAAAAACATTACAAGCTACCAACAATACTCCTATTGAATTAAACTACTTAGTAAGTAATACCAGTTGGACGCCTTTTTACGATATACGCGTAAAAGATACCAAGAGTAAATTACAGTTAGTAACTAAAGCATACATTACCCAACAAACAGGCGAAGATTGGAAAAATGTAGTATTAAAATTAAGCACAGCAAATCCAACAGAGGGTGGTAATAAACCAGAATTAAACCCTGCTTATTTAAAATTTTATCAACCACAAACACCCAACATTAGAGGAGCACGTGCTGATGGAACCGCTTATTATATTGATGGCGTTAGGGTGCAAGAAGATGCCAAACCAATGATGAAAGCGAGCGCTGGGGTTGCAACATCGCAGCAAACAAATACTAGCATTGAGTTTAATGTAACTTCGGCCTACAACATTCCAAGTGATAACAACTCGCATCAAGTTGATTTAACAGTAACCGATTTAGAAGCAAATTATGCTTATGGAACTGTTCCTAAACTTGATAAAGATGCATTTGTAACTGCTAAAGTATCGAGCAATGATTTAGTAAATCAGATTAGTGGCGAAGCCAACGTATATTTTGATGGCACCTTTACAGGCAAATCATACATTAGTGGTACCACCCAAGATTCTGTTTTATTAACCTTAGGCAGAGATAAACGTATTCAAATAATACGCACAAAAAAAAAAGATTTTAGCAGCAGTCCTTTTACTGGTGGTACAAAAAAAGAATTAAACACTTGGGAAATTAGCGTTCGCA
>CAZJHS010000098.1:0-10914 GCA_964545895.1 uncultured Chitinophaga sp. | reverse complement strand
CTACTGGTAATTTTAATGCAGGTTCTGGTACTGGTAATGCTGGTACATCTACAAGTTTCATATTAAACATAGGAGGTAGTGCAGTAACAAGCACACTTGCAGGAAACTTGGTGGTTGATGGTATATTAGATTTAAGTAATACAGCTGAGGTGCAAACGGTATTTTATGGCACACAAAATTCAACAATAACAGGTAGTGGAAGCACTTGTGAAATGCCTTTTATATCAGTAAATAAAGGTTTAATTAATAATACATTAGAGGTTTTGAGGGTATTTACACAACCTTCAGCTTCAAATTATACATTTACACAACGCTTAACAGCAATAAGTGGTACATTAAAAATATCAGCACCTGTTGTTACTACTTCATTTCACTCTAATCAGTTAACACTTGCACCAAGTATTAACTCACGCTTGTGGTTAAATCATCCAGGAATTTCATTGGGTATGAGACCAGGTGTATTAAATGCAGGTACCATTCAGCTTCAAGGTGAGGTACGTGTTGATGCAGGAAGTTTAACAGTAGGAACTGGAGCAAATAATCACTTTGCAACTACAAATGGCGTATTAAGAATTAATGGAGGTACCGTAACATTGTTTGGTTCTCTACAATTAGTAGCAATCGCATCATCGCAATTAATTGTAACTGGCGGACGTTTATTGATAGATCCACAAGATTTACAAAATGTATCAAATTTTACTAATATTTTAAGTATTCCTTCATCGAGTTCATTTACATTTACAGGTGGTTCAATTGAGATTGTTGACCCGCACTCGATTGCCCCAACTAATACCACAATCGCATCTATCAATATTCAATCAGGTGGTACTCGTGTTATTACAGGCGGTAGATTTGTAATAGGTAACGGATTGGCAGCTCCTTCGGGAGGAACTTTCTCAAACACATCAGGTTTTGGAATTTTATCAGCGGTGCCACTTCCTAAGTTATATGTAAATAATAATATCTCAGTTTCGGCATCACGTTTTTGCCGTTTAATGGGTAATACCACAATTACAGATTCATTGGTAGTAAGTAATAATGGTTACTTATATACCGGTTCTGGTGCTTTAGGGTATAATTTAGGCGTTTCAGGTCATATAGAAAATAACGGAACAATAGCAGGTGTTGTGCCAAGAGCAACAGGTGTTGGTGTTGGTGCCTTAAACATGGAAGGAACCTCAGCACAAACAGTAACAGGTTCGGGTAGCGCAGCTTCATTATCGGTTAAAATAACTAACCCATCAGGTGTTTCTTTTAGTAATAGCAATGCTTGGGCTTTAGAACGTATTACCTTAGAAACAGGTAATGTTACCAATGCGCCTACATCAATTACAATTGGTGGTGCTACATACCGCGGTAGTGTAATTATTGGTGGTTTAAACGAAACTACAACAGCTGGTTCGTTTAGTGTTATTCCAACATTTAACACCACATTTGGTAATCCATCATTTACTTATGGCCCAGCAGCAAATACTTTACAAACAGGTTCGTTTAATGAGGTGCCTGCAGGCGGAACAACAGTTGTTAACTTAACAGTAAACGATGCACAAGGATTAACGGTAAATAGAAATGTGAATGTTACTGGTACTTTAGCATTAACTGCTGGGGTATTAAATATGGGTACAAATTCATTAACACTTGGTGTATCAGCAGTTGCTCCCGGTACTTTAACACGTACTTCGGGTTTAGTGCAGTTGGCTACAGCAGGTTCATTTACACGTTGGTTCACTACCGCAAATTCACCGGCATTTGACTACGCACTTGGATTCCCGTTAACCACAGGAACACGTGAGCGTAGTGTATTGTTAAGTTTAAATGGTGGATTCTTTAGCGCTGGTGGTAGCTTAACGGTTCGTCATGGTAACACTGTTGGATACACAGATATTTTACCAACATTTACTGACGGAACAACTACTATAGACAGAAGAACAAATGCTTATTGGTTATTATCATCGGCAGCTACACCAAATATTGGATTAGGCAATACGCTTTCAATTCGTTTAGTGGGTGAAGGTGTTGGTTCAATTACTGATGTTACTCAGCTAAAAATTGTTAAATCAAATTCAATTTACTCAGGTACTACAGTTGATGGAAGCGGAACAGTAATTACACCATATATTAACAGAGACTTTTCACAAGCAACCGTATTAGGTGGTGGTATTTTTGATACCATGTATGTAGGTTCTAATGCAGCTATCAACCCAATATTACCAAATATTATTGCTATTAACACTGGTTTATGGAATGATGTAAATACTTGGGAAGGCGGAATTATACCAACTACAAGTAATAGCGCAACAATTGCAACTGGAGTTAATGTTACTATTCCAACTGGCTACACAGCGACTTGTAATGGTTTATCAATTATGACAGGTGCAACCTTAACCGCATCAGCTGGTACATTAAATAATAGTGCTAACTTAACTAATGATGGTGATTTAATTGTAAGCGGTGCTACCTTGAACGTAACAGGATCAGCAGGTTTAGGCTTAACAATAAACTCAACAGGTTCGGTAAATGTATCATCAGGAACATTAAACATTGGTGTAGCAGGTGGAAGTAACAGAACCTTGCTATCATCAGGAACATTAACTGTTTCAAACGGTACAATAAATGTAAATGGTAATTTAAATTTGGCAAGCGGTTCTAGCTTTAGCCAAACAGGTGGTAATATTAATGTTGATGGTAACTCTGGTTTATCAGCAACAAGTACAGCCTCATCTGTTCATTTAGTTTCAATTAATACTAACAATGTAACCTGCACGGCAGGTACCATCACAATTGTTGATCCTCCACATTCTTCAATTACTGCAAACTCTACTATGTCGTTACGTATTACGGCAACAAGTTCGTTAACTGCATTTACTGGCACACACACATTTGCCTTTGGTAATGGTGTAAGTACAGAGGCTGGTAATACTAATGGATTTGTTATTGACGTAAGACGTTCGGGATTATTACCATTACAAAATGTATTGGTTAATGCTGGTAATGGTAGCGGAAGATGGGTTTCAACTTCATATTCAACAGGTAACTTTGGTGCTTATATTAAAGGAAACTTAACCATTAATAGCGGTAGCGAATTTAGACATGTAGTAGCATCTACATTTGTAGTAGGTGGCGATATTATTAATAACGGTACATTAACCGTTGCAAATACCATGACTTTAGGTGGTAATGCTTATTACCCAATTAGCAATGCCCAAGCAATTAGCGGAACAGGTACATTTAGAAATAGTGCAACAACCCCAACTGCAAGTTTTGTTGCGGTTACATTAGATAATGGAGTAGGTTTAGCATTAAATACATCGGCAGTAACATTTGGATTTAGTGGTGCATTTAATATTGGCGCCACCAAAGTTACCACCGGAAATAACATTGTTTCGTTAACTTCATCTGGTTCTTTAGTTCGTACATCAGGTTATATAGTAGGTAACTTATCAAAAAATTTAGCAGTAGGTTCAAACATTGCACGTACATACGAAATTGGTAATGCATCATCTTATTTACCTGTTACTGTTACGTTCCCGAGTGTTACAACAGCTGGTAACGTATCAATTGGTACCAAAGACGGTGATCATCCACAATTGTCTTCATCTTGTATTAACGCGTCAAAATCTATTAACAGATACTGGACAGTAACCAATGTGAGCTCTGTAAATACAGGCGGTAATTACACATTTAACTTTACTACAGGTGATGTAGATGCTGGAACAGTATTAGCATCAACCAAATTATTTTCTTATAATGGTAGTGCATGGTTAGCTGGTGTTACCGGAACAACAACAACTACTAGTTTTGCTGTAACTGGTTTAACTAATTATGGTGATATTGCCATTGGTGAAATTACTCCGGTGCCTGCTTCGGTTAGTATTGCTGCTTCATCAAGTAATATATGTGTGGGTACAAACGTAACCTTTACAGCAACCGTTACCAATGGAGGTACAGCACCAACATATCAGTGGAAAGTAAATGGCATTAACACAGTTACTACATCAACATTTGCAAGCACTACATTAAATAATAATGATGTTGTAACTTGTGTGGTAGTTTCAAATAGTCCATGCGTTAGCATTCCAACTGTAACTTCAAATGCTATTACAATGACAGTTGCTCCATTAACAGTAGCTGGTAGTGTAACAGGTGGTGCAAGTATTTGCTCTGGTAGTAACAGTGGTTTATTAACATTGGCTGGCTATACAGGTTCTATTGTAAGATGGGAAAGTGCAGTTGCACCTTTCTCTACATTCAATCCTATAGTAAATACTACAGCTACATATACCTCAGGCGCATTAACTCAAACAACACAATTTAGAGCAGTAGTTCAAAGTGGTTCATGCGCTTCGGCAAACTCAACTACTACTACTGTAACAGTAGACCCAGCAACGGTAGCTGGAACAATTTCGGGCACTAGTGCAGTATGTTCAGGATTACCAGCTGGTAACTTAACATTAAGTGGTAATACCGGTTCGGTAGTAAGATGGGAGAGTGCTGTTTCGCCTTTCTCAACCTTTACACCAATAGCTAATACAACTACAACACAAAGTGCAGGAAGTCCTACACAAACTATACATTACAGAGCCGTGGTTCAAAGCGGATCATGTGCTCCAATAACAACAACTGCCTTTATCATTACAGTAACCCCATCAAGTGTTGGTGGCACAGTTTCATCAAACCAAACAATATGCGCTGGTTCGCCAGTTGCTCAATTAACATTGGCAGGTCAAACAGGTATAGTAACTAAATGGCAAAGTGCAAACAACGTATCGTTTACTGGTGCTACTGATATACCAGCAACTGCTGGTTTAACAGCATACACGCCAACAAGTGTAACTAGTACTACTTATTACCGCGCAGTGGTTCAAAGTGGAACTTGTGCAGTAGCAAACTCAGCCTCAGCTTTGATAACAGTTAATCCGGCTCCAGTAGCAGGTTCATTAAGTGGTACAAATGCTGTTTGCTCGGGTAATTCACCTGGTGCTTTAACTTTAAGTGGTCAAACAGGTGCCATTTCATTCTGGCAAAGTAATAGTGGTGGCGGATGGGTTAATATAAGTAATACCACAACAACTTATAATCCTGGAGCATTAACATTAACAACACAGTTTAGAGTTGTTGTTGGATCGGGAGGAGGTTGCGCTGCAGATACAACTTTACCATTTGTGGTAACAGTAACTCCATCAAGTGTTGGTGGTACAGTTTCATCAAACCAAACAATATGTGCTGGTTCGCCAGTAACTACACTTAACTTAACTGGTCAAACAGGTAATGTTACTAAATGGCAAAGTGCAAACGATCCTGCATTTAGTATCCCTGTAGATATTGCCGGTACAGCAGGATTTACCTCATACACACCAGTAGGTGTTTTAACCAATACATATTACAGAGCTGTGGTAACCAGTGGTGGTTGTACTCCAGCAAACTCAGCTGCTGCATTTATAACAGTTAACGCTGCTCCTGTAGCTGGAACACTGAGTGGTACAAATGCTGTTTGTTCGGGCAACTCGCCAGGTAACTTAACCTTAAGTGGACAAACAGGTACTGTTTCGTTTTGGCAAAGTAAAACTGGTGCAAGTTGGGTTAACATTAGTAATACCACAACAACATACAACCCAGGAGCATTAACAGTAACTACACAATTTAGAGTTGTAGTAGGTTCGGGAGGTGCTTGTCCTGCTGATACTACCACTGCATTTACGGTAACAGTAACTCCATCAAGTGTTGGTGGTTCGGTTTCTGCACCACAAACTATTTGTGCAGGAGCACCAGTAACAGCGTTAAACTTAACAGGTCAAGCAGGTTCAATTACAAATTGGCAAAGTTCTACAGATGCTGCATTTACAACTCCAACAGATATTCCTGCAACAGCTGGCTTAACTTCGTATACGCCAACATCAGTACTTGCTACAACTTATTTTAGAGCTAAAGTAACAAGTGGAGGTTGTGCTAGCGCATTCTCAAGTTCAGCATTAATTACTGTAAATCCATCGCCAGTGGCTGGTACTTTAGGTGGCACAAATGCTGTATGTTCAGGCAACTCTCCGGGTAACTTAACTTTAAGTGGCCAAACAGGAACAATTTCATTCTGGCAAAGCAATACAGGAAGCGGATGGGTTAATATTAGTAATACTACCACTATTTATAATCCTGGAGTACTTACAGTAAGTACTAGTTTCCGTGTTGTTGTAGCTTCAGGCTCATGCCCAGCAGATACTACAGCAGCATTTGCGGTAACAGTAACTCCTGCAACAGTTGGTGGCGCTGTTTCAGCTAATCAAACAATATGTGCAGGCGACCCAGTAGCTTCATTATCATTAACTGGTCATGTGGGTACTGTAGTTAAATGGCAAAGTG
Source organism: uncultured Chitinophaga sp. (assembly GCA_964545895.1). Taxonomy (GTDB): domain Bacteria; phylum Bacteroidota; class Bacteroidia; order UKL13-3; family UKL13-3; genus UBA6183. Next base: position 4,560 of record CAZJHS010000098.1, on the reverse strand, counting down.
CTACAAATGCATCGTTTACTGGCGCTACAGATATTTCAGGTACAGCAGGACTAACATCATATACACCAACAGCATTCCCAACAACTACTTACTTCAGAGCAGTGGTTCAAAGTGGAACTTGTGCTGTTGTAAATTCAGCTTCTGTAACAATTACTGTTAATCCAGCAGCAATTTCAGGTACAGTAACTGGTACCACACCAATATGCTCTGGTTCGTCAAGTACATTGTTTTTAAGTGGTCAAGTTGGTACTATTACCAAATGGCAAATATCAACCAATGCACCTCTGTTTGATACATGGACAGATGTGGCTAATACAACTACTTCATTAAATACAGGAACATTAACACAAACATCTCGTTACAGAGCAGTAATTTCAAGTGGCTCATGCCCATCAGTAACTACCAACGAATTTGAAGTTGCCGTTACAAGTTCGGGTATTTGGACTGGTGTGGTTAATGGAAATTGGAACAATGCAGGCAACTGGTGCGGAGGTATTCCTACTGCTTCAACCAATGTGGTTATTCCAAGTGGTACATTAAATGCTCCTGTTATTAATATTACCAACGCAACTGCAAATAACATAACTGTTGATGCAGGTGCTACCTTAGCATTTACAGGTTCTGGAAATGTATTAGATATTAAAGGTAATTTAATAGTGAATGGAACCTTTAATGGCGCAAACGGAATGGTAATATATAGTGGTACAGCAGCACAAAGTGTAGCTGGTATTACTTATGCTGGTTTACGCATGAATGGTACAGGTGTTAAATCATTAACAGGTAACGCAAACGTTACTGGAGGTTTAGATTTAGTATCTGGTAACTTACAATTAGGTAGCTTTAATTTGGTTGTTGGAAGTTCGGCTACTGCTGGCGGAAATGCATCATCATACATTGTAACCAACGGAAGTGGTGCATATACTATTAGTGGTTTAAATTCAACAGCACGCATATTTGGTGTTGGAACAACCACATCATACACTCCTTTATTAATTGCCAACAACGGTACTGCCGATGATATTTCGGTTAAAGTACTACAAGGTGTTTACAACTCGTATGTAGGCGAAGTGGGTTCTGGTGCTCCAATATCAATAAATGTAGTAAACAAAACCTTTATTGTAAACGAGGCTACTGCTGGCGGATCATCATTAGATATTACCTTTAACTGGAATGGTAGTGATGAATCTGGATTGAACAGAGCACAAACCATAGTAGGAAGATACAACGGTGGTGTTTGGAGTAATATCTCCGGTGCTCCTGCAGCTGCATCTGGCTCAAATCCTTACACGTTTAATATTACTGGTGTAACTAATTTAGGTATATTGGGTGTGGGTGATATTAACAGCCCATTACCTGTACGTTTAGTTTCATTTACTGCTAAACTGAAAAAAGGATTAACTAACTTAGCTTGGACAACGGCATCAGAATTAAACAACAACTATTTTGAAGTAGAACGTTCTACAGATGGTTATAACTTTAATGCTATTGGAACAGTTAAAGCAAAAGGAAATAGCAACAGTCGTTTTGATTACACTTTTGTTGATCAAGAATCTGCTGCCTTGTTAGGTACCGCTAATGTGCTTTACTACCGCTTAAAACAACACGATATGAGCGGTCATTCTGATAAGAGTAATGTAGTATCTGTAAACTTATTTGGCACAGCCGTATTTGAAGTAGTAAGTACAGTTCCAAATCCGTTTAACACAGAAACCGTTGTAAGCTTTAAAACAAGCAGCAATAGCATAGTTGATGTACAATTAAACGATGCCTTTGGTAAGTTAATTAAAGCAGAAACTATGATGCCTACAGTGGGTTCAAATAGCTACCATGTAGAGTTAAACAATGAGTTTGCACCGGGTGTTTATTTTGTTAAAATCACACAAGATGGTGTAAGCAAAGTAGTTAAAGTTATTAAACGATAATTAACCCTTAAAATACATTAAAAAGCAGGCCATGTGCCTGCTTTTTTTATGCCTTAGCTTATCCACAAAATGGTAAATTTATGTGGGTATTTTGCCATGTAAAACAAGCAATTAAACCGTATTTTGCAGCGTATTTAAAAAGCCTGTAGTGCGCAATAGCCTTGGCCTTACATACGTGCCCCACAAGGGTAAACCAATAAGCAAATAATTAGAACAACATAATAATGGCTGAAGACAGAATTATTTCGATTAACATTGAAGATGAAATGAAAACCGCGTACATCGATTACTCGATGTCGGTTATTGTTTCGCGTGCATTACCTGATGTGCGTGATGGATTAAAACCCGTTCACCGCAGGGTGCTTTATGGTATGACAGAATTAGGACTTGCTTCCAATCGTCCGTATAAAAAATCGGCACGTATTGTGGGTGAGGTTTTAGGTAAGTTTCACCCGCATGGCGATAGTTCTGTTTATGATGCCATGGTACGTATGGCGCAAGAGTGGAGCATGCGTTACATGTTAGTTGATGGTCAAGGTAACTTTGGTTCGGTTGATGGTGATATGCCAGCAGCAATGCGTTACACCGAAGCTCGTTTCCGTAAAATGGCCGAAGAGCTTTTAGTTGATATTGATAAAAACACGGTTGATTTTAAAGCCAACTTTGACGATAGCTTGCAAGAGCCAACCGTATTGCCCGCAAAAGTTCCTAACTTATTAATTAACGGTGCAAGTGGTATTGCCGTAGGTATGGCAACTAACATGCCTCCGCATAACTTAACCGAAGTTATTGAAGGTATCATTGCCTACATTGATAACCGCGATATCGAAATTTCGGAATTAATAAAATTTGTAAAAGCTCCTGATTTCCCAACAGGTGGTATTATTTACGGATACGCTGGTGTTAAAGAAGCTTTTGAAACAGGCCGCGGACGTATTATGATGCGTGCTAAAGCTATTTTTGAAACAAGCAAAACAGGTAAAGACCAAATTGTAGTAAACGAAATTCCTTATCAAGTAAACAAAGCTTCGTTAATTGAACGTGCTGCTGAGTTGGTAAACGAAAAGGTAATTGAAGGTATTAGTGATATTCGTGATGAGTCGGATAGAGATGGTATGCGTATTGTGTTTGATTTAAAACGCGATGCAGTGCCAAACGTCATCTTAAATCAATTATACAAACACACCGCGTTACAAACTTCATTTAACGTAAACAACGTGGCCTTAGTTAAAGGTAGGCCCGAAATGCTTAACTTAAAAGATTTAATTAAGTATTACGTTGAGCATCGCCACGAGGTTGTGGTGCGCAGAACCAAATACGAATTAGAAGAAGCTCAAAAACGTGCACATATTTTAGAGGGTTTATTAATTGCAATTGATAACCTTGATGCTGTTATCCGCATCATTCGCGAAGCAGTTACACCTGATGAAGCTCGTACACAATTAATGGCCAACTTTAAGCTTTCTGAAATTCAATCGAAAGCTATTTTGGACATGCGTTTGCGTGCTTTAACTGGTCTTGAACGCGACAAGTTAAAAGATGAGTATGCTGAGTTAATGAAATTAATTACCTACTTACAATCTATTTTAGATGATGAAGGTTTACGTATGAAAATCATTAAAGACGAACTTTCAGAAATGAAAGAAAAGTATGGTGATGAGCGCAGAACCGAAATTATTTATGCAGGTAATGAAATGAGTATGGAAGACTTAATTCCGAATGATGATGTGGTAATTACCATATCGCACTTGGGTTATGTAAAACGTACTTTATTAAGTGAGTATCGTACACAAAACCGTGGCGGACGTGGTTCTCGTGGTGTTTCAAAACGCGATGAGGATTTTGTTGAACACGTATTAATGGCCACCAACCACAATTACTTATTATTCTTTACCAACCAAGGTAAGTGCTATTGGTTAAAAGTTTGGGAAATACCAGAAGGTGATAAAACATCTAAAGGTCGTGCAATCCAAAACCTAATTAACATTAGTAGCGAAGAAAAAGTAATGGCCTACTTAAATGTTAAAACATTAAGCGATGAAGAGTATATCAAAAATACCAATGTAGTAATGTGTACCGAACAAGGTACTATCAAAAAAACTACGTTAGAAGCATATTCTCGTCCGCGTACTAATGGTGTAAATGCAATTAATGTGCGCGAAGGCGATATGTTAGTTGAAGCTCGTTTAACCAACGGTACTTGCGAAATGATTATTGCCAGCCGCGAAGGTAAAGCCATACGCTTTAACGAAAGTAGCGTGCGCCCAATGGGCCGTACCGCAACTGGTGTGCGTGCAATACGCTTGGCCGAAGGCGATACTGTAATTGGTATGATTGCCATTGAAGATCCTAAAGTAACTAATGCTTTAGTGGTATCAGAAAATGGTTTAGGTAAACGCAGCGAGGTTGAAGATTACCGCATAACCAACCGTGGTGGTAAAGGTGTAATGGCCATGAATGTTACCGATAAAACTGGTAAGTTAGTTGCCATTAAAGAAGTAGACGATACCAACGATATTATGATTATGACCAAAAAAGGTATAACCATACGTTTAAGTGTAAAAGATTTACGCGTGTTGGGACGTGTTACGCAAGGTGTACGCTTAATAAATATTGATGATAAGGATGCCATTGCATC
>CAZJHS010000097.1:0-10984 GCA_964545895.1 uncultured Chitinophaga sp. | reverse complement strand
ATGTATTTAGCCAATTACACCCGCAACTTTGGTAAAGTAGATACTGCTTACTCATTCACTCCCGGTGATTTAAATAAGATAAAATCAAACTACACCAATACTATTTACGACTACTATGCTTCGCAAGGTGGTAAAGTAACAAGCTTAAGTCAATTACGTGGTTTAGGAGGTTTAGTAAACGGTGATGAACCATTGGGTATTTATTCAAACATGTGGGCTAGCCCGGGTACAAACCAAGGTGGTTACAGTAAAGCGATGATTGAAACTTACACTTTATACTTAATGAGTGAAGCATCAGTTGCTCCTAAAAAGAATTTAAAAGCAAAGCATGATTTACAATTTGGTTTTACTTACGAACAACAGATTAGAAGAAGTTATGGTTTAAGTGCAGGTGCTTTATGGACTTTAATGCGTTTATACACCAACACTCAATTCGCTGGTTTAGATTCGGGTAGCTACAAATTAAAGTTTGATCAGTGGGGTAACTTCCAAGATACAGTATTATTTGCTGATAAAATTAATGCTAACGATCAAACACAATTTGACCGTGAGTTAAGAAATAAATTAATTGGTCAAGGTGCGCTTGATGTATATGGTAACCCAATTAATCAATACTCAAGAATAGATGTAAACTCATACGCACCAAGTACATACTCATTAAATATGTTTAGTGCAAATGAGTTGTTAAACAATGGTAACTCATACGTATCATATAACGGATACGATTACATGGGTAATAAAATAACTGGTAAAAAATCGGTAAACGACTTCTTAAACGATCCTAGCAAAAGAACGTTAGGTGCTTACCAACCAGTATATATGGCTGCTTGGTTACAAGATAAATTTGTATTTAAAGATTTAATTGTTCGCGCAGGTGTTCGTTTTGATCGTTTTGATGCAAATCAAGTGGTATTAAAAGATCCATATTCATTAGTTCCTGTTTATACTGTTGGCGATATTAAAAACGGAAACATCCGTGGTTTAGCATCAGCCATTCCGGGTAGTATTTCTGATAACTCAGTGGTTTACGTAGATACTGAAACTCCAAATAGCGGTAAAGTAAATATTACAGGTTACCGTAACGGAAATGATTGGTTTGATAAAAATGGTAACCCAGTAACAGATCCTACAGCTTTATGGCGTAATGCGCAGCGCGAAAATAGTGCTGCACTTGGAACAAATATTCCATTTTTAGTTAAGGATAAAGAGCAAGTTCCTTCAGCATCATCATTCCGCGATTACAAACCAGATGTTAAAATTTCGCCTCGTATTTGGTTCTCGTTCCCAATATCAACTACCTCTCAGTTTTTTGGTACGTATGATGTATTGGTTCAACGTCCTACAGAAGGTAACGTAGCTCAAATTGATGATTATTTTTACTTAAATAATCGTAGAAATGGAACAATATCAAACCCTGATTTACGTATGACCCAAGTAACGGATTATGAAATTGGTTTCCGTCAACAAATTGGCGATAACTCAGCTTTAGGATTAGTAGCATCATACCGCGAATTCCGTAACTTAATTCAATTATACCGTTTTGTTGAAGCATATCCATTCTCTTATACTGCATACGGTAACTTAGATTTCTCTACAGTAAAGTCATTCCGTGTAGAGTATGAGTTACGTGATTTAGGTAACATTAACCTATCGGCTAACTATGCATTGCAGTTTGCAGAAGGTACTGGTTCAAATTCACAATCAAGTAATTCATTAATTCAAGTGGGTTTACCAACTATGCGTAATATTTTCCCTGTTGATTTTGATACTCGTCACACTTTTAAAGGTACAATCGATTATCGTTACAGAGAAGGAAAAGATTACAATGGCCCAATTGTAAAAGGACGCAAAATTTTAGAAAACGCAGGTGTTAATATCATATTTAACTATACATCTGGTCGTCCTTATACCGAAACCATTATTGCAACACCTGAGGTTCAGGCAGGAGTAGTGGCTCGTTCGCAAGTAAAAGGTACTATTAACGGAGCAAACCTACCTCCACAGTTTTATATTGATATGAATTTTGATAAACGCTTTACGTTTAAAAAAGAAGGATTAGATGGCAAAACCAAAGTTTATACGCTACGCACATTCTTGTCTATACAAAACGTATTAAATGCAGCCAATGTATTGAGCGTATATAAATTCACAGGATCAGCATATGATGATGGTTATTTAGCATCACCACAATCTGTAGAACAAAAACGTGTTGCAACCAATTCACAATCTTTTGTTGACTTATACAATACCAAGGTTGTAAATCCAGGATTCTTTGCATTACCTCGATTAATTCGTCTTGGTGTATCATTATACTTCTAAACAATAAATAACATCGAACATGAAAAGTATAAATCATAACTTATTAAAGTTTGCTAAGGTATTTGGCGTAGCTGGCGCATTATTAGTTTCGGCTAATACAGCTCAAGCAACCTACAATGTAGGTACTCCATTACCTACCAAGCCAAAACAGCCAGAAATTACAGGTAAAATGGCTGGATGTTTACCTGCTACACAACAACGCGATTTAAATGTAAACAACGTACGTACTACTATTTTAAATGGTGGCGATATGTGGTGGAATTTAAGTAACGCACGTTATGAAATTCCTAAAGTACAAACAGGTCAGGTATCTAAAAACTCTTTGTTTTCTGGTGCATTATGGATAGGTGGTGTTGCTAATGGAAATTTAAAATTAGCGGCCCAAACTTACCGTCAAAACGGTAACGATTTTTATCCTGGTGCTTTACAAAAGGATGGAGCATCTATTTCGGCAGATCGTTGTAAATATTACGATAGAATTTATCGAGTGGAGTTAACCGAGATACAAGCATTAGTTGAATCAGCAGATCCTACAGTTGCCTATCAATCATTATCTGATGATATGAAACAATGGCCAGGTAATGGTAAAGAAGGAGAAGAAGCTCGTTTAGCACCATTTAATGATGCTAATGATAATGGTTTATACGAGCCAGAATTAGGCGAACATCCAACTTTAAATGATGATAACGCAGATATCACAAACATCCCAGATATGATGATGTTTATGGTATACAACGATAAAGGTAACATTCACTCTGAAACAGATGCTGTGCCTATCGGATTGGAGTTTCATATGCAAGCTTTTGCGTATTCAACCAATGACGAGATTAATAACATGACTTTCTATCGTAATACTATTATTAACAGAAGTAGTGAAACCATTGATAGTACTGTTTTTGGTCAATGGGTTGATGCCGATTTGGGTAACTATTCTGATGATTATGTAGAATGTGATGTTCCTCGTAATTTAGGTATTTGCTATAATGGCGATGATAATGATGAGGGTATTTTAGGTTATGGATTAAATCCGCCTAGTATTGGTGTTACATTTTTTGAAGGCCCAAGAAGACCTGATGGTTCTGAAATTGGCTTAACCAAATTTGTATATTATAACAATGATTTTAGTGTTACTGGTAACCCAAGTAGACCTGAGCATTATTGGGGCTATTTAAATGGCCGCTGGAAAGATGGTGCTAGCATTACTTACGGAGGAAATGGTCGTAATGGATCAGATACAGCAAGCTATATGTTCCCTGGTAACACCGACCCTGCAGGTCGTGCAACTTGGAACGAGCGTATTGCTGGTAATCAACCACAAGATAGACGTTTCTTACAAACAGCAGGTTCATTTACTTTATTACCAGGAGCTGTAAATCGTGTTACCATTGGTGTTGTTTGGGCTCGTGCTTCAAGTGGTGGAGCAACAGGTTCATTTAACTTATTAAAAGAAGCATCTGATAAAGCTACTACTCTATACAAAAACAACTTTACCTTAAAAGAAGGTCCACGTGCTCCTAAGCTTGAAATTGTGGAGTTAAACAAAAAGTTGGTGATTAAAATGAGTGGTACTAAAACCTCAGAAAACTATTCACGTAGTTATGCTGGCCCTTGTGGTACAAAAACCAACTATAAATTCCAAGGTTATCAAGTATGGCAATTAAAAACAGCTAGTATCCCTAGTGATATTAATGATCCTACTCAAGCACGCCTAGTAGCTCAGTTTGACGTGGTTGATGGTGTTGCAAGAGTAGTGAATACCGTATTTAGCCCAGAGTTAGAAGAAAATGTGAAGAAAATAATGGTTGAAGGTGCCAATAAAGGTGTTGAACATACTTTTGAAATCACAAAAGATTTATTCGAAACAGGTACTGATCAAACATTAGTAAACTTTAAATCATACAACTACTATATTGTTGCCTATTCAACTGCAACTAACTGTTCTACCGATCCAGATCAGTATTTATCAAGTACTAAAACTGTTGACGAAGGTAGTTTGTTAATTTACAGTGCTATACCTCACGATCCAACACCTTCAGGTACTCAAGCAAATAGTGTTTACGGAAGTGGTTTACCAATTACAATGCTTGAGGGTATTGGTAATGGTGGACAAGTGTTAAAACTAACTGATGAGTCTATAGCATCATTGTTAAATCCTCCTTACTTTGTTAAGGAGCGCGTTTACCAATCAGGTTTCGGCCCACTTAAAGTTAAAGTTATTGATCCTTTAAAATTACCTCGTGCTAATTTTGAGTTAAGAATGCGCGATACTACAACCAACGGCAAAAAGCTAGATACGCTTTCAGCTAAAGGAACTAGATGGCAATTAACTAACCTTGCTACAAACGAGGTACGTTATTCAGATACGTCAATCTCTTATGCTAATGAGCAAGTGTTTGCTGATTGGGGGATTTCAGTTCAACTAGAGCAATCAATTACTCCTGGAGAGGCCGAGTCTGATGTTGATGAATCTAATGGTTATATTTCATCAAGTATTGTATTCTCAGATCCTACTAACGAGTGGTTAAGTGGCGTGGTTGATGAAATGTCGCCATATAACAGTATTCCATTCTATAAAAATGCCTTTAACTGGATTCGTTCTGGAGGTAATGGTAAACCGGATTATGCTAATGCCGAAGAAAATGATTTTGCATTAGGTAAAATTCCACTTGATCCTCGCAGAAACTTCTCAAGTATTATAGAAAGTAAATGGGCTCCTTATGCTTTATCTGCAAGTTGGAGAACCAACAATACAGCAAAACTACCTTCTTTTGGTCCTGCTTGGGATGGAGGTGTTGGAAGTATTGGTGTAGGTTTAGCATCTACTGATAATATGCTCGCAGATTTACATAGCGTACAAATCGTGTTAACTCGCGATAAATCTAAATGGAGCCGTTGTATTGTATTGGAACTTGGTGAAGACAAGGCCTTAACTATAGGTAACACAGAAAAATTAGATTTACGCCAATCACCTTCGGTTGATAAAAACGGTCAACCTGATGGAACAGGAACAGGTATGGGGTGGTTCCCAGGTTATGCAATTGATTTAGAAACTGGCGAACGTTTAAATATTTTATTCGGAGAAGACTCATCATTGCCAGGTCAAAATGGTACTGATATGGTATGGAACCCAACAGAGAATTTGCTTGATGCTGGACGTCCGGTGTTTGGTGGTAAGCATTATGTTTACGTAATGCGTGCTAAAAACTTTGTTATCGGTACAAGCTCTACAGCTCCACGCTACAATGGTCCACGTTATGATGGTTGTGCTGATTACCACGCACGTTTGCAACCTACACAAGGTCCGGGTATGCCTCCAGCTTATCTTGTTCGTAAACGCCAAGTATTCTCACAAGCAATGTATACTTCATTAGCATTACTAAACAATGGTTCAAAACTATTAAGCCCTTGGAATAACTTAATTCCTTGTGATGTAACTATTAATATTAATGTAAAACGCCCGTATGCAAATTTCACTGCTGATGGTGTAACCTCAAATGATAGTATGCCTTTATTCCGTTTCAATACGGAAGGGCTTGCACCTACTGTAAGTAATACAGATGTTGCTAAGAAAGCTTTGGATAAGGTAAGTATAGTTCCAAATCCTTATTATGCATACTCACAATACGAGGATCCAGGAAACCAGTTAGATAATAAAGTTAAAATTACTAATTTACCTCCTACCTGCTTAATTCAAATTTATACCATGGATGGTGTTGTAGTTCGTACAATTCGTAAGGATGATCCAACAGTAACATTTATCAATTGGGATTTAAAAAATAATGCTAAAGTGCCAGTTACAAGTGGTGTTTATTTAATACACATTAAGTCTGATGCATTAGGTGAAGAACGAATCATTAAATGGTTCGGTATAATGAGACCAGTTGATTACGATACATTCTAAAATTGAATAAACAATTCCGAGAGGCTGAAAAGTCTCTCGGATGATAAATTTAAAAGTAACAGACATGAGAAAATATATTTTACAATTAATGTCAATTACCACATTGTTTGCTTCTGTGCGAGTAATGGCTGGTAATCCTGATCGTGCTGGTGGTGCTGGAGGAACTCAATTATTAATTAATCCATATACACGTTCTGCTGGCATGATGGGTGCTAGTACTGCTTCAAGCCGTGGAGTAGAAGCGTTTCAATTTAATATTGCAGGTTTGGCTTACACCAACAAAACAGATATTTCATTTTCACGCGTAACTTACCTTCAAGGTACTGATGTGTACATCAATAATATTTCATTGGCTCAATCATTAGGATCGGGAAGTGTTTTAGGTTTAGCTATCAATCAGTTTGATTTTGGTTCGATTCCTATCACTAGTGTTTCGCAGCCAGATGGAACTCTTGGTACTTATTCTCCTCAAGTGTTAAACATCTCTTTAGCTTATGCTAAAAAGTTTTCAAATAGTATAACTGGTGGTTTAAATCTTCGAGTAATATCTGAAGGTTTAACTAACGTTACCGCAAATGGTGTAGCTATTGATGCAGGTGTTCAGTATCAAACTACTTTAAACGGTAAAGATGCTAAGAAAAAAGCTATTAAAAAGGAAGATTTCCGTTTCGGTATTAGCATGCGTAACATTGGCCCTAACATGCAGTACAGTGGTTCTGGTTTATCGTTCCGCTCTATTAATCCAGCTACTGGTGCAGATAGACGTGCGTACATGGGTTCAGAATCATTTAACTTACCTGCTTTAGTACATATTGGTGCATCTTATGATATGCGTTTAGATAATAAATCAACTGAAACATATTACCACCGCTTAACTACACACGGTAACTTTAACTACAATGCATTTTCATCAAACGTTACCACAATTGGTTTAGAGTACGCATTTAAAGAAACCTTTATGGTACGTGGTGGTTACGGTTTCCAAGAAAATGGAACTTCAACAACCGACTACCGCTCGCAATATTATGGTGTTGCAGTAGGAGCTGGTGTTGCATTACCAATTAGCAAATCTGGTACACGCATGAACATTGATTACTCATATGCTCCAACTCGTGTATTTAATGGTATTCATAACATTACCCTTGCTTTAGTTATCGATAGTAAAAAATAATTTTATATTTGCATATTGAACTAATTTAAGAAACGCTTCCTGCAAAGGAGGCGTTTCTTTCTTTTTAATAACTCGTAATAATTATCAATTTATATGGCACAGATCAATCACGTATCAAAAGAAGGATTTGAAAAAATGCAAAAAGACTTGCACGATATGAAATACGTGCAACGACCTTTTATTTCAAAGCAAATTGCTGATGCACGCGATAAGGGCGATTTAAGTGAAAATGCCGAATACCATGCTGCAAAAGAAGATCAAGGTTTATTAGAAGGCCGTATTGCTATGCTTGAAGATTTGATTACACGCAGTAGAATTATTGATGAATCAAAACTGGATAACAGCAAGGTAATGATGTTGAGTAAAGTTACCGTATTAAACCATAACACTAAAAAGGAAATGGTTTACACTATGGTTTCTGATTCTGAAGCAGATTTTAAAACAGGAAAGATATCTATAAAATCGCCAATTGGCTCTGGTTTTATGGGTAAAAAAGTGGGTGATGTAATTGAAGTTACTGCTCCTGCCGGAATTATAAAGTTTGAGATAAAAGAAATTAATTTATAGAAATATGTCAACGATATTTTCTAAAATAATAAGTGGCGAAATACCTTGCTATAAGGTAGCTGAAACCAATGATTTCTTAGCATTTTTAGATGTACGTCCGCTTACTGCAGGCCATACCTTAGTTATTCCAAAACGCGAAGTTGACTATATTTTTGATATGGAGGATGAGCAATTTGCAGGCCTACATTTGTTTGCTAAAATTGTAGCCAAAGCCGTAAAAGCAGCCGTGCCTTGCAAACGCATTGGAGTTGCTGTAATTGGGCTTGAGGTGCCACATGCACATATTCATTTGGTGCCAATGAATGCAATTGGTGATTTGAATTTTGAAAAAGAACGGGCTCAAATTTCACCCGAACAATTTGAACAGATTGCAGCAGATATTAGAGCTGCTTTAAAATAATAAAAAACGCCTTGAGTAATCCTCAGGGCGTTTTTATTTTATCTGGATTTGCTGTTGCGTATGCTTTCCAACTATTAACTTTTTTGGTACTATTACCTTTGCTGCTTTTATTGCTTGTGCTTACTCCTCCAATGCCTTTTTGAAGGTAATGACAATAGGCTGCTGCAAGTCCATCGGTAGCATCTAAAAACTCTGGCGATTCTTTAAATTTTAAGATGTTTTGTAACATGGCAGCTACTTGCTCCTTACTTGCATTACCATTGCCAGTTATAGATTGCTTTATTTTTTTTGGCGAATACTCGTTAACGGTTAATTCTCTTGTAATAGCTGCAGCAATAGCAACACCCTGCGCCCTGCCAAGCTTTAACATACTTTGCACGTTTTTGCCAAAAAATGGTGCTTCAATAGCTAATTCATCAGGGGTGTATTGATCAATTAAGGCGGTGGTGCGCTCAAATATGCGCTTTAGTCTTATGCTATGGTCATCGTATTTGTCTAACTTAACCACACCCATGCTAATTAAATGCACCTGTTTTTTTTCAATGCCAATAATTCCATAACCCATCACCACGGTGCCTGGGTCAATTCCAAGAATTATTCTTTCGTAATTTTTTATCTGCGCTAAGTTGCCCAAAGTTGTTATGTTTGAAAAATGGTTGAAACATCAACCCACGCAAGTTACAAAACGTATTGAAAGCTGAATCATCATACCTTAAAAAAATAATAACGCTATTTAAGTTTGTGCTACTGCCAGTAACTTTTGGCTTTATATTTTATAAGCTTTTTTATGCCTACAACATACAATCATTAATTAAACAAATTAATTTAGTTTGGGATTTTAATACCATTGCTTTACTGAGCCTAACCCTAATTTTAATGGGGGCAAATTGGCTGCTCGAAATTGTTAAATGGCAATTGTTGGTGCGTAAAAACGAGCATATATCTTTTAAAGAAGCCGCGCAAGGAGTATTGTCGGGTGTGGCGTTAAACATGATTACTCCAAATCAATTGGGCGATTTTGTTGGCCGTGTAATGCATTTAAAAAAATTAGATAATGTGCGCGGAACACTTGTTACAGTTATCGGTCATACGGCACAAGTTATTATGACAGCCGCATTTGGCCTATTTGCCTTTATTTGGTTTTTACTACAACGCAATTATTTAAACGTACATCAAGCTGATATTTTATATGCTATTTTATTTGTGCTGGTGGTAATAACTGTGGTGGCTTATTTAAACTTAGCGTTACTAAATAAACTGCCTTTAAATGCTAAAATAAAACCATATTTAAATGTGTTTAAGTTGTATTCGCGCAGCGAGTTGGTGCAGGTACTCAGTATTTCGTTTTTAAGGTATATTATATTTTTAACGCAATACTATTGCTTGCTGCAAGTGTTTGGTGTAACAGTTAGTATTGAACAAGCGTTGGCTTGTATTGTAGCTACTATTTGTGCGCAATCGTTTGTGCCAAGTTTTATTTTGGTTGAAGTAGGTATGCGTGGTGCAAGTGCAGTTTGGTTTTTTGAAATGTTTACGCCTCAATTGGCCCAAGTTTTACTTGCTGCATATTCGCTTTGGATTATAAATTTAATGACCCCCGGTTTAGTAGGATTAGGAATTTTAATGCGTTGGAAAAAGGAGGTTAAATCAGTATGATATTGATAAGTATTGCCGTTGTTTTATTAGTTTTATATGCTTTGTTAATTATAGCCTATTGGATTGGCTGGCGTATGATTCCTACTTTTAAAATGCAAACTAAGTGGGAGCAATTCAATAATCAATTTTCTATTATTGTTCCTGCACGTAATGAAGAACATTCCATTTTAGCTTGCTTACAATCGTTAACAAGCCAAAGCTATTCTGCTAAACACTTTCAAATAATTGTGGTTAACGATCACTCCACAGATAAAACCCAGCAGGTGGTTGAGGCGTTTATTGCGCAATATCCAACTCATCAAATCACTTTAATTAACATGAGTGATGAAGGTCCCAAACATCAACTAAAAAAGGCTGCAATTACCTACGCAATAAAAAAAGCAACCGGTAAGTTTATTGTACTAACCGATGCCGATTGTACACGAGGCACAAATTGGTTAAATACCATTAATCAGTTTTTAAATGCAACGCATAGCAAATTTGTGTATGCTCCGGTTGAGTTTAAAGCAAATACTGTTTTTGAAAAAATACAAGCCTTAGAGTTTGCGGGTTTGGTTGGTATAGGCGCATCAGCCATACAGTTAAAAAATCCGAATATGTGCAGTGCCGCTAATCTTATTTTTGATAAAGAGGTGTTTTTTGAAGTTGATGGATATACTGGTAATGATGGCTTAGCTAGTGGGGATGATGAATTTTTATTACACAAAGTATTTAAGGTTTATCCTAACAACACACAGTTTTTAAAACATACGGATGCAACAGTATTTACAACAGCCAATGCATCGGTGCAACAACTTGCGCAACAACGTAAGCGCTGGGTTAGTAAAAGTACTAAGTACGATAATCGTTACATTACGGCCATATTGGTTGGTGCGTATTTATTTAATGCCAGTGTATTGATATTATTAATAGTTAATCCAATGGCAGGCTTATGCGTATTGGCTGGTAAAACATTAGTTGAGGCTTTATT
>CAZJHS010000096.1:1425-11089 GCA_964545895.1 uncultured Chitinophaga sp. | reverse complement strand
ATTTATGTTTTTTAGCAAAATTATCATTAAGCCTTACCAAGTCTTGTTTCGTAGGAAAGACAAGATCATCAAGAAAGTTAAATTCTTTCTTTCTGATTTCATGCGTTTCATTATTTAGAACAAATAATTGTTGTCCAGAAACATGCACAACCTCTAAATTTGTTATCGGATAATTAATCGACTGAGTGTAGTTTTCATGAAATGTTATAGGAAAATCGTGAGGTAAGATTAGTCTTTTGTATTTATTATCTTCAATCGACAAAATAGATACAACTGTAGCTTTTGCACTCATTCCCTGAATCATCCCTTGGTTAATTAACTTTTGGGCTGGTTCGTTTACAGGAATAAATCCTCTATCAAACAAAAACTTGGTCCAAAAACGTACGTACAACAAGTGGCCTGTGGCATGCTCGCTACCGCCTAGGTATAGGTCAACATTTTTCCAATAATTAACTGCTTGCGGGTTAGCAAACATATCGGTATTGGTTGGATCCATGTAACGCAAGAAGTACCAACTGCTACCGGCCCAACCTGGCATGGTGGTGGTTTCAATCGGGTAACCTGTGCTATCTACACAACTTTTTTCTTCGTTCCACATCCATTTTTCGGCACGTGCCAATGGTGGTTCGCCATCTTCGGTAGGTAAAAATTTATCAACCTCAGGCAATACCAAAGGCAAGTTTTTTTCGGGTATACAATGTGCAATTCCGTTTTTATAATACACCGGAATTGGTTCGCCCCAGTAGCGTTGGCGGCCAAAAATTGCATCGCGCAAACGGAAATTGGTTTTACCTTTTCCTATGCCTTGCTTCTCAATATATTCAACAGCTTTTTTAATAGCAGCTTTTACATCAAGCCCATTTAAAAAATCAGAGTTTATTAATTGTCCTTCTTTGGCATCGTACGAAGCCACATTTAAATCGTGCTCGGCAGGCACTTGCACCACAGGAGTTATTGGCAAACTAAAATGTTTGGCAAAAGCAAAATCGCGGCTATCGTGTGCAGGCACGCCCATTACAGCGCCTGTTCCGTAACCAGCCAATACATAATCTGCTACCCAAATAGGTACTTCAACTCCCGAAAACGGATGTATAGCATACGAACCCGTAAATGCTCCACTTACACGTTTTACATCGGCCATTCTATCGCGCTCGCTGCGGTTTTTAGCAAGCTCTACATACTCCTGCACTTCCTCCATTTGGTCGGGTTGCAACAAGTCGTTTAAAAACTCATACTCTGGTGCAACAGCAATAAAGCCTACACCAAAAATAGTATCAGGTCGGGTAGTAAAAACTTCAATATCAAAAGCCGCATCTTGCACTTTAAAAAACACACTTGCACCTTGCGATTTTCCAATCCAATTGCGTTGTGTTTCTTTTAAACTTTCGGTCCAATCTAATCCATCTAAATCGGTTAGCAACCTATCGGCATAAGCAGTAATGCGCATGCTCCATTGTTTCATAAGCTTACGCTCAACTGGGTAACCTCCACGCTCACTTACGCCATCTTTTACTTCATCGTTACTTAAAACAGTGCCTAATTGCGGACACCAATTAACGTATGCTTCGCTTAAATAAGCTAAACGAAAACCTAATAAAATATCTTCTTGTTTTTCAAACGAAAATGCGCTCCACTCTTGTGCGGTAAATGGCGCAAATTCTAACTCAACACCGCCTGTTAAAACCACATCACCCGTACCACAAAAGCCATGTTGGGCAAATTGTGTTTTAAGCGTATCAATAGCTTCGGCCTTATTGGTTGCGGGGTTGTACCACGAGTTGTACAGTTGTATAAAAATCCATTGGGTCCATTTGTAATAAGCCGGGTCGGAAGTGCGAACTTCTCTATCCCAATCATAACAAAAACCAATTTTATCTAATTGTTCGCGGTAGCGTGCAATGTTTTCGCGGGTAGTTTTTTCGGGGTGTTGACCCGTTTGTATGGCGTATTGCTCGGCAGGTAAGCCAAAGCTATCGTAGCCCATTGGGTGCAATACATTAAATCCTTTTAAACGTTTGTATCGGGCATAAATATCAGAAGCAATGTAGCCTAATGGATGACCAACGTGCAAACCAGCACCACTTGGGTAAGGAAACATATCCAACACATAGCATTTAGGCTTGCTGGTATCTTCGGTTACTTGATAAATTTTATTGGCACGCCAAAGGTCTTGCCACTTCTTTTCTATTTCAGTAAAAGTATATTCTGTCATGATGTAAATACTGCGCTTAGTTTAAGCACAAAAGCTTAAAGCATTTTGGGCTGAAATGTTTGTTGTTGCCAAGAGCAACTCAACCCCAAAATTATCTTGGTTTATTATTGTTGTTGTTATTGTTGCGAAAACGGTTGTTGTTATCGCGGCTTCCGCCACCGTTATTGTTGTTGCGGTTATCGCGGCTGCCATCGCGGCTACCACCATTGTTATTGTTGCTGCGGAAATTGCGGTTGTTATCGCGGCCACCATCACGACTACCACCGCCATTATTATTGCTGCGGAAATTGCGGTTGTTATCGCGGCCACCATTATTGTTGCGGAAGTTGCGGTTGTTGTTATTGTTGCGTTGTTGGTTTTGTAATGCGTTAAACTGCACATCGCCATTAATATCAAGCTGTATACGACCCTCGCTTAACATTTCTAAGTGTGTTAAAATTTCTTCATCACTCAGTTGTTCTTCGTTCCAGTTTTTGCAGGCTTGTTTCATAAACGAACCAATGAGGTTTATAAAACCAGCTTTCACAGGTCCGTCTTCCATGTTTGATGCTTTATCAATCATTTGCTCCACGTTTTTACCATAAAAGCGGTAACGAATTCTCCTTTGCGGATAATTCATCATAGCAGGTTTTGAGGTAACACTTTCGCGGGTTGGAATAGGGTAGGGCGAATCAACATCTAATTTAAAATCGCTAATCACAAATAAGTGATCCCATAGTTTATGTTTGTAATCGGCTACATCGCGCAAATGCGGATTAAGCATACCCATTAAATTAATAAGGGCCGTAGCCAATTTATTGCGTTTATCTCTGTTAGGTTCGGCAATGGCGTATTCCACCATTTTTTGTATGTTACGACCGTACTCTGAAATTTGCATTAGTCCACGAGCTGTATTGTACTCGGGCATCTCCATCTGATATTTCATTAATAAAATTTTCGTTGTAAAGTAGCAGGGCTGCAATGGCCTGCACTAGTTTATGTGTGCAATTTAACAGATTTTATCATAACTACAAACTTGTACATTGGTTGATAACTGGCTGGCTGACTAATATGCCATACAGCTTGATTACCAAGAAGCTCGGATAGTACTGGAGTTGTAAGCCAAGAAAAATCATTTTTAAAAGCCAAGCCCAAGGGCTATTTTGCCTGTATAAAATTGGTTACTATGCTTCAAAACGATTTTTTAATAATAGGCATAATGCTGTTGTTTTTGGTTACCCAAAACACGGCCATTGTAAAAAAAATTAAAGCAGTAAAATGGGGTTTGATAGCCTTATTTGCTGTAAAAGCAGTATTTGTATTTTTGGTATTGTGGCTTGATATGCGCAACCTAAGTACTGTTTTAAAGTTAATGATTGCATTTTGGTTTGCCTACGAAAGTTCAACTTTTTACAGCCAAATTAAGTCGTAGTATTTTAGGTTAAAGTTGCTCTAATTGTTTAAAAACAGATATAAGCGTTTTACCTCTTTCAGATAGTTCGTACTCTATATGTAACGGTTTTTGGGTAATTACTTTTTTAACCAACAATCCTTCATGCTCCAACTCTTTTAATGCTACGGCAAGTGTTTGTTTATTGGCACCCGGGATGGTGCGCAGCAATGTATTAAACCTTAATGGGCCTTGTGTAGCTAACTTAAATACCTCGGGTTTAAATTTACCCGATAGCATTTTTAGTAAACCTTGCACGGGGCAATCTTGTGTATTGGTTTGATTAACTTGACTGGTCATGTTTATTTGACTAATTGACTGGTATTTTTTATACCACGTACTTTGCCAAAGTTATAACAAAATTATTGAATGCGATTAATCAAAACATTTACAATGCTGAACATGCTGCTGTCTACATTTTCGTGTACGGCACAAAACAACACATCAACCATGAGTAACCAAAATAACCCGCTTTTATGCAACCCCGAAACTGGTGTTTGCGAGTTGCCAGATAGTACATCAACCCAAACCAATACTTTACCCAACCAACACATTAAACCAATTACCATTACTTATTTTACCGATCCTATTTGCTCATCATGTTGGGGTATTGAACCTCAATTGCGCAAACTAAAATTAGCTTATGGCCCGCATGTACAAGTAAATTATCACATGGGCGGCTTGCTGCCCGATTGGAGTTACAACAACGGTGGAATAAGCAAACCTAGTGATGTGGCGCACCATTGGGATGAAGTAAGTGCTTATTACCAAATGCCTATTGATGGCGATATTTGGTTAGAAGATCCATTGGCTTCATCGTATCCTCCATCAATTGCATTTAAAGCTGCGCAATTGCAAAACGAAGAAAAAGCCTTGGTGTTTTTACGCCTAATGCGTGAAATGGTGTTTTTAGAAAAGAAAAACATTGCAAAATGGGAGCAGATAGAACAAGCTGCTTTACAAGCTAACTTAAACACCCAACGTTTAAAAAACGATATGGCTTTGCAAGGTAAAACCAACTTTGAAGCCGATTTGGAATTAAGCTGCAAACTTGGTGTAAGAGGATTTCCAACTTTATTGATAAGCAATGGCAAACAGCAAGAAATTATTTATGGCTTTAGGCCATATAGCCAGTTTGAAAATGCCATGCGTAAATTAGCTCCCACGCATAGCGCATTACCATATGATAGTAGCTGGAGTGCTTTATTTGGAGCTTATCCTACCTTAACCCTGCGCGAGTTTGCCGAACTAAGTAACATAAGTATGGCTGCTGCCACGCAAGAGTTAAACCACTTGGTTGAAACCCAAAAGCTAACTGTATTTAAAACCAAAAACGGTAATATTTACCGCCTTGTTAAATAAAAAAAGAGCCGTCCCGAACTTGTTTCGGGGCGGCTCTTTTCAATTACTTAAGGGTACTAATTTTTATTTCTTTTTAACAGGAGCTGCAGCAGCTTTCCAATCTTCTAATGCTTTTTCTACTTGTGTTTTAAAGAAAAAACCTTCAGGATTTTTATCGCCTAATTCTTTTGCTTTTAAAGCGTATGCATAAGCATCTTTGTTCATGCCTTTAGCAGCTAAAATTTGAGCTTTTACCCAGTTGTTAAACCATTGGTTGCTTAAACCTAAACTTTGGTTTACATACTCTAATGCTTTGTTGTAATCTTTTTGATCGTAGTAGTAACGTGCAGCATTGTTATATTGGCTCCAAGTTGAACCTAATGCTTTATCAATGTTTTCTGAAGCTTGTTTGCTGGTTGCACAATTTACTTTAAAAGTAATCATGGTGTTTTCCCAAGCCATGTTTACAGCAGTAACTTCTTCGTTAAAATTAGCAAAGCTGTATTGTAAACGCTCAGTATGATTAGTAGCAGTTGGTGTTACTGTAAATTTAACTACATCGTTTTCATCCTTACGTGCATCAGTTGAAGCATTAGCATCTTTATTAAGAATTACTGTCCAAACGGTAGCAGTAGGAATCATAAAAATACTGTACGATCCTTTAGCAATATTTGCACCTTCAATGGTTACATCTTTGGTAAAGGTAATTTTAGTAGCAGCATTTGCACCTGCTCTCCATACTTGGTTAAACGGTACTAACTCGCCAAAAACCTTACGACCTTTAACAGCAGGGCTGCTGTAATCAATGGTAATGTCTGTTAAGCCAATTTGCTGCATTACGCTAGCTTTAGGGCTTGGTTGTGGTAATTGTAATTGCGCTTGCGCAAAAGAAAATTGCAAAGCAAAAAATGCTGCAATAATTAATTTTACTGTGTTTTTCATATGATTATTTTAGTGTTGTGATAATGGTTGTTAAACAAAATTTATGATTAAAGGTTTGGTGTACGTCCGCCATCAACTGGTACATTTATACCTGTAATATAGGCTGCATACTCGCTAGTTAAAAATGCAATAGCGTAGGCAATTTCATCGGGCTTAGCAAAACGGCCCATAGGTATTTCATCAGTCATTTCTTTAGCTACTTCTTCAATACTATGGTGTTGTTTTGATGCTTTGCTTTCAATAATCTGAGTTAACCTATCGGTAGCAGTTGCACCAGGTAAAACGTTATTTACAGTAATGCCAAATGGCGCTAATTCAAAGCTTAATGTTTTAGCCCAATTGCCCACAGCAGCACGTATGGTATTTGAAACGCCTAATCCTTTTAAAGGTGCTTTTACCGATGTTGAAATAACATTAACAATACGTCCGTAACCACTGGCACGCATGCCATCAACCACAGCTTGTACCAAAACTTGGTTGCATAATAAATGGTTGGTAAATGCTGCAGTGTACTCGTGTAATTCGGCATCAACAGCTAAACCAGCCGGAGGCCCGCCTGTGTTATTTACTAAAATATGATACACTTTAGGCTCGTTTACCTTTTGTTGCATTTTTTCGCGTAAGTCTTCGGGCTTACTAAAATCGGCAGCAATGTAATCATGTACTTGTCCTTTTTCGGTGTCTAAATCTCTAATAATGCGGCTAAGTAAACTTTCGTTGCGCGAAATCATGGTTACGTTAGCACCTAACTTAGCTAATAATTTTGCTGTTGCATTACCAATGCCTTTGGTGGCACCGCATACAATGGCGTTTTTTCCTGTTAAATCTATATTCATAAAATAAGTTACTCCAAAGTAGCAAAAAGTCGTTCTAACTTTTCCTTTTTCAATATTTTTTGTCCCGTTTGGCCTTTAGCAATTAATCGGTTGCCAACATGTGCTTCAAAAGCGCAAATTATACTATTGCCTTCAATTTTTACCAAAGTGGCTGTAAAGTTTACAGTTGTACCTAACAATGCAGGACTTGCATGTTCAATGGTTAAAAAAGTACCAATGCCTTCTTCATCTGCTTCTTTCATATCAAGCACAAATAACCTACAAGCCCACTCGGCATCGCGGCCCAAAGCAAATGTGGCATACACTGGGTGCACTTGCCCCGAGTTAAACGTAGCTGTATCTGTTTGTTGCACCTCTTTTTGGTAGTGCTTTACATCACCTACATTAAACTGTTGTATCATACGTGTATTTTAGTTGTTTTTAAAACCAAGTTTACAGCGGCATTTCAATTACCGTGGTTAAATAATAGGCCACAATGGTAACTACCGAGTACAGTAAATGCTCAACCCAAGGGGTAAACCTGCGGTAATCTATACCTTGCATTTTACAGTAAATCATTAACATAATTTTTTCTACTAGGTATGATATAACAGTAGCGTATGCAATGCCTGTAATGCCAAATAAGTAAATAAACCAAAAGGCTAAAATGCAATTAATAAGCAGGTAGTTTGATGAAATTAAATAGAAGATCTTATTCTTCATGATGCCCATAATTACCGTTTGCGGGTAAATCATGCGGCTTACAATAAGCAACAAGTAAATGTTAAATATTTTATAACCATCAACCAACTGCTCATTGTAGGCATATTTAAACAAGTAAGGACTTAAAAACATTAAGGCTATGGTTGATGGAAACAGCCAACGCATAAGTTTTTGAGATGATTTTTTGAGTTTAAGCAAACCTTCTTCAAGCCTACCTTCTTGATTAAGTTTGGCAATTTCGCCACTGTAAATACTGCTTAACGAGTTTGCTAGAATAATAAAAATAGGCAACTCGCGCGCACCATATCTAAACTTAGCAAACTCTTCATCGCTAAAATTAAACTCAATAATATAACTGTTAATGTACTCCATGCTGCCTGCCAGTAAAATGGAAAACATAATGGGCATTACCTTTTTCATAAAATCGCTGGTAAGGTTTATTTGAACCGAAACGGTAGCGTATTTCATTAATAAAATAATGGTGTAGTTAAACTTAAGTAAGCTTAACACCAATAGTAAGTTTATGGCCAATGTTAGCGATTGCTTAAAATACAATGGCAAACACAGCATTAGTATTTGGGCTAAAAACGTAACAATTCCCCAAATAATAAGCGATTTGTACTTTTCGTTAAGGTAAAAAATATAATCGGTAATGTAAGTTGGCGTGTTTAAAAGCACCACCAAGGCAAACATTTGAAACAGGTTTTTATCTTTACCATGCAAGTATCCCATAGAGGCTACTATAATGGAAGCCACAGCCGAAAATACCAACAATAAAATAAAGGTATTAAACAGTACTTTTTTCTTTACCTCGGGATCGGAATTATTGTAATAAGGAATGAGTGTATTGGTGATACCTGCCACCCAAAAAAAGGTAACACTGGAAGTAACCAACATTAAGTTTTCGTATTGGCTAATTAAATGCAGGCCGTACTCGTGTTGGTATAAAATGGCAATTTTGGCCAGTAAAATGGAAATAAGAAAAAACGTTCCAAACCTTAAAAAATGAAAGATTTGAAGACTGTTAAATTTATTAAGCTTATTCCAAATTGACGACACGCGGTTTTATTTTCACTTCAAATAAGCGCATTAACCTCAACTTAACCAAAACATTTGTAAAACAAACTCAACAATTACATTTCTATTGGCGTTTTTTAGGATTAAGAATTGTAGTTTCGTTTGGTAATTAATTTAAATAACATGAAAGCATCGAGAAAAGATTTTTTAAAAACCAGTGCGGTTTTGGTGGCTGGTACGCTTATAAATAAACCCTTAGTAAGAGCTGCTGTAAATAAAGCCAACCAACTTGGTAATGACTTTTTATTTGCGCTACCTAAATTGCCTTATGCCTACAATGCGCTGGAGCCTTTTATTGATGCCCAAACCATGGAAATTCATTACAGCAAACACCACCAAGCATACGTAACCAAGCTTAACGAGGCTATTGCTAAAGAACCTACGCTTAAAGGCAAATCGCTTGATGCACTGCTACAAAATATTAATCAATTACCCGAAAGTGTAAAAACTGCTGTACGTAACCACGGTGGCGGACATTGGAATCACACGTTTTTTTGGGAAGTTTTAAAAACTGGAACCACGCCAACACCTAAAACCTTAGAGGCTATAACTAAAAACTTTGGCAGCTTAGAAGAATTTAAAAAACAATTTGAAAAAGCAGCTATGGGTCAGTTTGGCTCTGGTTGGGCTTGGGTAGTTAAACAAAACGATAAGTTGGTAATTACAGCATCACCAAACCAAGATAACCCATTAATGGATATTGCCACTGTAAAAGGCACTCCAATAATTGGAATTGATGTGTGGGAACACGCCTATTATTTAAAATACCAAAACAAAAGAGCCGCATACTTAGAGGCGTTTTGGAATGTTTTGAATTGGGAAAAGGTTGATGTTCTGCTACATGCATAAACTTCAAAAAAAACGTTGGCATTTTTAAAATATATTTTTACTTTTGCCATCCCAAAACGGTGGTTTTAGCTCAGTTGGTTAGAGCGCCTGATTGTGGTTCAGGAGGTCGTGGGTTCGAGCCCCATATTCCACCCAACATCGTTTTAAAAGTCCGGACGTTAAGTCTGGACTTTTTTTGTTTTATACAAAATTGAGTCGTGGGTTCCCTCGAGTACTCGGGGCATATTCCACCCAACATCGTTTTAAAAGTCCGGACGTTAAGTCTGGACTTTTTTT
>CAZJHS010000096.1:0-1325 GCA_964545895.1 uncultured Chitinophaga sp. | reverse complement strand
GTTTTATACAAAATTGAGGTGTGGGTTCCCTCGAGTACTCGGGGCATATTCCACCTAACATCGTTTTAAAAGTCTAGACGTTTTAGTTTGGACTTTTTTTATGACCTTTCGTTGTTAAGTATATTACCAATACTTTTAAGCATTATTTTTTTTGATTAATGTTGCAGGTATATACTTTACCAAGCTACACTTCACATATCTTTATAAAACATGAAAAAACTAGCTATAGCAACCATACTCATTGTAACTGTTTCGTTAAGTACTTTTGCTCAAACAGACACCACTTATTTTGATATAAGCTGGAAAAAATGCACTAAAGATTACGCCATGTTTTTTAGAACAATTGTCCCAATTAAAACGAGTAACTTGTTATTGGTGAGTGATTTTTACAGGCATAATAGAAAACCACAGATGATTGCGGAATGCACCTCTGTAGATCCAATTGTTATTAATGGCAAGTGCACTTACTTTGGACTTAACGGAGAAAAAACTAGTACTGGAAATTATGTTAACCATAAAAAAATAGGTTTATGGTATTATTGGGAAAACGTTAATACTGATTCAACCATTATTGAGCATTTGGTAGATGGTTCACAAAAAACAATTTACAGTGCCAATCCTGCTGATGAAGTTTACTTTTTTGCTGATGTGCTGCCCACTTTTCCAGGTCCGTCTGATGCTTTTAAAAACTACGTAGACCAACACCTTGAGCTAACCCCAACTGATAAAGAACAAAAAGTAAAAGGCACTGCTATAGTTAGTTTAACCATTAATAAAGATGGTAAAATTATCCAATCAAGTATTGTA
Organism: uncultured Chitinophaga sp.; assembly: GCA_964545895.1. Lineage (GTDB taxonomy): Bacteria > Bacteroidota > Bacteroidia > UKL13-3 > UKL13-3 > UBA6183. The sequence continues at coordinate 518 of CAZJHS010000096.1, read as the reverse complement.
AAATCGGTGAGTAAAACCTGCGATGAGGCCGTGCTAAAACTAATTAATAACATGCCCAATTGGAACCCCGCCAAATTAAATGGGCGTGCAGTAAATATTCAATTTACGATACCAGTACACATTAACTAGTTTTGCCTACAGCAGATTGAATAGGATATAAAAGCACTTACAGAAATTTCAGCGCTATTATCAAAGTTATACTAACGGATTATACAGACCTAGTTTGCAGACAGAAGCTTCTGTCTGAAGATTTGAGGCATTGATACGCAAGAGAGAGAGAGCTGCGCAATTGTGGAGGTGTCCCAATCTCACTTCTCGAATCTCCAACTTCCAACAGCTAAAAGCAATCTTCCCAATTACCTCTTATGCTTGAATGAATCAGGTGTGGTGGGTGTCCACGAATGGAGCGAAATACGACTGTTTTTTTTCGATGCTTCGGAACCAGGGGCGGCTGGCCTTGTGTGAGTAAACAGGTCGGATTTGGCATTCGTGGTGGGCTTTTTGGTTACTTTTTAACT
>CAZJHS010000095.1:0-11211 GCA_964545895.1 uncultured Chitinophaga sp. | reverse complement strand
ATATTGATACCTAAAATGCCCTATACTTGTACGTTTAATAGTTTAAAAAGTATGTTCAAAAACACACCATCGTTTATATATGTTGCTTTAGTTTTTATGGGGTTGATGCTTGCCCAAACAGCCAAGGCTCAAGCTCCTCGCTCCTACACCAGCAGCGAAATTTTATTGCAACTTAAAAAATTAAACACCGTTGGTTCGGTGCTTTACATTGCGGCTCACCCCGATGATGAAAACACCCGATTAATAGCCTACTTGGCCAACGAAAAATGTTTGCGCACCGGTTATTTAAGTTTAACCCGTGGCGATGGTGGACAGAATTTAATTGGCCCCGAGCAAGGTGTAGAGTTAGGTGTGATACGCACGCAAGAGTTATTGGCCGCACGCAGAATTGATGGTGGCGAACAATTTTTTACCCGTGCTTACGACTTTGGTTTCAGCAAATCGCCTGAAGAAACCTTACAAAAATGGAACAAGGATTCTGTTTTAAGTGATATGGTTTGGGTGATACGCAACTTTAGACCCGATATTATTATTACACGTTTTGCAACCGATGGCAGCGGTGGACACGGACATCACACCACATCAGCCATATTAGCCGAGGAAGCTTTTGAAGCAGCAGGCGACCCTACCCGATTCCCGGAGCAATTGCTGTATGTAGAAGTTTGGAAACCACGCAGGTTATTTTGGAATGTGAGCACTAGGTTTCAAAACCCCAATGCGGATATGAGCCCTTACATTAAGTTAGATGTGGGCGGGTACAACCCTTTGTTGGGAAAAAGTTATGGTGAGATTGCAGCCGAAAGCCGCAGCATGCACAAAAGCCAAGGCTTTGGCAGTGCTAAACAACGTGGCGAATACTTTGAATACTTTAAACCCATTAAAGGCGATACCGCAGGATTAAAAGACATTTTTGAAGGCATTGATTTTAGTTGGAAGCGAGTGAAAGGTGGAGAGAAGATTGGAAAATTAGTTAATGAGGCAATTAGAAAATTTGATAATGAAAAGCCAGAAAACTCTCTTTCCAAAATATTAGATCTACAGTCTGTTCTCAGAAACTATGAAAGAATCAATTCATTTGGATTGAACTATATAGATATCAAACATTTGAATCTTACTAACCGAGTTTCAACTCTCATATTAATTTCAACAGGAGTTTATGTTGAATCATACAGCAAAGAATACAATTACAGTAATGATGACTCAATCACATTTATAAATAATATAACAAATAGAAGTAGTTATAATTTACTTCGAACAATTCTAAATGCACCAATAGTTCCGGCTGGCAGATCTAATGATGTGAAATTTGAAAGAAAAGACACAATCAAATCAAACGAACGATTAGAAAAGTCAATTAAAGTATACGTTAAAGCAGGTGAACGAGACATTTACTGGTTAAAAGCACCAATAAAATCTAATATTTTCCAATACAATCCATATTCATATGATTTGTCATTTGAAAATCCATCCCTGTTGAAAGGAGGGTTTGCGTTTGAATTTCAAACTCAGAAAAACAACCAAAAACAAGTTATTGTAGATGTTCCGTTTCAATACAAATGGACTGACCCGGAAAAAGGTGAATTATACCGCCCCGTGGTTATAACTCCTCCTGTGATGATTAATGTAAGTGAAGATGTTTTGGTGTTTGATGGAAGTGGTAAACAGAAAATCTTAAAAGTTATTATTAAAGCAGGAAAAGACAACGTAAACGGTGTTTTAAAATTTACCTCACCCGACCCTACAAACACGAAAGTTGAGGTTGAAGTAAATAAAATTCACCCACAATTTGCGTTAGCTAAATTAACCTCCTTCAATATCTCTCCACTGTCTTACAATTTTCAATTAGACAAAAAAGGTCAAGAAAAAGAGTTCGTATTTTACATCAATGCTCCAAACCAATCAACTAATCAACTTATCAACTTATCTGCCGAAGTCGATGGCCAAACCTACACCAAAGGCATCAAAGAAATTAAGTATGATCATATTCCCGTTCAAACTTTATTCCCCGAGGCAGAAGTAAAATTGGTGAAGTTAGATGTAGTGAAAAAAAGCAAACGTATTGGATATATTCCCGGTGCTGGTGATGAAGTACAAGCGTGTTTAAGTCAGCTTGGTTATGAAGTAACTACCTTAACCGATGATAAACTAGCCAGTGAAAACTTAAGTCAATACGATGCTATTATTACTGGAGTGCGTGCATACAACACCAACGAAAAGTTGTTATCCTTCAAACAAAAACTCATGGATTATGTAGCTGCCGGAGGTAACTTAATTGTGCAATACAACACCAACAGCTGGGCGGGTCCGTTAAGCAGTGATATTGGTCCGTACAAGTTTAAAATTACCCGCAACCGCATTACCGATGAAGAAGCAAAAGTGAATTTCTTGTTGCCAAATCATCCAGTGTTTAACTCACCCAATAAAATTACCGAGAAAGATTTTGAAGGTTGGATACAAGAGCGAAGCATTTATCATGCAGGCGATTGGGATAGCAATTACGTGGCACCTATCAGCATGACCGACCCATACGAGATGACTGTTGGTGGCGTATCGCCCAAAGGTAAACCCGATAATGGTGCATTGATTATTGCAAAACATGGCAAAGGAAACTTTGTATACACGGGCTTCGTATTTTTCCGCGAATTACCTGCCGGTGTTCCCGGAGCATACAGGTTTATGGTAAATTTAATTGAACTTGTAAAGTAGAGATTAAGTTATGAGTGTTGAGTTATGAATGTTGAATAAAATGAAAAACGATGGCTAAAGAACAAAGTATTATTCAGGGTAAATCCTTTCAGTTTGCACTATCAATTATCAGACTATATAAACAACTTATTACTCAAAACGAGTATGTGTTATCTAAACAACTTTTGAGAAGTGGAACGAGTATTGGTGCTAATGTGGAGGAGGCAAGTGCTGGACAAACCAAAAAGGATTTTATTGCCAAGATGTCAATTGCTTCTAAAGAAGCCAGAGAAACTTTGTATTGGTTGAAACTACTGCAAGAAAGCAATATTACGAGTATTGATTGCTCACTTCAATTAAAACAGTGTATAGAAGTTATCAATATCCTAACCGCTATTGTAAAAACTTCACAACAAAACATAAACACTTAACTGCTATTCCTAACTCAACACCCATAACTAATAACTAATAACTAATAACTCAACATTCATAACTCAACATTCATAACTCAACACTCATAACTAAATAAAATGAGCTTAATAGATTGGATTGTATTAATTGTAACACTTATTGCCGTTATTGCTTACGGAGTATATAAAAGCACGCACGAAAAAAATTTAGATAGTTATTTTAAAGGCAACAACTCCATGAGTTGGTTTTTAATTTTACTCTCTATTATGGGCACGCAAGCCAGTGCCATTACTTTTCTTTCGGCACCCGGCCAAGCTTATACCGATGGAATGCGCTTTGTACAATATTACTTTGGTTTGCCTTTAGCCATGGTGGTACTTTGCATTACGTTTGTGCCTATTTACCACAAACTAAAAGTATACACAGCTTATGAGTATTTAGAACAACGTTTTGATTTACGAACACGAGCACTTACTTCTATTTTGTTTTTGGTTTCTCGCGGACTATCAACCGGAATTAGCATTTATGCTCCTTCCATTATTTTGTCATCGTTAATGGGTTGGAACATTTATGTAACCAATTTAGTAATGGGTGGCTTGCTTATTATTTATACCATGACAGGTGGCGCAAAAGCCGTGGCTTACACCCAAATGCAACAACTGTTTATTGTGTTTGTAGGTATGTTTTTAGCAGGTTACATGGTGGTGCATTTATTACCCAACGGAGTTGGTTTTAGTGATGCGTTGCAAGTTGCGGGCAAAATGGGAAAGCTAAACATTATTGAAACTAAAATTGATGTAACCGATAGCGTTTGGTGGAAAGATAAATACAACATTTGGAGCGGAGTAATTGGAGGTTTCTTTTTGGCACTCTCCTACTTTGGTACCGATCAAAGTCAGGTGGGGCGGTATTTAACAGCCAAAGATATTAAAGAAAGCAGAATAGGTTTGTTGATGAATGGCCTAGTAAAAGTACCTATGCAGTTTTTAATTTTGTTGATTGGTGCGTTGGTATTTTCGTTTTATATGTTTTACGATGCGCCCATATTTTTTAATCAGGCACAGTTAAATAAAGCCACTGCTAAGGCAGATTACACCCAACCCATAGCTATAAATCAAGCTAAATACGACTCGTTAAATGGCGTATCACAACATCAAACCAAACAATTATTAGCGGCCATACACAGCAATAATACTGCTCAAACCCAAACCGCTCAAACCCAATTGCAACAAACCTTAGCTCAAAAACAAGAAACCCGCAATCAAACCCTAAAGCTTATAAAACAAGCTGATGTTACGGCCGATACCAACGATACCAACTACATTTTTTTATACTTTGTTACCCAAAACTTACCTAAAGGTTTAATAGGATTATTAATTGCGGTAATATTTTTAGCTGCTTGGGGAAGTATTGCTGCTGCATTAAACTCCTTGGCCTCATCAACCGTAATAGATTTGTACAAACGTATGTGGTACCCCGATAAATCAGACGAACATTACTACCATGCCTCGCGTTGGATAACCTTATTTTGGGGTGTATTTTGTATTGCCACTGCCATGTTTGCCTCTAAATTAGGTAGCTTAATTGAGGCTGTAAATATTTTAGGTAGTTTATTTTACGGCACCATGCTTGGCATATTTGTAGTAGCTTTTTACTTAAAACACATAGGTGCAAAAGCCGTTTTTTATGCAGCCATTATTGCCGAGGCACTAGTTATTTGGGTATATTTGGCTGATGTAGTTTCGTTTTTGTGGTTAAATGTAATTGGCTGTTTATTGGTAATGATGTTTGCACAAATGATACAACTTATTGCACCAAGTAAAACAAAAGCCGCGTAAAACATTTACTTGGGTTGATTTGTCTTATAAGGTATGAAACCGCATATTTTAGAGACTACAACCATTATAAATAAACCGCTTAACGTGGTGTTTGATTTTTTTAGCAAAGCCGAAAACTTAAACGAGTTAACACCACCCGACTTACAGTTTAAAATAGTTACACCTTTGCCAATTAAGATGTTTGCAGGTACACTTATTGAGTATAAAATTAAATTAGGGGGTATCCCATTTGGTTGGAAAACTAAAATAAGTGTATGGAATCCTCCTTACCAATTTGTTGACGAACAATTGAAAGGACCTTATGTGCGTTGGCACCACACGCATACCTTTAAAGATTTAGGTGATGGCCGAACAGAAATGACCGATAGAATAGAATTTTTATCTCCAGGATGGATATTAGAACCACTTATTAATACCCTATTTGTGCAAAAACGAGTAGAAGCTATTTTTAAATACCGCGAGCAAAAATTAGCCGAATTGTTTAGTTAAACATCCCGCTTTCAAAACCTTCATCAATAAGTAAAGTTGCTTTATTATCGGCAGCTGTGGTGGCAAGTACATCGCAGCGCTCATTCTCTTTGTGGCCAGCATGGCCTTTAACCCACTTAAATGTTATTTTATTTTTAGGATACAAGCGTAAAAACTGTGTCCACAAATCCGCATTTTTTTTATCCTTAAAATTGGTACGTTGCCAGTTAAACACCCAACCTTTGGTAACTGCATCGCACACGTATTTACTATCGGTATGTATGGTAATTTGTATGCCTTCCACCTTCATAGCTTCAAGCGCTTTTATCACCGCAAGTAGCTCCATGCGGTTGTTGGTGGTTTTTCTAAAACCTTCGGCCAACTCTTTATAATGCTTGCCTGCAATTAACACTACACCATAACCACCTGGGCCAGGATTGCCTCTGGCAGCGCCATCTGTAAAAATATTAACCTGCATGTACCGCTTTAAACTCGCCTTTAAATTTTATTGATTTTGATTGTCCATTTTTAAAGGTAAACGTAACATTAGCCTCAATAAAATAATTACCGTTGCGTAGTTTTTTACCTTTAATGTAACCCTTTTTAATTTCGAAATAACCACGCTCTACACAAAAACAGCCCAATTGATAAGTGGCTTTACTTAACGCCATTTTTTTGCGATACTCAAAAGAGTTCCACTCGGCATTGGCTTCAAACAGTACACTTTCAAACATTTCATCATCAGATACCATAGGATTTTCAGCACTTTGCTTGCTGTACTGAAACACTACTTTATCACCAGCTTTCATTTCGGGCACCACACGTCCTTCATTGGTTTTTAACTCAATGGTTTGATGAGGAAAAAACTCACGCGTAATTTTTTCGAGAGTTAAGGTATCGGTTTGTGCAAACGCACTTAAACTTAGTATAGTGCAAAACGTAACAAGTAGTTTTTTCATGAGTTGATGTTTTGTAAGGGTGTAAAGTTACAAGGCTTCGGCAACAATAAAAGTACTTCCGCCTATAAATATCATATCAGTGGTTTGGGCATGATGCATAGCCGCTTGTTTGGCCTCATTTACGCTTGCATACACATCACCCAATAAACCAAAATCTTGCGCCATTTGTGCCAACTCAATAGCAGGCAAAGCACGCGGAATTTGCGCTTGGGTAAAATAATACTTAGCCGTTGTTGGCAACAATTTCAATACTTTAGTAATGTCTTTATCGCGCACCATACCAATTACAACATGAAGCTGAGTAAATGTTTGCTCGTTAATTTGAGCCAACACATACTCCAATCCATTAACATTATGGCCCGTATCGGCAACCATTAAAGGTTCTTGTTGCAACACCTGCCAGCGGCCCATTAAACCTGTAGTTTGCTTCACGTTTTTTAAACCTTGTGCCAAGGCTAAATCAGAAATTTGATATCCAATATTTTGCAATTGATACAATGCGGCAAGCACTGTTTTTAAATTATGCTTTTGGTAAATCCCCGTTAAATCGCATTGCAATTGCGTGTACGTTTTATCGCCAACTGCAGCATTAAACGTAAGGTAATTTTGATTTGCATTAGTTACCGTAAATTTAACGGCATCAGCCGCAAGTGTTAGGGTTGATTGATTTTGTGATGCGGTTGCCTCAAACACAGGCCAAGTTTCTGTTTGATACTCGCCAACAACAACGGGCACATTAGGTTTAATAATCCCCGCTTTTTCGGTAGCAATTTTTGCTAACGTATCGCCCAACATATCCATATGATCCCAGCCAATATTGGTAATAACACTAAGCTGAGGAGTAATTACATTGGTAGAATCTAATCGTCCGCCTAAGCCAGTTTCAATAATGGCTACATCCACTTTTTCGTGGGCAAAATAATCAAAGCAAAGTGCTACAGTCCATTCAAAAAACGAAGGCTTTACTTCATCAAAAGTAGCTTGATGATTAGCTACAAAATCAACCACCACTTGCTCCGGAATAACTTGTCCGTTAATGCGAATACGTTCTCTAAAATCTTTTAAATGTGGCGATGTATACAACCCCACTTTATAGCCAGCATGCTGCAACACCGAAGCCAACATGTGCGAAGTAGAACCTTTGCCGTTTGTGCCAGCAATGTGTATGGTTTTAAATTGCTTATGCGGATTATTTAATACACAGCACAAAGCAAGTGTATTAGTTAAATCTTTTTTAAAAGCAGCAGCACCAATGCGGGTAAACATGGGTAACTGACTAAATAAATATTGAAGTGTTTGCGCGTAATTCACAAGTATAAATAAGCAAACAAAGCTAAACCTAATGGCTTAGCCTTGCTGCATAAAATAAGTTATGGTCTGAATTTAAATACAATGGTAATGGTACCAAATTGTTCATCAGGAGCATTTGGGTTTGGTGTAAACTTAGTGTCTAATGCAGCCTGACGAGCTTTTTCTAACAAAGTAGCGCTAAAGATTGTTGTTCTTTTTGCACCCGGACGCGCTTTAGTTACACGACCACTTTTATCAACTACAATATCAACTACTACTGTTCCTGTTTCCTTCGATTTATCTTCAATATTTGGCCTGCGTACAACTCCTCTTCCTTTCAAATCAGTAGAAAACCCGCCACCGCTACCAGGTCCACTTCCGGGTCCATCACCAGGACCGTTTCCAGGTCCATTGCCGCCTCCAATACCTCCACCAGATCCACCATCACCGTTAGGGTCGCCACCAGGTATTCCATCAGTACTGCCTTTATTACCCGGTGTAGTTCCATCGCCACTACCACCTGCATTAGATTTGGGCTTAAACTTACTGCGCTCATCAACCGTACGTGGTTTTTCTACAGGCTTAACTGCTGGCTTTTCTACAGGCTTAACTATGGGTTTTTCCTTTGGTTTTTCAATGGGCTTAACTACAGGTTTAGTAACCGGAGTTGGTGGTGTAACTACAGGTGCTTCTTCTACATCTTGGGTAGCAACCGGTGCCTCTTCTTGCGCTGTTGGTTCAGGTGTAGGTTGCGGCACACTTGGGTCTTCAACAGGGACAGGACTTGGTCCACCGGCATCAGGTTCGCCAAATGCCATGGCAATACCGCCACCGCCTCCTGTATCACTGTATGGCGGATCTGGTGGAGTAATGGTTAACCACCACATCAATAAAAATATTAAACCATGAAAAAGCGCTGAGCCTGCATAGCCTACTATTTTACTACTATTTTCGTCTTTCGAAGATGTTACCTGATACATAATCCTGCTGATTTTGTAGTGCTTTTAAAACGCATTATCCTTTGTTTTAGTACACACTATTTAATGTTACTAAATAAACCATAATACAGCAACAACTCGGCTTGCATTTAATCACATATACACAGCTATATAGTTGGTGTGTACATTTTTTTGATGCATGGCTTACGTATGGTTTTTACTAAAAATACATTTACTTGCCAAGGTAATGATGCCCAAAATAGTACTAAACAAACAGCACGTAATACTGCATGGCAGCTGGCTAATACTGGCCATTGCAGCTGGCTGCTTTTACCAAACACGTTTGTATACCGATGCGGCTTATTACTTATTTCATTGCATAAACAAAGCAAATTTTCATGTAGAACTTAACAGATATGTACTGGCATTATCACAAGTATTTCCGTTGTTAGCAGTTAAGCTTCACTTGTCGTTAAAGGCTATATTAATTTGGGCATCGGTTGGTCATGTGCTTTTTCATTACCTTATTTTTTGTGTAATTACTTACGGCTTAAAACAACCCAAAGTAGCAATTGCAGTTTTATTAAATCAAATTATAGGCTTAAGCAGCGGTTACTTTACACCGCAGTTTGAGTTGTATTACAGTGTAACATTACTTGTATTTATTTATGCCTATTTACAACAACCATTTAGCCGCTTTATTCACTATTTTTATTTAGTGGTTGTAGCCTTATTGGCCTTACTTGGCCACCCGCTAGCCAACTTATTACTGCTTTTTATGTTGGGGGTTGATGCTTTGCAAAACGGCACAAAAAAATGGAAACCATATTTGCTTTTATTGGGGTTGATGATTGCCACATCCATATTTAAATCGTACACCGCTACTGCATACGAAATTGGAAAAAGCCAAGCGTTTATGGATACCCTTAAACAGGCCACTTATGATGTAAATTACCTGAATCAACTGCATGTATTTTTACATACTTACTATGCTGATTTGTTGCTTTTGCTTTTTGCAAGCATGGGATTATTGCTTTATAGCAAACGTTTTTTGCATGCGTTGTTTTTGCTTTTAGGTTTTGTTTTTGTGCTTGCTATGGCCAACATAAGCAGCTATGGTTTTGAACATACACGCTACCAAGAGCAGGTTTATTTTCCGCTGGTGGTGCTGGTAACTTTTGTTTTTGCCACGCAAGTTTTAGCGCTTCAAATAAAATACAAAAACATACTTATTGGCTTGATTTTGCTAACGTGCATCATATTGCGACTTTCTGTTTTTATACCCGAAAGCAAACGATTTACTGCGCGTATTGCCTTAATGAAAACACATATTGAGGTTGCCCAAAAGCATAATCTAAACAAGGTAATTATTACTCCCGAAATGGGAACCTTACCAAACGGAATTGAAACCAATTGGAGTTATAGCATGGAGAGTTTGCTGCTATCATCAACAGCCCAAAACACGGTAAGTATTTGCACTACCGAAGACCTAGATTTTGCACAAAACAAAAACATCAACCCTAACCAATTTATACTAAGACGTTGGGATATAATGCCTGATACTGCATTAAACAACAAGTACTTTTACTTGCCAACAAACAGCTACACAAATTTACCTATGGAATAACCAGCTTTACCAGTTGTTCTAATTCTTCGTAAGTAAGTTCGCCTTCATGAAATTTTTCGTAACCAATATTACCCTTTACAAACCATGTTGCGGGTATTGCCCCTGTCCACTCCGGGCTAACTTTATTAATCCACTTATCGGCATTAATTTCATTAATAAAAATAACCTGTTGGGTTAAGCCTTTAGCCTTTACAAAATCAGTAACGCGCGTAGCAATATCCTTGCGCATATCGGTAGTTACCAAATACATTTTTACTTTTTTGTTTTGATAGTTTTTAGCCAACAGCTCAAAATTTGGAAGTTCTTCCACGCAAGGTTTACACCATGTAGCCCAAAAGTTAACAATGTATAATGTGTCGTTTTTTACGGTGTGCATGCTATCAACCCAGTTTACATTTACTGTTTTAATGGTTTGTGCTTGAGTGCTTACAGCCACAACTAAAAATACTAATGCTATTAGGTTTTTCATATTTCAAAAGTACAATTATTGAAGCAAAGAGTAAGTAACATTTGTTACAGGTACGAGTGGAGATAAGTTATGAGTGTTGAATGCTTAATGTTGAATTAAGGGTTAAGGGTTAAAGGTTTACCGTTCCTCACAGAATGCTCAAAAAACTCAGAAACCGTCAGACGCATTGCGCGTCAGTAGGGTTTTGAAGTAAGTTAAACTAACCAATCTCTAACTTTTACCGCAGACTATCAGTGCAGACCGAAGCCCCGAGTGCTCGGGGTAGTACGCAGAGTTTTTCACAGAGTTTGAAAGAGTAATTTTGAGGCAATGATGCGCAAGAGTGAGATTGCTTCGCAATTGTGGAGGTTTCCCAAATCTCATTTCTCGCCTCTCATCTCTCCCATTATCTAATTATATAATTAACCCTATCAACTTATCATCCAAAAGCTAAGCTCCAAAAGCTGATAGAATCTTCTTATTGAATGCTTCATTTTAGCTATTGCCTATTTTCAAAATTTTGCCATATTTGTTTTATAAACCTTAA
>CAZJHS010000094.1:0-11433 GCA_964545895.1 uncultured Chitinophaga sp. | reverse complement strand
GCTACTTTGTCTGCGTTAGGAAGCATTTCGGCTTCAAGGCCCATATTTAATGGTACTGCCGGAATGTTTTTAGCACCAATGGTATGAACAGGTGCATCTAAAAACGTAAAGCAATTTTGTGCAATCCTACCTGCCAAACTCTCAGCAAATGAATTTAGTAAGGCTTCTTCGGTTACTACCAAACATTTACCATGACGTTTTACTGCGGCTGTAATATAGTCTTCATCCAACGGCTGAAGTGTGCGTAAATCCACTACTTCTACCCTACCTGCAAATTGCTTAGCTGCCGCTAAACTCCAATATACGCCCATGCCCCAAGTAATAATGCAGCAGCTTTCGCCATTTTCTATAGCCTCATCGCTGGCATGTAAAACGGTATTTGCTTTGCCTAAAGGTAAAATATAATCTTCATCAGGTTCTACACAACGGGCTAATTCGGTACCTGGATTTTTACTCCAATACAACCCTTTATGCTCTAACATAATTACTGGATTGCCATCGTAATAAGCTGCTTTCATTAAACCTTTCATATCGGCAGCGTTACTTGGGTAAGCTATTTTTATTCCTTTTAAAGTAAGCAAGGTTGATTCTATACTTCCACTGTGGTATGGTCCGCCCCCTCCGTATGCTCCAATTGGAATACGGATAATAGCGCTTACCGGATATTTACCCATGGTTAGATATGATGATTTAGTAATTTCGCAAACCAATTGATTTACTCCTGTCCACACATAATCGGCAAACTGAATCTCTACAATGGGTTTAACACCAACGGCACTCATACCTACTGTTGAACCTACAATATAGGCTTCTTGAATTGGGGTATTAAATACCCTATCGTTTCCGTATTTACCAGCCAATGTGGCTGCCTCACGAAACACACCACCTAAGCGTGCACCCACATCTTGTCCGTAAAACATACACTCGGGATGTTTAGCCATAAGCTCATCCACTGCATGCAATGCGGCATCAACCATTACACTTGGCTCCTTACCTTCTGGAGTTCTGGTTCCAACTTCTTCGGTAGCACCACTTGGTGCAAAAATATGATCCTCTACCGTGCTTGGTTCTGGATCGGCACTTTCTACTGCTTGTTTAAATTGTTGTTCAACTTTATAAGTAGCATCTTTTTCAATTTCTACTAACTCCGTTTCGGGCACGCCAATTTCAACCAACAATTGCCTCAATTTTGGCTGTGGATCGTCTTTGGTATGCAAGCTCATATTATCATCGGTACGGTACCATTCTTTACGTACACCAGATGTATGGTGACCTAACAATGGCACTTTAGCATGCACTAAAATAGGCTTGCGGTTATTGCGCACAAAATCAATAGCCTCGGCAATACCTTTATAACTCTCTACAAAATCGCTCCCGTTTAAACGCATACGTTTAAGGCCTTTAAAGCCTGCTGCATACTCGTAAGCATCCATGGCACGCATTTCATCGCCACTGGCACTAATACCCCAATCGTTATCTTGCACCAAATAAATAATAGGCAATTGCTTAAGCACAGCCATCTGAAAAGCCTCCGCTACTTCACCTTCGGTAACTGAGCCATCACCAAAACTACATACCACCACTGGGTACTCGCCTTTTTTATTTAAACGCTGACTTTCTTTATAAGCTATACCATGCGCCATGCCTGTGGTAGGAATGGCTTGCATACCTGTTGCGCTACTTTGGTGCGGAATTTTAGGAAACTCTTCGCGGTTTAAACTTGGATGTGCATAGTAGGTTCTACCTCCCGAAAAAGGATCTTCGGCTTTACCTAACAATTGCAACATTAACTCATACGGACTAAGTCCCATACCCAACAACATTGATTCATCGCGGTAGTATGGCGAGCAATAATCGTAAGGTTGCAATTGCATACCTACCGCTAACTGTATGGCTTCGTGGCCACGCGAGGTTGAGTGCACGTATTTACAAATAGGTCGGTTTGCATCGTATGTTTCGGCCATTGCGCGGGCTTCGCACATGTGCATATAGGCTTCTAAAAGTATGTCTTTTTTTACCATGATTGAGGCGCAAGTTTACACATTAAGGCCCTAAAATACTAATTGAATTGGGGCGAATGTGAAGTAACTTAAATCTACCAACAAATAACCCACAAAAGCATAAAATACTACACAAGTGCACATTAGTACAACAAAGTTTTTCTATTTAGAAAGCTGTATTTTTATGGATTCTTTTTTTGACCGTTTATTGAGGCTTAATTTTAATTTTGCTATTAAGCCAATAAAATTACATGTGTCGAATAATTTAACATCTAAAGTTTGGGTGATTATTAAATAGCTTCATGTTACTACATTATACTTCAATCAGGCTATCTACAACAGTAGCAAAACATTATAACATGAAACTCAACATGGATACTAATACATTTTTTACGAGTATTGTTATTTCAACCTCGACATTTCTGGCTGATTTACATGAATGATATACGTTTCATCCTTCACTTTTGTTAAATAAATGCCCCTTGGCAATTTTGCCAGCTTTATATTTCGTTTGAAATATCCTCTATGATATAGTCCTTGGCTTTGAGGGGCGACTTGCCTGCCACGGTTAAAAAAGGTATTTATACAGTTATAATAATATGGATTTGAAATTGATAGCCGATATCTAAAGAACGTATCATACTTCAAATAATAAGACATGCACTTAGTTTTAATATCTGTATGATTGTAGCCAAAATTACCGTATATGTTGCCTTTGAAAAATGGTTGTGCTTGTAAGATATTTTTGTAGAGATAATATTCGCGTTGCCTACCCAAATTATTTTTTATTGACTGCCATCTAATATAGGAACCAACAATACTATCTATATCTGAAGTGTAATCTAAGTTAATTTGATAATTGGTAAGAGTCTTTTTAAGTGTAATAATATTGTGGGGAAAGTACACGCTTTCGATTAATGAATCAATCTCCTGTTTTAACAATTGATTGTGTACCTCCCAATTCGAGACAATCTTGAAAAACTTTTTTACATAAGGCAGCCTGTCATTTTCAGTTACATCAATAGCAATAAGGTTTAACTTCTGGTCTAATGGTAATTGATAGTTTATTTGTTTTAAGGTTAAAACAAATCTTTTAGTTTCCTCAAAATTGAATGGTCTGTCAGATGTAAATAAATCTAAAAAAATAGTGTCACCGGTATCTAAATACTTTCGCAATAGGTAGGTAAAACCATAACCTTCCTCACGCAATATTGTTCTTACATTATGATTAAGACTAAGGTATTTTATATATGCGGCTTCAACGGAGTGATTAGACGAATAACCATGAGCCTCTCCTGTCATAAAAAGCATTAGTGTTGAAGTGTCCCTGCTTAAGGCTAAATCATTTATTCCAATAAATTGACTTTGTGCATTCGCATTTACCAACAATCCTAACCAAAATAAATAAAAGAGTATATTTTTATGCATGTGGTGTTAATGGTATTAATACCTAAGGTATAATTTATTTTAAATAATTTCAATTTAGGCTTGTAAATTTATTTTTTTTAATTGTGCTCTCCACAACAAATTACAAATTAGTTAAAATAACAAACAGTGTTCCTAGTACTTCAAATCAACTTATATATTAAAAATCACACTATTTGGTTTGGTGGATAAATTGAGGTGCTTTTGATTCTTTTAGTATTATTAAAAAATTGAAACCGTTATACAACTTCTGCCTAGTGTAATTGATATGCCTTTCACTGTATGACCCACCTATAGAACGCATTTTAATTTTCCTCTTAAAAATAGGGTGGTGTTTATTCGTTAAAAGATCAATAATTCCTGTATCGAGAAGAAATACTTCTAATCTCGACTCTACTGATTTTACAATTGGTGTCTTTACCTTAACTGTCTCTATTTTCCTTGTTTCCTTATTATAAGTCTGTATGTTTCCATTGATAAAAGTTATAGCAATAGAACGATATTTCTCCCCGAACTTTTTGTACAGATACCTACCCATTGGCTTAATAAACATGGAATTGCGAGCCTTATTTACATGTTCATTATGAGCAATGACTACAAATTTTCCATCAGGCTTTTGCTCGGTGAGATAAATAATAGTGTTAGCCATCCTTCCATCCCTTAATACCGCAGAACGGTATCCTCCAGTTACATTTATGTTTGAAATTGCATGCCCTACTAATTGCGTAAAATAGTTTTCTTCTACAGTAGCAAAAGAATTTGACTTGCACTTTTCAATAAGTTCTTTATACAGCATTCTTGCGGCTTTTT
This sequence comes from uncultured Chitinophaga sp., assembly GCA_964545895.1. Classification (GTDB taxonomy): domain Bacteria; phylum Bacteroidota; class Bacteroidia; order UKL13-3; family UKL13-3; genus UBA6183. Next base: position 7,198 of record CAZJHS010000094.1, on the reverse strand, counting down.
TACCCTTACTACTATTCCTCCACCTCGGTATATTAGCAATTGAGTCCAATGTGCCAATTGCTTCGTTTGATAAATTAGCTAAAACCCAAGGGTGATTTCTAAAATGCATTGATATTTGTTTTAAATCCCATACATCACAACCATACAAACTTACCTTTTGACTATCTACTTTATTGGCATTATACTCTCTTACCCATGTTAACAAACCAAGCATTTCTGCGTTTATCCATGGGCCAACACCCATTGATACAAAAGCCTGAAAAGTATCTGATATATATTCATTTTTAATATACTTGTTCAAGTCTCGAGTTCCCCAAAACATGCTTTCCAAAACAATATTTTTAACTCCGTGATGTAGTATCAGGTCTTTTATAATCTCACCTCGTAGTTGAATCATTGAACCCGAACCATGGGCTGATTCACCAATACCAATCACCCTTGCATCGCCAATAATATGATTAATCTGCGCGGTATCGCTTAATTTAAAATTTGAAATGACACTGGTGGCATTTTGGCCAAACGCATGATTACTATTGATGAAACTAAATAATAGTACACCAAATATTAGTATTATAATTTTAGTAAGCATAAAAATAGGCTGAAAATAAAAGTTTTTTTCAATTGTCTATTGAGTGTATATGACTGAATGTTTTTTATAAGCAAGGGTTGCAAGATTATTTTTTGATTGAGTGAAATAAATAAATTTTTTCTATTTATCAACCTAATCACCCCAAAATTTTAACCCTATTATTCCCCACTTTAGTTATATTCGCTAACATGATGATACAGGAAAAAAAATCCCCGTTCCCGTTTAAAAAAATTGCTGTGGCTATTGGATTTACCCCAAGAACTGAGGCTATTTTGGCTGAATCATACCGACTACAAAAACTATTTAGTAGCGATTTAATATTCATCCACATTGGAGAAAAAAGCTTACAACAAGAACAATACCTGAAACACTTATTACATAGGTTTGAATTAGATGGACCCAACAATAAATTAATTTGGGAACAAGGCGATCCGGTTGATCAAATTATTGCCATTTGCGAGCAGGAAAATGCCGACTTAATAGTTGCAGGTGCATTGGTTAAAGAAAGTGTGTTGAAATACATTTTAGGTGGCATTGCACGTAACCTTTGTCGTAAAGCCAAGTGTAGTGTTCTAATGTTACGCGAACCTGATATCAAATCAAAACCCATTAAACGTATTGTGGTTGAAGGCAGTGATCACCCCAAAACAGAAAGCACCATTGAAACGGCCATATATGTTGCCAAAGCAACCCATGCCGACCATGTTTATGTAATACAGGAAGAAGACGCTGGCAAGATGGCTTTATTAAGAAGTGAATCGTTTGGCAGTGATGAAAGCGAAACACGCAAAGAACAAGTGGTGATTGAAGAAGTTACCCGATTAAATGAAATTTTAGCATGCACCGATTGTGGCACCTTACGTATAAATACCGAACGATTAGAAGGAAAACCTGGCTATGTAATTAGCAAATTTGCACGCGAACATGGGGCTGATTTATTGGTACTAAACTCGCCCGATACGAAGCTAAATTTATTAGATAGAGTTTTTCCGCACGATATAGAATTTGCCCTGGCCGATTTGCCTTGCGATTTATTGATAGTACACAGCAACAAAACCGAGACAGAAAACTAATCACCCAAAATGACCCACGCTGAAATTATAAACTTATTGTTGGCAATTAGCATGATGCTTTTGCTAGGGAGAATTTTTGGTGAATTTTTCAGAAAACTACGCATGCCATTGGTTGTTGGCGAATTGGTTGCCGGCATACTTTTAGGCCCTACTTTGTTGGGTAAATTTTACCCATCGCTTACTCAAAATATATTTACCACCACGGGTAATGTTGGGCTTGTGATGAATGGTATTTCTACCATATCGGTTGTGTTGCTACTTTTTGCTGCAGGTATGGAAGTAGAGTTTTCGGTAATTAGGCAACAAGGAAAAACTGCTTTAAAAACAAGTTTTATAGGTTTAATAACCACACTTACTTTAGGTTATTTTGCCGGTACATTTTTGTACGATTATTTGAACCAAAATAACATTGTACAAAACGACAAAACCGTATTTAGTTTATTTATAGCTACTGCAATGGCCATAACGGCTTTACCTGTAATTGCACGTACCTTAATGGATTTAAACTTATTTAAAACCAAAATAGGTATGATTATTATTGCTGCAGCTATGTTTGATGATGTAGTGGGTTGGATATTATTTTCGGTAGTGTTAAGTATGATGAATACCGGTGGTGCTTCCATTAGTTTTTTATACACCTTAGGGTTAACCATTGGATATGCCATTTTGATGCTAACAGCAGGACGCATTTTTATAAATAAATCGTTGCCTTGGGCAAACAAAAACTTATCGTGGCCGGGTGGTGTATTAGCATTGTCGCTAAGCCTTGCATTTTTAGGGGCTGCCTTTACCGAAAAAATTGGTATACACGCCATATTTGGTGCGTTTATAGTTGGTATAGCCATAGGAGATTCCGCTCACTTTACTGAAAAGGCACGCGAGGTTATTCATCAATTTATTACCAATATTTTTGCTCCGTTGTTTTTTGTTTCTATAGGTTTTAAAGTAAACTTTATTGCAAACTTTGAATGGAGTTTGGTTCTTATCATTACACTTTTAGCCGTATTTACTAAATTGCTTGGTGTAGGCTTGGGTGCACTTTGGGGCCGATTAACCTTACGCGAAAGTTTGGCTGTTGGTTTTGGCATGAACGCCCGTGGTGCAATGGAAATTGTATTGGGCTTACTTGCTTTACAAGCCGGATTAATTAACGAACAGCTATTTGTTGCGTTGGTGGTTATGGCTGTGTTAACAAGTGTTCTGGCAGGACCAATGCTGCAATATTTCTTAACGGGTGAAATGAAAGTTGCCACCGGATTAAAAGAAATAATTCCATTTATTGACGAAGAAAAAGCAGCAGAATAATACATCACACTTTCTTGTTTCATCATAAATACTATATTGCACTTACGCATTATACATAACACATGATGAAAAAATTACTTATTGCTTTCTTATCTATTGGTACATTAGCCTCGGCACAAAATACCTACCGAAGCTATTTTAAAGACGCCACAACTTACCGCGAACATCCGCTTGACATTACACGCATGAAAGTGGAAGTAAGTTTTGACACACAGAAAAGTTTGGTGAAAGGAAAAGTAACACACAGTTTTATGGTGCTACAAAAACAAGTGGATTCTGTGTTTTTTGATGGCCCGGGTATCAACATCAAATCTGCTTTGTTAGGTAATCAAAACTTACCATTTTATACCACCGATAAAGGTGTATGGGTGAAACCAACTAAAGCTTTACAATGGGATCAAACCAATACCATTACGTTTGAATACGAAGCCACCCCACGTAAAGGATTATATTTTATAGGCTGGAATGTTCCTGAAAACCCAGTTAAAAATCCGTTTGCTGTTCGTAAACAAATTTGGACTCAAGGACAGGGAGTTGACAACCGCTACTGGATTCCGATGTATGACGACATGAACGATAAGTTTATTACCGAAACGGTAGTTACTTTCGAAAATGGATACGAAGTTTTATCAAATGGTGGGTTAGTTAAAAAAACAACTAATAAAAACAATACTACAACTTGGCATTACAGCATGACCAAGCCTCATGCAGGATACTTATTGATGTTAGGCATTGGTAAATACAGCATCAAAAAAACCAAAAGCGGTAAAGGTGTACCTATGAATTTGTACTACTACCCCGAGTTTGCCGATAGAGCTGAACCAACATACCGCCACAGCGAAATGATGATTGACTTTTTAGAGGCTGAAACTGGTGTAAATTACCCTTGGGAAAGTTACTCGCAAATAATGGTGCAAGACTTTTTATATGGCGCCATGGAAAATACTACTGCAACTATTTTTGGCGATTTTTTTAATGTGGATGAGCGTGCCTTTACCGATAGAAATTATGTGGGTGTAAACTGTCACGAACTTACCCACCAATGGTTTGGCGATTTTATTACCGCTCGCGATGTGCGCGATACTTGGTTGCAAGAAAGTTGGGCTACTTATTACCCTAAAATGCTTACCAAAAAATTGTATGGCAATGATGCTTACAACTGGCAGCGCAAAGGCGAACAAAACACCGCTATCGAAGCAAGTAAAAAAGATAAATATGCTATTCGTTTTACAGGTTCGGGCACTGCAAGGGTTTATCCAAAAGGTTCGGGTGTAATTAGTATGCTTAGTTATGTTTTGGGCGATGAGCAGTGGAAACGTGCCTTAAATCATTATTTAAAAACACATGCTTATGCCAATGTAGAAACCAACGATTTACAACAAGCCATACAAGATAAATTAGGCAAAGATTTAAGCTGGTTTTTCGACCAATGGGTATTGCGTGGTGGCGAACCACAATACACCGTGCATTACGAAGATTTGCAATACAAAGATGGAAGCCGTAGTACCGAAATTGCTATTGAGCAAACACATCAACGCGATGAATCTGTTGGGTTATTTAAAATGCCAATTGTATTTGAAGTGCACTACACCGATGGAAGTTTTACTAAAGTTACCGATTGGATTGATGAGCAATTTGAAGTAGTGAAAATTGACAACCAAGAGAAAAAAGATATTGCCTTTGTGTTGTTCGACCCAAACAGCATGGTTATGAAATCTGTTAACTTTAAAAAGAGTTATGATGAGTTAAAAGCCCAAGTACGTAAGGCACCAAACATGCTTGATAGATATGATGCACTGGTAGCTTTGCGTGATGTAGATGTAGAGAAAAAACGTGAATTATTAATGGAGGTATTCCGCAACGAAACTTTTCATGCCATAAAAAGTGAAGTAATTACACAGCTTATAAACGATGAGGTAACCAACTACCAATTGCTAAGTGTGTTTGATGAGAAAGAGCCTCAAAACAAATTAGCTTACTTAAAAAACTATAACGGAAATAACACCTTATGCATTATTGCCTTTAGCAGAGCCTTGCAAGATCAAAGCTATGATGTGGTACAAGCAGCCATAGAAAAACTATGTAAAATAGATGCACCTAATGCAGCTCGTTATTTAGATGTAGTAAAGGAAGTGTATGGCATGAATAACAGTGTAAACATAAAGTACCACGAGCTATGCGTACTAAATGGTATTGATGCAGATAAACACCGCAATGCTTTAATTAATTATGCAGGCAACCAATGGGAGTTTAGAACCCGTAACAATGCATTTGCTGCACTAAAAGCTACAGGCACTTTTAATGCTACACTTATTCCGCATTTGTTTGATGCTATGCTAAGCACCAATGGAAGATTGGCTGGCCCAGCTGCCGAGTGTGCTAATTACTTTACCCAACAAGCCAGCAACTTAAAAGCCATGCAAGAGTTTATGGCTAAACAAAATTATACCACAGCACAAAAAACAAGTATTACGGGATATATGCCTGTGTTAAAATAAGCTAAGTAACACATTCATAAAAAGGCAACGTAACAGTTGCCTTTTTTTATGCATGCAACTATTTATTGGCATTTGTAATTATAATGTGCTAACTTGTTTTTACAATTAAAAGGCATGAAACACCTAGGCTACAAATTACTACTACAAGCCACTCTATTTTTAGTGTTTGGGTTTGGTCACAATTACCTCTCTGCACAAGAATACAAATACATTCCGCTTGCTGATAGCAACGCAGTTTGGAGCGAATATTTTCAAAGGATACCCGTTGAAGCACTTACCTTTTCTTGCTCTGAAAGATTTGTTATTACTGGTGAAGACACCTTGCACAATGGTAAAATTTACAAAAAGATTTTTGTGTTTTACGATAAAGAATATACACCAAATAACATGCGATTTTTAGGTGGAATTAGAGAGGATTCCTTAAAGCGTGTGTATTATTTCGGAGATACTATTCATATAGAAAAGCCATATTTTCCAAACCTAAAACCTGAAATGCTTTTATATGATTTTTCTTTAAATGTTGGTGACAGTATAGATGATATTGACAATGCTAATACTAGGATGCGCGTTACATCTGTAGATACAATTGAGCTTGGTGGATATAAACGCAGACGGTTTTCGTTTTCAAAAATGCAAGATAGGCTTCAATGGATTGAGGGTATTGGAAGTACAACAGGTTTGTTGTTTCAAAATAAATTTGCAAAACCTGGTTATGCAGGAAACCGAAATAGGTTACTTTGTTTTAGGCAAAACGGCCTTACGGTTTACTTCTCACCTTTTGCAACCGATTGCTTTCCATTTACTGGCCTATCTGAAAATGAAGCAGCACAAGCAAACCTTTTCCCTAATCCCACTACAAACCAATTTACCATTAGCGTAACATCATCAACCATTAAAACAGTAAAAATATACAACCTAACAGGGCAATTGGTGTTAGAAAATAATCTATCAAACCTACATCAAAACCAAATTAATATTGATGCAAGTTTACTTAAAACAGGCTTGTACCAATGCGTGATTGAACTAGCTAATGGCCAATCATCAACCCAACGTTTAGTGAAAGAATAAAACTTGATGAAAGTTTTGAAATTGATGATGAGACTCAATTATATTTACAAGTAACAACTAGATAAATTATGAAAAATTTTGTCATGCTATTATTCATTGTTTCGGTATTCAATGGTTGCAAAAAAGATGAAGAGTTTAGGCCGCTAGTAGATTTGACGAGAGACATTCCGAATGAAGCCAGATGGGCATTAGTTACTCCTTTTCTAGATAGCATTGATGAACAGCATATACCATATTTCAACACGAATTTTCCTCGTGAAAGTGATTACTTCTCAATTTTCGGCCTTCGAACTATTGACAAAGGATTTACGAAATATTATCGTTCAAGGCAGTCTCAAGATCCCAATGGCCCAGGTTTTATTTACTATACTGATACCATTGAAATACAAACTTGGAACAACGATAGTATTATTTGTAGAAGCATTGAAGATAAGAACAAGGATACTACTATTTATTCAAGCTATACTTTCCATGGTAAATACAATTATTCCACTAAAAACATTGAAGGATATATTGACAGATTAGACCTTAGCTACCGATGCCGAACTTGTCCAGGAATAGTATATTATTACTATTCAGGAAAAGTACCTGCCATGTTTATTCCTATTAATTTTTAAACATTTTCGGATGAGATTTCAGATAGATTCAAAAATCAGGCAATTAGA
>CAZJHS010000093.1:0-11545 GCA_964545895.1 uncultured Chitinophaga sp. | reverse complement strand
CGTCTTCAACTGGCATTAAGAAAGGTAATTCAGTAGCACGAGGAGGAACTGGGATGTAAGTATCAACTGCAGCCATTAATTCCATGATTTTTTCTACCCATTTAGCGTCACCGTTCAAGCCACCTAAAGCTGAACCACGGATAACTGGGATTTCGTCACCTGGGAATTCGTATTTGTTTAACAAATCACGGATTTCCATTTCAACGATTTCTAATAACTCTTGATCGTCAACCATATCCACTTTGTTCATGAACACAACGATACGAGGTACACCTACCTGACGAGCTAATAAGATATGCTCGCGAGTTTGAGGCATAGGACCATCAGTAGAAGCTACCACTAGGATAGCACCGTCCATTTGAGCAGCACCTGTAACCATGTTCTTTACGTAATCCGCGTGACCTGGACAGTCAACGTGAGCGTAGTGACGGTTAGCAGTTGAATACTCAACGTGAGCTGTATTGATGGTGATACCACGTTCTTTCTCTTCTGGAGCAGAGTCGATTGAATCGAACGAACGAGCTTCTGATAAACCAGCATCAGCTAAAACTTTAGTGATAGCAGCTGTTAAAGTGGTTTTACCGTGGTCAACGTGACCGATAGTACCAATATTAACGTGTGGTTTACTGCGGTCAAATTTTTCTTTTGCCATAGTTGTTTTGTTTTATTTTTAGTTTTTAAGTTTTAAAATGCCAAAAGCCGCGCGCATTTTATGCACTCAGCTTAGTGTTATGTTTTCGGATACATAACTAAATCCTTCTACTGCACCTGTTAGTGTATACTAACTTTTTTCAGAGCTGTTGATGAGAATTGAACTCACGACCTCTTCCTTACCAAGGAAGTGCTCTACCCCTGAGCTACAACAGCTTAATCAGTATGGGTCAATAACCAATAAAGTTAATGACCCTTCTGATGTTCGAGCGGGAGACGAGGCTCGAACCCGCTACCTACAGCTTGGAAGGCTGTCGCTCTACCAAATGAGCTACTCCCGCAAGTTGTTAAATAAAATAAAAGATTACACGCCTCTTCACTGATTTCTCTTCTTCATCTTTTATTGGTTGTGGGGAGAGAAGGATTCGAACCTTCGTAGCTCTCGCAGCAGATTTACAGTCTGCCCCATTTGACCGCTCTGGTATCTCCCCAAACCTTTTTAAGGTGAGCCACTTGCCGGAATCGAACCAGCGACCTACTGATTACAAATCAGTTGCTCTACCAGCTGAGCTAAAGTGGCCTGTTGAAGTTACTGTTTTACACAGTAGGTTTCAGTATTTTCAATATATAAAGAACTATCTTGCGCACATATCAATCCCAAAAAGGGACTGCAAATGTAGCATTTTGCAAGATGTATGCAAATTTTTTTTGGAAGCAATTTAAGAACGCTTTTAAATCGAGGCGTTGCGTGTGTAACAGCGGGTGCAAAAGTGTTGGATTGTAAATTAATTTGCAACTACTTTTTTTGTTTTGGTTGATTATCAATAGAAATAAAATAAAAATGGCCGATATTTTGATTTATCGGCCACCTAAAAATGGGTTATATCCTGTAGGTTTTATACTTTTTCTACTATTTTTTCTTTGTGTTTTTTTACTTGGGCTACCACTTTATCCATTACTAAATCTGTAGCGGCTTCAAATGTATTTGCTTGTTCTTTGGCAAATATGGGGTTACCATTTATGTTTAGTTTTATTTCTACGGTTTTATTTTCGCGTTCTGCGTCTTTTTCTACTCTTAGGTAAACGTCAGCGCTTTTTATACCATCGTAAAAGGTTTTTACTTTTTCTACTTTTTTGGTTACAAAGTCAAGTAATCTGTAATCTGCTGTGAAGTGAATGGATTGAATGTCTACTTTCATATCGTTTAACTTTAGTTTTTAAGCTTTAAATGATGCCTGCTCATCATAACGAGCTTACGGTTAATTTTAGTGTGGCAGGAGTGTTTTGTAGTTATGCACGCGGGTGGCGTGTTTTATGTATGTTTTTTAATCGCTCAATACTGTTGTGTGTATATACTTGGGTTGCGGCTAAACTTGCATGCCCCAGAAGTTGTTTTATGGCGTTTAGGTCGGCCCCTTTATTTAGCAGGTGAGTAGCAAAGGTATGTCTTAATACATGCGGGCTTCTTTTTTCGATAGTGGTTACCATGCTTAAATAAGATTTAACAACGTTGTACACTAATTTTGGGTAAAGTTTTTGGTTGGATGAAAGTACTAATAAAAACTCATTTTCCAAACCTTCGGCTTTTTTTATTTTAAGGAAAGTATCTAGCTCTTGGTTTAGTTCTTTGGTAATTGGAATGATACGCTCTTTGTTGCGCTTTCCTAAAACTTTAATGGTTTGTTTGGTTGGGCTATAATCGGCCGTTTTAAGCGATATTAATTCAGATAAACGTATGCCGCAGGTATAAAATAGCAACAGCATAATTCTATTGCGCTGACCTTCGTAAGTATTGGGAAAAATAGCATCACCGTTTTCTAATGCAGTTAAATCAAACAGTTTGTTCATTTGATTTTCTTCAACAAAAGCAGGTAGTTTTTTTATGCTTTTGGGCGCGGTAACTTTGGCTACGGGGTTTTGTTGTACGATACCTTCTTTCATTAAAAATTTAAAAAAGCTTCGCAAGGCCGATAATTTGCGTGCTACCGAACGTGCTTCTATTCCATCATTAATAAGGTTTACTAACCAACTTCTGATGTGTTGATGCGAAACAAGTGTTGATTGATAAATTTCGAACTGGGTGTTTAAGAAGCTTTCGAAAGAAAGTAAATCGTTATGATAGCCTTTTATGGTATGAGGCGAAAAATGTTTTTCGTAACTCAAATAATTGATAAATGCAGTAATGTTATCGTGCATAGTAGAAATGGCTTAAACCATATTCAAAAGTAACTTAATTTTAAATGATTTTTCCTAAAATATCGAGTTAAAAGCCTACACGTATTGTTGCATAAAAATTACGGCCCATTGCACTAATTCCGCTAGCAAATAAGCGATAATGCACATCAAAAATATTCTCAATACCGGTTTGTAATGTTACCAAAGTACCTCGTTTGTATATGCTGTATTGAGTTTTAAAGTTTACAGTATACCATGCAGGTAAACCGTTGCTGGTAGCATATTGTAAATTATCCTCTCCGTTTACATTGTATTGCTGTAATGTTTTAGCGCCACTAAATTGGGTGTAACCATCCATCATAAAACCTTTTAGTTTAAGTACAGCACCTGCTTTGCCATAAAAAGGCGGTATGTGATCGAGTGGTGTAAGTGTTTGTTGATTATTGATGCGGCCGTATGTGTAGGTATAAGCGCCATAAAAATGTAGGTTATTTTTTATTTCATATTTACCATTAAGGCTCCAGCCATAAATAAACCCTTTTTGAGCGTTTAATAGGGTATTTGCTTTGGCTTTTATACCATCATAGGTAATGCTATCTAGGCCATTTACTTTTATGCTTTGTACTACTATAGCATCATACAATTGGGTATAAAATACACTTGCGTTAATAGCCAATTTCTTTTGTATAATGGTATTTATGCCTAGGTCGGCAGTAACACTTTTTTCTGCATTAAGGTTATTGTTTGGTAGTATTACAAATTGCGTTTTGCTATCAAAAATTTTATTTAAGTCGTCAATATTTGGTGCCCTAAATGCATTGCCAATATTGGTATAAAAACGGGTTTCTTTTTTCCATAAATAGACCAAACCTAAATTGCCATTAAATGCGCTGTTTTTTTGTGTGGTTGATGCTGGCAAAAATGGATAAAATTGGGTGCTTTGACCAAATTTAGATTCACTGTAAATGCTAGTAAATCGTATACCATCATTAAGTAACCAGCGGTTGGTTAATGCTAAGGAATGACTTAAAAACACTGCTCCAAAAGCATAGTTACTGCCACCAGCAGGATAGCGTGTGCTTATGCTTTGCTGCTCGGCTGTATTAATATTGGTACGAAATGCATTTGAATTTACGGTGTTAAATTGAGCATCAATACCGTAGTGCAGGTTATGTTTTTTAATGCGTTTGTATAAGTCAACATTTAAGCTACTCACGTTCACTTTTTCTATACGCGAGTTTAACCAAGATGAGCCAGTTGAACGGTTATGTCTGCTCTCTTCAATAACTTGAAAAGCGGGTGTTATTTTGTAGCTATCAAACCATTTTTTACTAAGTGTTGATGAAATAGTATAAGCCACTAATAAACGTTTTTCGGGGCCGTAATACCATGCTGCCGAAGCCAAAGTGCCTAGGCCGTTTAAATCTGTTAATCTATCGTAACGTGGCACATTGCTGGTATTGCTGTATTGCACGTTTAAGCTATGTTGGGTATTAGCACTTGGAGTGTAAAGTAGTTTTTGAATAAAGTCTGTTTGTTTATAATTGCTTTCTACTTGTTCGTATTTGTTTGGGTTTGTTACCAATTGATCAACCCCATTTATTGTTTTGATAAAAGTAGGACGCAAGCCCATATTACCCCAACTTAAATCTCTGTTTTTGCCACTTACTATATTGCCAAAATTACTGTGTGTAATGGCCGTAAACGAGGCCCATTTTTTTGAACCAATATTTAAATTGTAATGATACGTTAGTTCGCTATTTGCCGATGAAGTTCGGGTATAAAACTCGTTCTTAAGAAGTAGTTTTTTTGATGTATTGTTTAATGCTGGGCCACGTGTGTTTAAACTAACAACTCCACCCATGGCATCACTGCCGTACATTACACTTCCTGGGCCATACAAAACTTCTGCATTGGCTAATATATTTTGATCGATACGAATAATGTTTTGCAAATGGCCCCCTCTAAAAATGGCATTGTTTAAACGTACGCCATCAACCATAATTACTATTCTATTTGCTTCAAAACCTCTTACTATTGGGCTACCTCCGCCTTGTTGGCTTTTTTGAATGTATAGATTGCTTTGGTTAAAAAGCAAATCGGCTGTGTTTTGTTGGTTGCTAAATGTAATGGTTGATTTATTTATCAACTCAATTTGCCTTGGAATATCCGCAGTTTTTTCGGGTGTTCTATTGCCACTTATTACCACTTCATCTAACGGTTTTGTGTTTGATGTTAAGTATAACTTGTAGTTGTTTTGAACCACATAAAGTGTGGTTAAACTTTGAGTTCCGATGTATGGATGAGTAATGGTAAAATTAGCAAGATTTTTAATGGCAGCTTCTTCAATTTCACACTCGCCTTTGTTATTTGCAATGGCTAATCGAATGTTTTTATTTGATGTTTTTTCATCTGTCCACTCGTAATTAACTTGTGCGTATGATAGTGGCTGAGTGGTTGTTTTATCATACAAGCTCATGCTAAATTGAGCTTGTCCGTATTTACTAAAAATACAAAGTAAAAGGCATAAAAAAAGTCTATTCATACAAGTGTAAAAATAGACTTTTTATTAATTAAGCAAAGTGTTGGTTAAACAAATTTAGTGTCAAATTTAATTGGCGACATAATGTATAACATTAACATGCGAGAGTACCTGAATACCCACGGTAATGTAACTACCACCGCAACAATTATTGTGGTTACGTAAACCCAAAAATCAGGGTCGTTAAAGGCCAATAAAAGCGTTCCGCAACTGATAAGCATAAGCGCTGTAGTTAATGCATAACTTACATACATAGCTCCCCAAAAAAATCCTGGTTCAATTTCAAAGCGTAGCTCGCAATGTGGGCAAGTGGTATGCATTTGCATAAAGCCTTTTAAATTAGTGGCTTTATGTTTAAACATATCTCCCGTTTGGCAGCGAGGGCATTTGCATTGAAGCATTGCAAGTGGTTTACTTGGAGTATGTGTGTATGTGGTGCTCATTTTTAGTTGTTGCTTTGTTGTTTTTTTAACTTGGTATTGCGGTACCAAATAATTCCGAATGCGGATAACACTAAGTAAGGGAGGGCAAGTAGGTACAAAATTCCGTTGTTTAGGGTATTGCCAACCATCGACCCATTTTTACGTGCTTCCTCTAACGAGGTTTTGCACATTGGGCAACCTTGGGCAAATACATCAGTAGCGTTTAAAACAAGCACCACTGCCAATATGATTAGAATTGTTTTCTTAGTCATTACAATGCAAATGTAAACTTATTAGTGTGTTGTATAGGTATGATATTGGTCAACTAAAAAAGTGATGCTTAAAAGTTATAGTAAGGCGATATCATTAAGTAAACAACAACACCACTTACTGTTACAAACAGCCAAATAGGGTAGGCAAAACGAACTAGTTTTTTGTGTTTAGCTACATTCATTTTTAAACCGTGATAAAACGCTAAAAGAATGAGTGGTAAAACCAATGCTGCCAAAATAATATGCGGAATTAATACCGCTAAATAAAGGTTACGTAAAGGGTTTTCTTTTGGAAACTCTGTACTATCAATAAAGTAATGAAATAGCACATACGAAACTAAAAATACACTTGACAAAGCAAACGTAATCATGTTTGTGGCTTTGTGTGCGGCTATGTTTTTTTGTTTAATAAAGTACAACGATATTAGCAATAAAACGCTGCAGGTTGCATTAATAATGGCGTTTAAACTAGGCAGATTATAGATAAAATCAGGCGTAACATTTGGGCGTGGTATAAGCTTGCGGTTAAGTGCCACCACGGCAATAAATACCACTATTGATAGTGCTAATACAATGCGGAAGTATATTTTATCTTGATTATTGGTTGTGTTGGGTGTATTCATATAAAAGTACTTTTATTTCTCCTTGTAATCGTTTCATTTCAGAATCATCTAAGGTATTATACATACCACGGATTCTATTTTGTTTATCAATTAGTAAAATTTGTTGGCTATGGTCAATAGTTTTATCTTCAATTGATACTGGTAGTAAAAAGCCTCGGCCAACGTTAAAAATAGCTTCTTTACCTGCGGTAGTAAAATACCAATTATCTTTTACTTCAAAACGTTTGGCGTAAGCTGCTAAAACAGGCACGCTGTCATTCTCTGGGTCGACAGTAAATGATATAAACCTAACAGGAATACTGGTGTTTGGCACACCTTCTTTTTCGGCTATTGCTTTGTTTTTATAAGCTAACTCTTGCATTTCATCATACACGCGTTTTACTCTTCGGTTCATGCTTGGGCATACATCTTTGCATGAAGCAAAAAAGAAATTGGCTAAATAAATGCCATCGTTTAAGTTTTCTTGTGTAATAGTATCACCTAACTGATTTACTACTTTAAAATTAGGTATTTGATAGTAAATAGTGTCTTTTACATCTGCACCATTGGGTTCAATTTTTTCGCCAAAAATGGGTAGGGTACCGTATTGAGGTATACCCACATTAAGCATATAAAATATAATAATGGGAAACACAATAATACCTGCTCCCAATAAAAAGTGTTTTCTGTTTTTCATCTCAAATTGTTATTACATAACAAGAGGTAGTATTGCAAGCAACACTACCTCTTGAGTATTTTGTAAATATTTTACTTAGTATTAGTGACCAGCGTGTGCATCATGTTGCTCTGTAGCAGCAGGAGCAGCTGTGTGCTCACCATTACGGTTGTTGTCGGTATATCCACCTTCAATAACCATTAAGGTAATAAGGTATACCACAAACATCATTGGTAAAATAATCATCATGCGTAAAAACTTACGTTCAAATTTCATGTGCATGAAAATAGAAACAATGAAAAATGCTTTTACGATACCTAAACCAATGAATACCCAGTTACGCATCATGCTTGCTGGAATAATGAAGTAAAGAGCGATATCAACTAAGGTAAACGCTAATAGAATCCAAAATGTTTTCCAAATCTGCGCTTTCATATCCGCAGGAGACTCTGTATGCTCTAAGTGTTCTGTATGTGCTGACATATAAATCTAATATTAATAGTTAGTAATTGATAATGTTGGGTTGTTTACTTTTAATTTAGATAAGGTAGTAGAAGGTAAATACGAATACCCAAACCAAATCAACAAAGTGCCAGTATAAACCAACTTTTTCTACCATTTCGTAGTGACCACGTTTTTCGAATACGCCACCCATTGTTTGGAAAAGAACAACAATATTAAGTATCACACCACTAAATACGTGGAAACCATGGAAACCTGTTACAATAAAGAACAAATCGGCAAAGGCAACTGGTCCATATTCATTTTGGAATAAGTTTGCTCCAGCTACAATAGTTCCATCTGCTAATGTTTTTGGATTTGCACCTTCAATAAAATGTGACCACTCCCAAGCTTGGCAACCTAAGAAAGCTGCACCACCAATAATGGTTAAAATCATATATTTTATTACTTCGTTTTTAGCCATACGATGACCAGCTTCAACAGCTAGTACCATAGTTACTGAACTAAAAATCAAAATAAAGGTCATTAAACTCACGAACATTAAAGGTAAATGAGCATGAGTAAAAGGGAAGTGATTAAAAACGTGATCTGGCGAAGGCCAAGGTGTTTCTACGTTTCCACCAAAGCTGTAGCGAATAAATCCGTAAGCAATTAAAAGGGTTGAGAATGAGAATGCATCTGATAGTAAGAAGATCCACATCATTAATTTACCATAGCTTACGCTAAACGGAGACTTACCGCCTCCCCATTGAGTTTTTGAGTCTGTTAATGTAGCTGAGTTTGCCATATTTATGTTAATCTATTTTTGTCTGTTAATTAACGGTTCAACAATAAGAAAAAGTAAAGATAAATCCATGTTGCTGCTAAAAAATGCCAGTAAGTAGCGCAAAGATTAAGAGCCAATGAACTTGTTTTATGAACTTTATATTGAAACGCTTTAATTATTATCACCAGTAAAAAAAGCATGCCGCCTAAAATGTGTACTAGGTGCAGGCCTGAAATTACGTAAAAAAACGACTCGGAAGGATTACCCACAAAGTGAATATTGTTGGCTACTAAATCTTTCCAACCTAACCATTGGCTAATGCAAAATGCTACACCTAAGCCAAAAGTTAAAAGAAGTGCCGTTTTGGTTTGATTTAATTCGTCTTTTTTATTGCGCCAAATTGCAAGTTGTATGGTAACACTGCTTAAAATAGCAATAACTACGCTAATGGCAAACATGGTTGGGATATCAAATTGTAACCAATTTCCTTCGCCACGTCTTACAATGTATGCACTTGTTAAACTTGCAAATAGCATTACACTAGCAACTATAATTAACCAGGTAAGAAATTTAGCAGGATTAATTGTTGCGGGTTCTTGTTGTGTATGTTGTTTAATTGTAGCCATAATGTTTAAATTTTATCTATTAAGTAGGCCAATTGAACTAATGGTAAATATAAAAACGAACCAAACATTAAGCGTTTAGCATCTTTGTTATCGCAAGTTTTATATAACCTAAATGAGAAATACGTTAGTACTAATGCTGCTCCAATTGCAATTATACCAGAGGTAATACCAGTAAAGCCTTCAAATGTTGGCATAAATCCAATAGGAATTAAGCAAACGGTAAATGCTAATGTAATTAATGCCGAAGTTTTATCTTTAGCATAAGTAGGTAGCATTTTAAATCCAGCACGTTTGTAGTCGTCATCCAAAATCCAAGCAATACTCCAAAAGTGTGGAAACTGCCAAAAGAATTGAACGCCAATTAGCAAAAGCGCTTCGTATGATAAGGTATTAGAGAATGCCGTGTATCCAATTAAAACAGGTAAAGCACCAGGAAATGCTCCAACAAATACCGAAATAGGGGAGATGCGTTTCATTGGGGTGTAAATAAACGCATATAATAATAGCGATATAAACGCAATTACACCTGCTAGTGGGTTTAAAAACAAACCAATTAGTGCAACACCGGCAATACCCATTAATGCACTTGCAATAACGGCTTCGGTTATGCTCATGCGGTGGGTGGCTACTGGGCGATTAGCAGTACGTACCATTAATTTATCGAAGTTTTTTTCGATAATTTGATTGATACCATTTGCCGCACCTGTAACTAATGTTCCACCAACTATTAAAACTGTTAAGTCAAACCAGTTAATACCTTGATTAAAAGCAGCGGTAGCATAGGTAATTGCAGCCGACAATACTACCAAAAAGGTTAAACGTGTTTTAACCAATTGGTTGTAGTCAGTTACTTTTTGCCTAAAAGCGCTAACTTCTAAAATATGTTGTTGGCCTATGTTTTCCAATTTATATTGTTTGTGTTGATGTTTTAGCATCAAGCATTTTTACTCGTGAAAAAAGAACAATGGTTATGAAGATTTGCAAGCCACAGATTAAACTACCCACAAATAAATGTAAGCTTTGTATGTGCCTCGGGAATCCCAAGTTATCTAAAACCTTACCACTTAGTATTTGCACTGCAATTAAAATTAGCAAGGCTAATGTTGATTTATATACAATACTATTACGGGCAAAAGCTGCTCTAAACTTATAAACTACCGTAATGGTAATTAATAAACTTATGGCCGAAAAAGTACGATGAAACTTGAACATGAAACCTAATAAATCGGCCCAATGTGCTCTGTTTTGTTCGCCACTTACAATGGCTACTGCATCTACGTTTTCTCTAACTTGCGTACCGGTTATGGTTTGTATTAATGATATCACTAATACGGCAACCATTAACATCTTCAAAGAACTATCGTTGTTTAATTGTTGTATCTCAAATTGCTGCGATGATGTGATGGTATAAATTAATAAACCAACAATAATCAAGGCAATAATCATGTGGATGGTAACCATCCAATCAGCTAAATTACTTGATACTACTTTTGCTCCAATCCAACCTTGGAAACCTGTTAATACTAAGGCTAAAAAGCTAAGCCAAAATATGTTGGGTTTGGTTTTTAGGTAAGGAACAGAAAATAGCACCGTAAATATTACAAAGAAACCTGTTAATACACCAATTAAACGATTGAAATATTCTGTCCAAGTTTTGTAGGTGTCAAAGTCGGCAATTTCATGTCCTGCCACTTTGTAAATTTCTTTATAATTTGGAGGTAGTTGGCTGATGTGTGTTGGTGGAACCCATTGATCAAAACATTTTGGCCAATCGGGGCAACCCATGCCACTACCAGTACTTCTAACCAAACCTCCTATAAAAATCAGAAAGAAAACAGAGCCAATGGTTAAAATACCAAAGCGTCTAAATCTTCTTTCTGATTTTGTAGTGCTCATTATTAAGTTTTTACACTTTAAAATTAAGCGTGTTGTGTTGTTTTTGGTGCAGGAATAAACTCCACTGCATTTGGCTCATCGTAAACGCTTTCTTGACCGTGGTCAGGTACGTTTTGAGGAATGTAATCTAACTCAGCACCTGGTTTACTGTAGTCGTATGCCCAACGATATACGTGAGGGATTTCGCCTGGCCAGTTACCATGAATATGCTCAACAGGAGCTGTCCACTCTAAAGTGTTAGCCAACCAAGGGTTTTGAGGAGCACGCTTACCTTTAAATATGCTGTAGAAGAAGTTAACCAAGAACAATAATTGTGCAGCACCACCTATAATAGCAGCGATGGTAATGAATTGGTTCATGTCAACAAATACGTTAAATTGGTCGTAAGCAGTGTTTGCGTAATATCTACGAGGTACACCTGCTAAACCCATAAAGTGCATTGGCAAGAATACGCA
>CAZJHS010000092.1:2058-11850 GCA_964545895.1 uncultured Chitinophaga sp. | reverse complement strand
TGCTGTAATGAATGATGAAATTAAGTTTCATCCAGCCAACATGAAAAATACCTACAAGCATTGGATGGATAACATCAAAGATTGGTGCATTAGTCGCCAATTATGGTGGGGCCAGCGTATACCTGCTTGGTATGATGAACAAGGCAATTTTGTTGTGGCTAAAACACACGAAGAGGCCATTGAAAAGTATAACATCCAACATCCAACCGCTAACATCCAATCTTTAAAACAAGATGAAGATGTGGTGGATACCTGGTTTAGCTCGTGGTTATGGCCAATAAGTGTGTTTGATGGTTTTGAAGGATTTGAGGGCGGAAAAATCAACCCCAATAACCCCGATATAAAATATTACTACCCAACCAACGATTTAGTTACCGCACCCGAAATTATGTTTTTTTGGGTAGCACGTATGATTATGGCGGGTTATGAGTGGATGGGGCAAAAGCCTTTTAGTAACGTATACTACACCGGTATTGTACGCGATAAACAACGCAGAAAAATGAGTAAATCATTGGGTAACTCACCCGATCCGTTGGATTTAATTGCACAATATGGTGCTGATGGTGTGCGTATGGGGATGTTGTTAAGTTCGCCTGCAGGTAACGATATTTTGTTTGACGAAAGCCAAGTAGAGCAAGGACGTAACTTTGCCAATAAGATTTGGAATGCATTCCGTTTAGTTAAAGGGTTTGAAGTAAAACCAGATGCCGAGTTTGCTGCAGATATTTTAGAAAGTAATAACTTAAGTGCGGCATGGTTTAGAGGTAGGCTAAATGATGCTTATACCGAGATTGAAGCTAAGTATACCGATTACAAATTAAGCGAGGTGCTTATGAGCATGTATAAGCTAATTTGGGATGATTACTGTGCCTGGTATTTAGAGATGATTAAGCCCGAATATGGTAAACCAATTAACGAATCTGCGTATGCGCAAACCATTAGTTTCTTTGATGAGTTGATGCGTTTGTTACATCCGTTTATGCCATTTATTACCGAAGAAGTTTGGCAAAATATTGCAGCAAGAAAAGATGGCGAATCTATTTGCGTTGCACCTTATCCGTTTGGTAATAATGTAAAAGTTACTCCGGTAGTTGCACCTAATTTAAATTATGCATTTGAGCTAATACAGCAAGTACGCAACTTGCGCAATAGCAAAGGCATAAGCCCTAAAGAGACGTTTGATATTGCTATAAAAACTAATCAACAACAAAACTACGAGCATAGCTTATTTTTAATTAAAAAATTAGCCAATGTAAGTGAAGTTAGCTTTGTAAATAGCAAGCAAGATCAGGCGGTAATGATACCAGTAGACACCGATGAAGTATACGCTTTTTTAAATTTGCAAATTGATGTAGCAGCCGAAAAGGAAAAAATAGCTAAAGAGATGGAATACTTGGAGGGTTTTATGAAATCGGTTGATGCGAAGTTAAGCAACGAGAAGTTTGTAGCTAACGCAAAACCGGAGTTGGTTGATAAAGAGCGTCAGAAAAAGGCAGATGCAATGGCTAAGTTAGAAGTGCTTAAAGGCAGCTTAGCAAGTTTGTAATTTACTTGTTTAATACATTAAAAAACGGGCTCCATTGGAGCCCGTTTTTGTTTTACTGTTGTTTAATAAATTTAGCTTTAAAGTGCTGCCCTCGTTTATCTATTGCAGTTATAAAATAAATACCATTTTGCAGGTTGGCCGTTGAGAAAGATCCGTTTTGAGTTGTAGTAGTTAGTACTATTTTTCCAGTTATATCTATGCAACTTACCTCCAATTCTGTTGTGGCGTTTAAGCTAATTATGTTTGTGGTAGGGTTGGGGTAACAAGTTATAGTTTGATGCCTAACCTCGTTTAATCCGGTTCCTCCGCTGGTGTTTAATTTGGCTAAGTTTAAAATACTGTCGCCACCTATGGTAACAAATCTTCCACCCACAAAAACAGCGTTGTTGTATGCAAATATCAAATTGTAATCGGCCAATTCCGAACCCGGAAATTGTGGGTACAATCCTTTACCAGCCTCTACTAATTTACTTACATCACTCCATGTGCTGCTGCTGTATTTAATTAAATGTACATCATTTACATTGGGGTCTTTATTAGCGGTTACAAATAGCTGGTTATTATCATCAACAAAAATACAGTTTAAGCGAGCCAAGCCCATACCAGTTGTGTCGGCAGTAAAATTAGCCGAAAGTAAGTTTGTTGTGCTGCCTGTTAATGTTAAAATATTACCCCGTTGAGCTTGTTGTGCTGCCACATTAATAATGTGGGTAAACATACCTGTTAAGTATAGCGTATTGCCTTTTACGTAATGCTGCGCCAAACTTCCAAACCAAGCATTATCTGCTACATTTATGTTCGAAAAGCCCATGCTATCTAAGGTAGTGCCATCATAAAAATACAACTCGTTGCTGGTGTAAAATGCCAGTTTATTATTAAAAGTAAATAGCTTTTTTATGTTGGGCGATGGCATTACGGTGCGCCAAAAAGTACTCGTATCATCCCAAGCAAACAAGGTGTAATAATCGCTCATAAAAAGCGTGTTACCCACTTTTGCAAATCCAATAATTTTTTTGTTAGCATGATATTGGAATT
This sequence comes from uncultured Chitinophaga sp., assembly GCA_964545895.1. GTDB lineage: Bacteria > Bacteroidota > Bacteroidia > UKL13-3 > UKL13-3 > UBA6183. Next base: position 9,269 of record CAZJHS010000092.1, on the reverse strand, counting down.
GTCGGTGACCTTGTTTTTCGGCAATAGTAGTACCATCATACGTTTTAATAATTTGCTCTCCATTGGTGCTAAAATCTTTTACACCCATAAAAAGTAAATTGTTTGATGTTTTAATGCTTAAGGTGTTGTTTCCAACGTTGTTCCAAGTAGTGCCATCAAATGAGTTAAGGGCATAACCAGCAATAAAAAGTTTGTTTTGAAAAGTATCGACCGAGTTAACAAAACCACCAGGGTAGCCAACTGTTTGCCACGTTTGGGCATGGCCAATTAAACATAAAAATAGAGTTGATGTTAGGATTAGTTTTTTCATAATTAATACATTATCAAGCAAAGTTTAATTACTTAAACAAAAATTACCTCACATAAAATGCGTATTTTTTTGGTGGAATAGATTTTTAAAACACCATCATAAAGTGGGTTACATTTTTAAAGCTTGGTAAAAAAAATTAACTTTGTGCCCCTAAAAAAATCATTGTGGCATTCAGAGATACCAAGTCAAAAATAATCATCAAAACTCCCGAGCAAATTGATGGCATACGTAAAAGTTGCAAGTTAGCGGGTCAAACCTTAAAAGAGGTGGCGCCATTTGTAAAAGCAGGAGTAACCACTGGTTACTTAAACGATATTGCCGAACAATTTATGCGCGATAACGGGGCAATACCAGCTACAATTGGCTATCATGGTTATACTAAGGCCAGCTGCATTTCGGTAAATGATGTGATTTGCCACGGTATACCTGGCAAGCTTATACTTAAAGATGGTGATATTTTAAATGTAGATGTAACTACAATTTTAGGTGGTTATTTTGGTGATAACAGTACCATGTTTACAGTGGGTGATGTTACCAATCATGCCCAAAAATTAATTCAGGTAACTAAAGAGTGCTTGCGTTTAGGCATTGAGCAATGTGTGCCAGGCAAACGTATTGGCGATATTGGTTATGTAATAAATAACTATGCTGTAAAACATGGATACAGTACCGTGTACGAATTTTGTGGCCACGGTGTGGGACTTAAATTTCATGAAGAACCTGAGGTTAGCCATATTGCTGATGCCAATACTGGCCCAGTAATGCAACCGGGTATGATATTTACCATTGAGCCCATGATAAATGCCGGAAAAGCACGCGCCAAAGTTGATAAAAATGACGGATGGACTGCGCGTACTATTGACGGAAAACTTTCGGCACAGTTTGAGCATACTATATTAGTAACCCCAACCCATGCCGAAGTGCTTACCGATGTTGAAAATGAGTATAAAATACCTGCTGCTTGGTATTAAGCAGCAGCAATATTTAGTTCGTAAGTAGAAACTGTTAGTTGGTGTACCAACACTTCTAAATCGTTTATTAAACTAGTTAAGTCGCGTTTGTTAACAGACGCTAATTCAATTTTAAGGCAAATGCCCGCAGCATAGCTCATACCTAAAATTTCGCAGCTAGATTTTAGCTTGTGCGCATAATAGGTTGTAAGGTCATAATTGTTCGCATCAACTGCATTTCGCAATTCCGCAATCATTTTAGGAGTTTGTAACACAAAAGTGTTTGTTAACTCATGCATAAAGCCTTGGTCTCCATCTGCAATCTCTGCAAGATAGTTCAGGTTGTAATACGTACCGTAGTTTAAAGTTTGCATTATTTCAGTGTTTTAAGGTTTTCAATCTTTAAAAAATGGGTAAAAAAACGTTTTGTAAATATAGCTACTTATTTTGCTTTTTCTACCAATTGTCATTCAAAGATGTGCGAAAGAAAATTAAAATACAAATTTTATTTTTCTTTAAACCGCTATTTATTTTATAAAATAACGTATTTAAACTTAAAAGCCCCGATTTTAGGGCTTCTTGGGCTGGAATAAAAATTCTATTGGAAAGAAAATATTTTTTGAATTTGGCCTAAAACTGACACTTATTTCTTTATTTGGCTGTTTATTTTCTAAAGTAATGTATTTATTTAAAACAAGGCTTTTGTTAAAAGCACTTATGGTCAAATCATCTTTTCCTACTTTTAAACTGCTATCAGCATAAGTGCAAATAACCAGTGTTAACTCGGGGTAGTTGTTTAGTACATTAATTACCTTTTGAGCCATTTCATTGGCAAAGTACTCTGTTTTGTAGCTGTTGGGTACAAATAACCTTTTATCGTTTACATATACGGAAATACTAGAACTGGTGGTTTTTACAACCAATGATTGGGTATCGTAGCCAGCAAATTCGTTTTTTACACCATTACATAAGTGCTGAAAAGCTTGCGTTTGTTTTTTCTGGCTTTCGCTTATGTAGTTTAAGCGGCCCGCTTTTTCTCCTATTAAATGGTTTAAAATAGCAATCGAATCGTCTTTATCCTGCAATTGGTTAATATATGCTTGTTCTACATAAGCACTTTGGCCCGTTAGTCGGGCATTTTCGTTTTGTAAATTCAGCACTCGTTTTTCTAATAAACTGCTATCAGCCTGAAGACGGGTTAGTTCATGCTTTAAAACTGCCAAATTTTTGGTTGATGAGCAGCTGCCAAGAAGCCCCGAAATCACTAATAAAATAAGGTATTCTCTTTTCATCATGCAAAAGTAATCATTGAAACGTACGAGGAATACTAAAATTATAAGAACCGCTATTATATTTGCATTCTCATACAACCAGATTATACACTAAATCAAAAATTTTGCAATGAACGTATATTTAGATAACGCAGCTACCACCCCAATTCATCCTGAAGTAGTAAAAGTAATGTCGGATATGATGTTAGCCAACTTCGGCAACCCGTCATCAACCCATGCCAAAGGCCGCGAGGTTAAAACCATGATTGAAGATGCACGCAGAAGCATTGCTAAAGTATTAGGCTGCACTCCAGGCGAAATCTTTTTTACATCAGGAGGAACAGAAGCTGATAACATGGCAATACGCCAATCGGTTGAAGATTTAGGTGTAAAACACATCATTACATCGCCTATTGAGCATCATGCAGTTTTGCATACCGTAGAGGAGTTGGCTAAACAAGGTAAAGTTACCATGCATTTAGTTAAACTTACCAGCAATGGTCATATTGATATGGCCGATTTGGCTGATTTATTAGCAAAAAATCCGAATGCCTTGGTATCGTTAATGCATAGCAACAACGAGTTGGGTAATATGATTGATATGGATGAAGTGGGTAACTTATGCAAACAACATCAAGCCCTTTTTCATTGCGATACGGTTCAAACAATAGGCCATCAAACTATTGATGTAAGCAAAACTCATGTACATTTTTTAGCTGCTGGAGCGCATAAATTTAATGGCCCCAAAGGAGTAGGTTTTATATACATTAACAATGCTGTAAAAATACACCCAATGCTAACTGGTGGTGCACAAGAGCGTAATATGCGCGGTGGTACCGAAAATGTTTACGGTATTGTGGGTATGGCCAAAGCATTGGAGTTAAGTGTGGCACATTTGGATGCTGATAAGGCTCGTTTACAAGAATTAAAAAATTACTTTATAGCCCAATTGCGTGCGCATATTCCTGGTATTGCTTTTAATGGCGATGCTGAAGGTCGCTCGGCATATACTGTTTTAAATGTATCGTTTCCGCCTTCGCCTGTTGGCGAAATGTTGTTGTTTAAATTAGATATTGCCGGAATTTGTGCATCGGGTGGAAGTGCTTGTAGCAGCGGTAGCAACATTGGCTCGCACGTGCTACATGCTATTGGTGCTGATAAGGAACGTGCTGCTGTGCGTTTTTCATTTGGTCATCAAAATACTACTCAAGAAGTTGATTACGTAGTGGCTCAATTGGTTCAAATGCTTAAACCTAAAGAGTCGGCTAACGCTTAAATTTAAATTACCCCCTAAATTTATGTTTATATGAAAAGATTGATCTTGCCATTCTTCTTTCTTCCCTTTTTTACCCAAGCTCAAACAGATACCACAGCCAAGCCAGAGCCTAAAGCTGTTTGGTCTGATAATATACAAGTGGGCTTAAACGTAAACCAAGCTAGTTATAGCGATAACTGGAAATCTGGTGGCGTAAATTCGGTAGCTTTAAGTACGTTTTTAAATGCTAAAATACAGCGTAAGGCCAAAACCAACGAATGGAATAATGACATTCAGTTGCTGTATGGTAGCTTAAAAAATAAAGGACAGTCGTTGCGTAAAAATGCCGATCGTATTTTTATAGATTCAAAATACTCGCGTAAAATTAGCAAGCAATGGAACATATTTGCCGCAGTTAACTTTATGAGCCAGTTTGATGCTGGTTTTAATTATACAGTAACTGCTGGTGTTGAGTCATCCAAACGTATTTCAGGGTTTTTAGCTCCCGCTTATATTACCGAAGCGTTGGGTTTTGAGTATAAGCCGGTGCAATATTTTAGTGCGCAGTTTGGTGTGGGTGCTTTGCGTCAAACTATTGTTAAAGACCAAACTTTGTATGATAAATTTGCTGCAACGGCAAAAGAATACAACGAACTTTATGGGGTAAAACGTGGTGAGGTTTTTCGTAATCAAGTGGTGTTTCAAATGGTGGCTAACTTTGATAAAGAGATTATGAAAAATGTTACGCTTAAAGCTCGTTACCAAGGGTTGTTAGATTATGATAGGCTGAGAGGACAATACATTATTAGCAGGCTTGATGCCAGTATTATTGCTAAAGTTAACAAAAGCATCAGTACCAATATAACTGGTGTTTTATTGTACGATTACGATCAAGATAAAGATTTACAATACTCGCAAGTGCTTAACTTGGGTATATTGTATACCATAAAAACTAAGCTCAAGAAGTAATGTTATAGAGCAATATTTATTAGACAAAAAAAGAGGCTGTAAGTTTATTTACAGCCTCTTTTTTTATCGGTTAAACTGAATTCGTTTTCCAAAATGCGATTCGTCAAATTTACCATTATCGTAAACCACATGGCCGTTTACAATAGTATGGGTAATTACCGAGTTAAACTCTGTTGCTTCAAACGGACTCCAACCACATTTGTATAAAATATTACTTTTATCTACGGTGTAAGTTTTATTTAAATCAACCAAAACTAAATCGGCATAATAACCTTCACGTATAAAACCTCTTCGGTCTATTTCAAACATTTCGGCAACGTTATGACACATTTTTTGAACGATGGTTTCTAAAGTAATTTTGCCTTGATGATAAAACTGCAACATGGCATTTAATGAGTGTTGTACTAACGGTCCGCCCGATGGTGCTGCAAGGTATGGCTGTTCTTTTTCGGCAATTGTATGTGGCGCATGGTCGGTTGCAATTACATCAATACGGCCATCTAAAACTGCTGCAAAAATTGCATCTCTATCTTGCGCTGTTTTTACCGCTGGGTTCCACTTAATGTAGTTGCCTTTGGTTTTATAATCTTCATCGCTAAACCATAAGTGGTGTATGCAGGCCTCGGCAGTTATGCGTTTTTGACTTAGTGGAATATCATTGCGGAAAAGTTCTAATTCTTTAGCCGTGCTAATATGTAAAATGTGCAAACGGGTATTGTGTTTTTTTGCCAACGCTACTGCAAACGATGAAGATTTATAACATGCTTCAGCACTTCTAATTTGCGCGTGGTAAGTTGCATCAATATTTTCGCCATAAGTAGCTTTAATTTTTTCTGCATTGGCTTTAATCATAGGGTCGTCTTCGCAGTGGGTGGCAATCAATGTTTTTACTTGTGCAAATACTTGCTCAAGCGCATCCATATCATCAACCACCATATTACCGGTTGATGAACCCATAAATATTTTTACACCGCAAACTTGTGTTGGGTCAATACGCAACAACTCGTTTAAGTTGGTGTTGGTTGTACCCATAAAAAAAGAGTAGTTGGCTAACGAGCATTGGGCCGCACGTGCATATTTTTCTTCCAGTAAATCAATAGTTGTTGCACTAGGCACTGTGTTGGGCATTTCCATATAACTGGTTATACCACCAGCTACAGCAGCTTTGGCTTCGGTGTAAATTTCACCTTTGTGGGTAAAGCCTGGCTCTCTAAAATGCACTTGATCATCAATAGCTCCAGGTATTAAATATTGTCCTTCGGCATTAATCACTCTATCGGCAGGCATGGCAATACCGTTGGTGTCAATTTTTTCTATAATGTTGTTTTTAATAAACACATCGGCAAAATAAATCTTGCCTTCGTTTACTAGTCGGGCGTTTCTAATTAAAAGCGTACTCATGCTGCGAAGATAATAGATTAAATGTTGAGTTATGAATGTTGAATTGTAGTTGTTGCTTCGGTTTAATATTGTTGGTTGAGTTAACCTCGTTTGCGGTTACATGTCTGTAATAGGAATTCTGTGAGCCTATGAGCCAACGCCTTTAGGTGTTGCAAGTTGATGTATAATATGCAACCCCTACGGGGTTGTGTTGGTATGCGGTTAGTTGGATACCAACATGCAACCTCTAGCGAGGTTGAGTTGGTATGGAGTGCTTATTTGATAAATGAATTGATTTTGATACGTTATTACACAATTTAACGGAAAGCAAATTTGTAAATTTTAATCGCTTTCTTTTATTTTACGACTTAAATAAGTATTCTTAATTACTGCTAAGATGTCAGTCTTAAGTTTTAATAAAAAAACAAATTAAAAAAATAATAAAGCCATGAAAAACCTAAAAGTAAAATCACTATTGATAGTTTACATCTTAGTATGCACACCATTTATTTTATATAGCCAAGATATGATTGTGAAAAGAAATGGAGAGGACATAAAGGCTAAGGTAATTGAATTAAATCAAACAGAGATCAAGTTTAAGAAGTTTGAAAATTTGAATGGACCTGTGTATGTCGTTCTTAAAAAAGACGTACTATTTATTCGTTATGAAAATGGAGACAAAGAAGTTTTTAAGGATTTGGAACCAGAAAAGAAAGATGCAGTAAATTCAGAAGAAACAAAAAATAAAGTTTATGTCACAGTGTTTGTTGGCAATAATATGGTCGCAGCTCCACAGGTCAGAGGAACAAATTTCAATGGAGTATCTAATTCTATAACAAAGGAGAATTGCTCGTATGGAAGGGGATTGTTAATAGGAGGAACTTTTGGGATTCAGCTTGGTAAAAATGTTTCTACAGATTTAGGGTTATCGTATTTGAAAAGTTATGAGCAGACGACAACAGACAAAACACCAAACAATGAAATAGAATATGTCACTAATTCTTCAATGTTAAGATTGTCACCATCAATTAGGATTTCGACAGGTGGAGAAAATGTTATATTTTATACTAAGATAG
>CAZJHS010000092.1:0-2048 GCA_964545895.1 uncultured Chitinophaga sp. | reverse complement strand
AAGATAGGGTGGGTCTGTGCATTGGCTACAAGCTTGAATATGAGTGAAGTTGAAAACTATAATGGTTCTAAATATGAAAGTATGTACGATTTTTCGGGTGGTTTTTCCCAAGGCTTTTTAGGCGCTTTAGGTGGTGACTTTAAAATCGCAAAAAATGTAAATATCTTTTCTGAGATAAGTTTTATTGCACAAAGTTGGGCACCACAAAAGAGGACTTTGACTGGATATAAAGTTGATGGTGTAGATTATTTATCATCTGTACCAAAGTATTACAAAGAAGTTGAATTCGTTGAAAGTTACACACCAAGCGGTACAATAAACAATAACGAAACTCAAAAGAGTTTAATTCAATACTTCCCATTTAGTAGTATTGGGATTAATATTGGAATAAAAATTAAGATATAAAGAGTGCTCTTTTTGATAATTAACACATTTTATTTAACGTACTGAACTCACTTAAACTAATTCCTTTCATGAATATCAAGAAAAATACGATAACAAATCAAGAGTTAATAGAATATATGCTTGGTTCTTTAGAGTTGATTCAAGATTATTTAAACGGATATACTGAGGATCAGTTTTTTAGTAGTATGTTAGTTCAAGATGCGGTTTGTAATAGAATTTTTGAAGTCGGTCATGCAGCATCATTGATAACAGATGATTTACTGAATAAATATCCAAAGTTTCCATGGCGAATTTATACTTCTTTTAAAATATTTAATTCTCCTGATACTGTTTGGACTCTTGCTGGTGGAAAGAACACACTCGATGATAAATTTGAATCAATTAATTCTTATTTCAACGAACTAGAGCTGCTTTATCTGAACGAATTTTTTTCGTCAAAGCTTAAGATTCCAACAAAAAATATTGATATACCCCAAACTAGAATATATAAATATCCAATCGTGACGAGTAAGTCTATTTGGACTGTTAGAAAAAAATAATGAACTTTGGTTCAGATGTTCATGAATATATAAAAACGCCCCAACACTTTATGTGCAGGGGTGTTTTATGTTATATCAAATAAGTAGGTATTACTTCTTCCACTTAATGGTACAGCCAATAGCTTTAGTACTTGTTTTTGTTATGGTTTTGCCTTTTAATAAATTGTTTACAGCTGTTTCTATATAACGCTCGGTGGCTGCTTTGGCATCTTCATAGTTATCGTCAATTGCACCAATGTACATTACCTTGTTGCCCGCTTTTGTTTTTTGCAATACAAATACGTGTGGTGTACGAGCGGCTCCATAAGTTTTAGCTGTTTGTTGGGTTTCATCGTGCAAATAAACAAACGGATATTTTTTTGCTTTAGCTAATTCTTGCATTTTAGGATAGCTGTCTTCAGGTTCGCGTGTGGCATCGTTGGGGTTAATGGCAACAACAGGGTAACCTAATGCCGCATATTTTTTATGTAAATTAATAATGCGTTGCTCGTATGCTTGCGAAAAAGGACAGTGGTTGCAAGTAAATACTACTATAAATCCTTTGGCTTTTTTGTAGTCGGCTAGTTTAACCATTTTACCGTCTACGTTTTTTAGGTTAAAGTCTGCGGCTATATCGCCCACTGCATAACCAGCAGGAGCAACTATTTTTAGTGCAGTTGTGCTAATTAATAAGGCTATCAACGAAACTAAAGAAACTATTTTTTTCATGTGTTTATTGGGTTTTTGTATGTACAAATATGTATAATAATGGGAGATTTTTTCAAGTCTAAATATCCAAACGAAACACCGTGACATTTGTTTTACAGCAAATGAATAGATTGTTTAAATATATCATACACCTTATGAAAATATTGGTATTACTTGTGGTGAAAAATTAACCACTAAGGTCACTAAGGAAACACGAAGGACACAAGGGGAGTATGCAGTATTGTTAGAATTTAAAAGCAGAGTTGTTGCGATAAAAAAAAGAGAAGAAACATTATCAACTAATTAATGCCCCGAATACCCGTGGCTAAAGTCTGTGCCTGCGGCCAATTATCTAATCAACTAATCAACATCCCACCCTAATGCCACTTTAGCGTTTGTGGAAACTCAAAAATTTCT
>CAZJHS010000091.1:0-11994 GCA_964545895.1 uncultured Chitinophaga sp. | reverse complement strand
CGAACCCCAAACCTTCTCATCCGTAGTGAGATGCTCTATCCAATTGAGCTACAAAACCTTTTTCCTTAACGGGAGTGCAAATATAGAAATTATACCTTACAACGCAAGCCCGATAAGGAAAAAATTAGCTAATTTTTTCAAGCGTTGCGTTAATTGCCGCAAAGTCAGGTAAATCGCCTGCACTTTCTAATACTTGTGCATATTGAATTACGCCATTTTTATCAATAACAAAGGCTGCACGTCTGGCAACACCTTTCATTCCCATTGCTGGAAACACATCATATAATGCACCGTAAGTAGCAGCAGCTTCTTTGTTAAAATCACTTAATAAATCAAACTGTAAATTTTGTTCTTCTTTAAATTTACCTAAAGTAAAAGCCGAGTCTACCGAAATAGCCACTACATCAGCCTTATCGTTTTTGTACATGCTAATTCCGTCTCTAACGGTACACAATTGTGCAGTACAAACGCCTGTAAATGCTAAAGGGAAAAAGTGAACAATAAGGTTTTTTCCTGCAAAATCTTCTAATGCAACTTCCTTTTTCTCGGTATTAAATAATTTAAATGAGGGAGCTTTGTCGCCTGGTTTAAGTGTTGTCATGTTGTTTATTTATTTGTATTAAACAGTGGTTCAAAAATATTGTTTTAAAGTATTCTTTTTATAATTCTTAGCTTGTGTGAGTATTGTTTTTCTTCCATATTCATTACGCCATGATGGTCAAGTACATCAATGCGAACTTTACCCGATGCGTGAATAATTTGGTGCTTATTAAGCATCAATCCTACATGGGTAATCTTACCGTTTTCGTTATCAAAAAAGGCTAAATCGCCAAGTTTACATTCTTCAACAAAAGAAATTGTTTCGCCCAACTCTGCTTGTTGGTAAGCATCGCGTGGCAGCATCACCCCAAGCTGTTTAAAAACCATTTGGGTAAATCCACTGCAATCAATTCCAAAAAAGGTTTTTCCGCCCCAAAGGTAGGGGGCATTTAAGTATTGTAGTGCCAGTTCGTCTAAAGGTTTTACTGGGCCGTTTGTTGTTGCTTGCTCAAATGATATGTTACCGATTGTAAATTGTTTTTGCTCTGGTAAACTACATCCAGCAGGTAAGTATAAAGTACCCACCGAACTATTAACTTGTGCAAATGGAAACTGGGTATTTGTTATCCATTGTTTAACCTCATTTTGGTAAGCAGTTACTTGCTTTTCGCTAATAAATCCGGTGTAGTTATCGGCTAATGTGGTAATGCTTGCCCAACCGTTTTCTATTTGGTTGATGGTATATTCGTCACCAAAAAGTAATTGTGATACAATCTCGCTGGTGCTATCGGGCTGCTTGCGTAAAGGAATTACTGCAAGGGTACAAATGCCATTCATGATATTAATTTTGTATTATAAGTCTTGGTAGTAAGGCAATATATGTATTTTTGTAACAATATATGACTAACGATTCAAAATTAGATTTAACGTATTTAAAAACCATATCAGGTGGCGATGATTTATTCATTGTACAGTTGTTAGATATGTTTTTAATATCCATTCCTGATGAGGCTCAAAATCTGGTTACCTTTTATAATCAGAAAGATTATTTATTAATGGGTAAGTCGGCACACAAAATGAAGGCAACTGTGCAGATGATAGGCGAGCAAGAGTTGGCCGCATTGGTAATAAAAGTAGAACAAGCAGGTAAAACAGGTGTAGGTATAGAAGATTTACCCAATACCGTTACAGAATTAACTTCATACCTAGATGATATTATTAAAAAAATAGAGGTAGCTAAACAAGAGCTAACCGCATAAAATTAAAAAGGCCCCGAAATTATTCGGGGCCTTTTTTGTTATTTCTTTTCTACTTCTTTTAGGTAAGTTGTAGCTTGTTTATTGGTAGGATCTAGCGCAAGTACTTTTTGTAAGTATACTTTTGCTTCCTTGTTATTATCGTGCAAAATGTAGTAAGTAGCCACGTAGTTATAAGCTACAATTAAATTCTTTTTGTTTTTCTCTACATTACTTTCGGCCATGCTTATGTAGGTATTGTAGCTGCTAAAACCTATGGTATCTTTAGCTTGCGTGTCAAGATTGGCTTGTACGTTTCCTCTCCAATAGTAGCCGTCAGCATAGTTTGGTTTCATTCCAATTACTTTTGCAAAAGCACTATCAGCTTTAGGATATTGTTTGCCAAAATAAGCAGTCATACCCAATAAAAAGTAATCGTTAATAGAAACTTTAGGCGCGTTGGCAATGTATCTTTCGTAAAACACAATACTTTGGTCGAAACGTTTTAAGCGATATAAAATTTGTCCAGCATCTTTGTTTAAATCAACCTTACTTGGGTCGGTTTCAATAGCTTTGTTAATGTAGGCAACAGCAAGGCTATCTTTACCTGCAATACGGCTGTAATGTTTACCCAAATATTCGTAATCGCTTGCAATAATTTTATCGCTAGGTACAGTGGCAATAAACTTTTCTAAAGCACTTACTCCTAAAGGATACATGGTGGCATCTTTTTTAATTTCGGCAACCTCGTAGTAGCTGTAACCAATCATTCTGTACATAAATACATCGTGATTTGGAATAAGTATAATCTCTTTCAAATCAGTCAATGCATTTTCGTACTCTTTTGCATTAAACAAAATGCGCACAAAACGTTGGCGGTTTGCTAAACTTATTTCTGAGTTTTGCAGGTATTTGGTGTAGTAGTATTTAGCTATTTCGTATTTTTTTGATTTGTAATATAACTCACTCATTAGTTTTAATGCAGGAGCGTAATTACTATCAATGGCTAATGCTTTGTTTAAATCTGTAAGCGTTGTTTCGTAGTTTTTAACACGTAACCAAATCTCGGCAACACGGGTAAATGCTTTAGGATTTTTGGGCTGAATAGCTTCTGCTTTTTCGTAATGATTAGCCGCTTCTCCTGCGTTGTTTAACTCTAAATACACATCACCAGCAGATACCAACACATCATAGTTTTTAGGTGCTAGTTCAACTGCATTTTTAATGTAAACTAAAGCATCTTCAGTTACTTTATTTTCGGTGCCAACTAAAGCTGCAGCTACTAATTGTAGTGCTTTTGGGTCGCTAATCAGGCCATCGCGTGTTTTACTAAAACTTAGTGCTTTATTAAAGTATGTTTTAGCTTCTTCTTTTTTATTTTCGGCCATTAATAACTCACCCAAACCAACGTAGTTGGCTGGTGCATTTGCACTCGCTTTTATACCTTCTTGGTAAGCCCATTTTGCTGAATCGGCTTTGTATAAGTTAAGGTATGATTGGCCAAGGAAGTACCAATTATCAGCATTGGTAGGTTCGGTTTTTGTTAAGCTGCTAAAAATGTTTCTAGCTCCTTCAAATTTTTCAAAGTCTAAAGCACGCAAACCATCTTGCATGCTTTGTGCATGTGCGCTGGCTATTAAAATGCTACCAACGGCAAAGGTTTTTATTATTAATCTGTTCATCATGTTCTTAGTCGTTATTTAGTTTAATAATCCTTACTGGTGCGTGTGCCGGAACCAATCCGCTTTTTAAAATAATGCGTTGTCCTTTATCACTATTTATGAACGAAGCAAACCCCGTGCCTAAACCGTATCGTCCTTCAGGATTTATTATTGTTATGTTTCTGTATAACGGATATTGTTTAAGTGCAATATACGCTTGGTAAGGTTTCATGGTTGGCGCTTCTGCCTTTTCAGGGTTGTTAGGAATGAGCTCTACCACATTTACACGTTGAAAAAACGCGTTAGTGGTGCTATCGTCTCTATCGCTAATCCACGAAACACCAATAATACCAATTGTGTTTTTATCTTTTTCTACTTGCTCAATTACATCGGGGTTGCTTTTTACTGCGTAGCAGTTTTTTCCAATATCAACACCATTTAGTAATGAGTCTTTAATATGGCGTACAGCTCCACTTTTTGCGTTATCAAACACCACACGAATAGGGGAGTTGCTATTTTTAGGGTTTAACTCTTTCCAGGTAGTTATTTTACCTGTCATGATATCGGCTAATTGTTGTTGCGATAAAATCGTATCAGTACGGCTATTATTCATAATTATGCCAATAGCATCATAGCCAATAACTACATAACGCGGAATAATTTTTCGTGCATCAAAATTTGTCTTTTCAGTAGGCAGCATTTCGCGGGTAACAATGGCAATGCGTGCGCTATCTTTAGACAACATTTCAATGGCATCGTACTCGTTGGTGTATACTATGTTTAATTTAGCCTCGGGATATAATGCTTCAAATACATCTTTCTCGGCATCAATAATAGGTTTTAAGCTTTCATCCACACTAATGGTAATATTGCCTTTAGTGCTGGTATCGGCATGTTTTTTAGAAGTAGAGTTATTGCAAGCCACGCTAAAAAAGAGTGTAGCTGCTAATAAAAAAGCTGGTGTTCTTTTATTCTTCATCTTCTTCGGTTATAGGGGAAGTTGGTGTTTTAAATGCTTTAACAATACGGTAAAGTCTAAACGAACCGTACACAATTAGCATGGCACTTACCACATAGCGTGTAGTGCTATCTAAGGTATTAAATATTGGCAGTAGCAAAAAAGCTAGGCCCATTACGAAATAAAAAATAGCCATGATTACTCCGAAATATCTTAGTAATCTGGCTATTTTAGTATCGCGTTCGGCTCTTATTTTATCGAGATTCACGCAAGTATTTATTAATTATCTAACGAGAAATTAATTGGTAAATTCATACGTAAAGGTACGGGTTTACCATTTTGTTTAGCAGGTTTCCATGGTGGCATTTTGCGTACAGCTTCTACAGCTGCTTCTCCAAATCCCCATCCTGGATCTTTAACAATTGTAATTTCGCTTAACCTACCGTCAACCCCAACTACGAATGATAAAACAACTTTACCTTCACGTTGGTTAGCTTTTGCTACCTCTGGATAAGACATGTGATTAGCCAAAAACTCTTGGTAAGTTCCATCAGCAAAATCAGGCATTTGCTCTGCAAAGGTTACAATTTCTGGTCCGTTTCCTCCGGTTTCATCCTCATCAACAATAGGTACAAATGCAGTATCATTACCTACTTGAGTTTGATTACTCACGTTAGTTGTTGCCAATTTATCCTGAATTGGAGGTGGCTCATCTGGCACTTCCTCATCGGGTTTAATTTCGGGTGGAGTAAACTTAACCGTTGATTTTAACGGTGGTGGTGGTGGTGCAGGAGGTGGAGGAGGCGTTTTTTCATCAACTGGAGGTGGTTCCTCCAAGGTGTTTGCCTCGGTTACCTTTTTATTAACCTCTTCTTTAGGGGCTAATCCTTTAATAAGGTCTACAATCATTGGGGCTGATATAACCAAGCTAAAGAAAACAATAGCAAAGAAAATTCCTTTGTTGGTGTTTTCGTTACTTTTTTTACGTAGCACATATGCTCCGTAGTTTTGATTTCGGCCTGCAAATATCAGGTCAACCCAACTACTATCGAAAATATTGATTTTTGAAAGTTTTGACATACCGGCTTGATTAATTAAGGTTAACTGTTTTTAACATTTCTACTTCAGAGTCTGAGATATCAACTACAGCATAACGACCGATGTTACAAATTAGCATTTCATCCAAAATATCAACTAGGTTTTCATACTTAGAGTTATCAGCAGCTTTAATAACTACGATAAGCGCATTTTTGTATGATTTAATATCGAATAAATGAGCTTTATACTCTTCTTCGGTAATTATGCCTTTGTTTAGCATTCCTTTGTACACCGGAATACTGTCTAATAATGGATTACGTTTTCTATTTTCTTCTAAAAGCGTTGCTCTAATACCTTTTGCTCCAAAATTTTGGATTTGTGGGGTACTTGGCACACCATCTTTTAAAAAGTAAGTAACTACTTTATCGTCTTTTGCCAGTAATAGTGTAATTGCCTGAGATTCCTTAACCAAGGTTTTGTCTTTCTCCTCAATTACATTTTTGTCTGGCATGTTAATTTCCATGGTTTGGGGCTTATTCATGCTGGTAGTTAACATAAAGAAGGTAATCAATAAGAAACCCAAATCCACCATTGGGGTAAAATCTACCCTGGTAGAAAGTTTCTTACCTCTTTTCTTACCGCCTTTGTGTTTACCGCCACCGCCACCGCCTTCAATTTCTGCCATGCGTTTATTTTTTTATTTGTTTAATATTACTCAGCTTTTTCCATGCTGGTAATAAAATTAAATCTATTTACTTTTTTCTCTTGCAACACGGCTATCACGCGTTTAACGGTTGGCATATTGGCATCACGATCACCTTTTATAGCAATGCGTAATTCCTTTCTTTCCGCGTTTTTAGATAACCTTGATTCCCATATCCAGTTGCCTAATTCGTTGTTTAACGAATCGGTAGGTACGCCAGGGAAATTAGCCTTAGCGCGTTCCTCAGTAGTCATTTTTAAAAACTGAGGTAACTGTGACATTGGTACACCAATGGTTGATTGCAAAGAGAATTCTTTTATTTCTTCAGGCGAAAATTTCATGTTGTAAATTTTTGCCATACGTTGCAAAATGTCTTCGCGTGTTTTTTGGCCATCAATGCCGAAGAAAACTCTTCCTGTTTTATCAATGGTTAATTGCATGATATCTGTTTCAGGCAATTTAATTTCACTGATAGATGAAGGAGTATCAACAACAACGGGCTCATCAGGCTTAAACTTTGTTGCAAGCATAAAGAAAGTAAGTAGTAAGAAGGCCACGTCTGTCATAGCCGTCATATCTACTGATGTGCTCTTGCGAGGTACTTTTACTTTAGCCATTTTTTACTTATTAATTGATTGAAAGATTAGAAAATACGGGTGTATTGCTAGCAATCAACCCCAATTCAATCGATTATTTTTGTTTGTGAGCAGCAGCAAAAGTTTGGGTAATGCTAAATCCTGCCTCATCAATGGTATAAGTAATTTTGTCGATTTTAGTAGTAAATACGTTATACATAATGATAGCGATAGCAGAGTTACCGATACCTAATGCCGTATTGATAAGCGCCTCAGAAATACCGTTTGCTAACGCTGTAGAATCTGGTGAACCAGCAGTTGCCAAAGCAGAGAACGCCTTGATCATACCAATTACCGTTCCTAATAACGCCACTAACGTAGATACTGATGCCATGGTAGCAATAATTACCAAGTTTTTCTCCAACATTGGTAATTCTAACGAAATTGATTCTTCAATTTCTTTTTGAATAGCCAATATTTTTTGGTCTTTATCTAACTCGGTGTTGGTATGCATTTCTTTGTATTTGTGCAATGCCGATTTTACTACGTTAGCAACAGAACCTTGTTGTTTATCGCACTCAGCAATTGCTGCATCAACATTACCAGCAGTTAAGTTAGCTTGTACTTTGCGTACAAATGCTTCTGCCGAACCTTTACCTGATGCTTTACCGATGGTTAAGAAACGCTCGATAGAGAAAGTAATGCTCATTAAAACTAATGATAATAAGATAGGAACGATAATACCACCTTTGTAAATTAAACCTAAGGTGTGATTGATGCCTTCACCAACTGGGTGTTTGGTTGGATCACCATCTTCGAAGTTGGCTGGGTTACCTAATACAAACATGTAGATTAAGATAGCTACAACTAATAATACCGGGATAGCAAAAGATGCGAACATTGCGCTGAATTTGCTTTCTGTTTTTTGTGATTGAACTTTGTTCATTTTGTACAAATTTTTAGAGGATGCAAAAAAACTAATTTAATTGATAAATGAAAGTATTTGTTTTAAAAATTCAACATCTGTTGAGCCTTTTATTCTCAAGCATTTAACGTGTATTAACATTAATATAATATACGCTGATGTCGCTTTTTTATTTTAAAGTACCTTAAAAAGCCCAAAAGGTTGCTTTGTTGGCTTGATTAAGGCGTTTGTTTATAAACACAAAAGGCTACTTTTTAGGTAGCCTTTTGATGATTATTTTAGATTAATTATTTTAAGATCTGCATTAATGTATCTGGCATCAAACCTAAACCAATGGTGCCAAGTACACATATTATAGCAACTACCCAGTAAGTAGGGTGTATCACTAACGGTTTATCGTTTGCTGGTTGAGCGTACATGGCTACAATTACTTTAAAGTAGTAGTACACTGCAATTATTGAGTTTACTATGGCAATAAGTGTAATGGTAGTGTATCCGTTTTTAAGTGCTTCGCTAAATATGTAGTATTTACCTAAGAACCCTGCAAAAGGAGGGATGCCCGCCAACGATAGCATAAATATAGCAATTAATGCAGCCGCTAATGGATTCTTTTTACCAAGTCCGTTAAACGCTTCTACGTTTTCGCTGTGGTTGCTTTTAAAAGTCATGATGGCTAAAGCAAATAAACCAATTGATGCTACAGAGTAGGCCGTTGCGTAAAAAAACAATGCCGAACTTGAGTTGGTATGAATGCTTAATATACCCATTAACATGTATCCTGCATGCGAAATTCCCGAATATGCTAGTATACGTTTTACATTAGTTTGTGCTAATGCAATTACGTTACTTACCATAATAGTAGCAGCTGTAACCACTAATAAAATTGGTTCTACATAATTCATGCTACCAATAAAGCACTCACTAAATAAGCGGTAAAGTGCACCAAATGCTGCTACTTTAACTAAAGTACTCATTAATGCGGTAATTAATGCAGGTGCACCTTCGTACACATCGGGGCTCCAAAAATGGAATGGTACAGCCGATACTTTAAATAGCATGGCTATTAAAATCATCATTAAACCAACATAAAACATTGGTGCTACTTGGCCTGCAGCAGTGTATTTGGCAATAGCGCTTAACTCAAAGCTACCACTTGCACCATAAACTAAAGCAATACCAAACAGTAAAATACCCGATGTAAATGCACCCATTAAAAAGTATTTAAATCCAGCTTCGTTACTGCGTGTATCAAACCTACGGCTGCCTGCCATAATGTATAATGATATAGAAAGTATTTCGATGCCTAAGAACAGCATAGCCATGTTTGCATAGCTAAACATTACTAATGCGCCACAAAGAATAAACACTAAAATAGATAGGTAATCGCTTAAGTGGGTTTCGTCATTGGCATAATAGTTTGCCGATAGGATGAAGATTAAAAGTGAGATAAGAATAGCTAATCCGCTAAATGCAGTAGCAAAGTTATCTACTTTAATCATGTGGCTAATATCAACCGAACCTAAGGTAAGTGGGGTATTAACTCCCCATTGTTGCATATTAACCATAAAAATGGCTGCTAAACCAAGCACAACTGCAGGTACTAATATTTTGCGAAGGTTTAATACCTCGGCAAGCATACAAAATAAACCTAAGCAAGTGGTATAAAGTAAAGTTGTCATGTGTGTACGATTATTTAGCTAAGGCTTTGTTTAAAATAATGTCTAACGATGGTTGTACCAATTCAAAAATTGGTTTTGGATAAATACCCATTACAATAATTACTAATGCAATAATGCCAAGTACTAAAGTTTCGCTCCAATTTAAATCGGCAAAGTTTTGGGTCGTGGCATTTGTATTACCAAGCATGGTATTTTGGAACATGCGTAACATGTATACTGCTCCTAAAATAATGGTTAAACCAGCAAATACGGCTAGCCAAGTGTTGTATTTATATACACCAAATAGCAATAAAAATTCGCCAATAAATCCATTGGTAAGCGGTAATGCCACACTGCCCAATACCACAATCATAAATAAGGTATTAAAACGAGGAGCAACATTACGTATTCCACCAAGACTATTGATGTTTGCTGTTTGGGTACGGTTTATAATGATATCAGCGCAGAAAAATAAGCCAACTACGTTTACACCATGCGCAATCATTTGTGCAACGCTGCCTTGTAAACCTTCAATATTTAAAGCAAAAATACCTGCTGATATTAAGCCCACGTGAGCAACTGATGAGTAAGCGAATAGTTTCTTTAAATCGCCATGCATAATGGCAATTACTGATGCGTATACGATACCAATTACGCAAAGTGTTAATGCTAATGGTCCCCACTCGGTAACACCTGCCGGAAGTATAGGTAACAACCAACGTATTAAACTATAGGTACCCATTTTTAGCATAATACCACTTAACAACATAGTACCTTGTGTTGGTGCTTCGCTATAGGTATCTGCTTGCCAAGTGTGGAATGGTACAATAGGAATTTTAATAGCAAAAGCTAAAAAGAACATCCAAAATAACCACCCTTGGTTGCAGCTGCATATTTGCGTATTGTATAAATCAACTATGTTAAAACTTGCATTGGGATTGTAGTAGTACAACATAATAAACCCAAACAACATAAATAAACTACCAGCTAAGGTGTATATAAAAAACTTAAGTGTTACTGGTACTCTGTTTTTGCCACCCCAACCTAATGCAATAAAGTAAATAGGTATAAGTGCTAACTCCCAAAAAATGTAATACAACATACCATCGTATGCCATAAATACACCATTTAATGCAAATTGCATAAATAGAATTAACGAGAAGTATGTTTTTGCATTGCTGTACTCGCGGTTAAATGCACTAAGTACAATTAACGGAAGTAAGAAATTGGTTAATGCAATCATGGCAAAGCTTAATCCATCAATGCCTAAGTTTATGCTAATTTTAGGACTACTAATCCACTCGTGGAAAAAGGTAAACGCCTCGGCACCTTGTTGTTTAAACAAGGTGTAGGCATAAGCCGTAATGGCTAATTGTGCAACTGTAAATAACAAGGCCACGCGCGATGCCATTTTATTGCCACTAAGCAATACAGCTACCGATGCCACTAAAGGTAATAAAAGTATAAGTAAGGTCATCATTATATAAACAAGCGAATTACAAATAACACCATCATGCCAATAACCATAGCAAACACATAAAATCCGGTATTTCCGTTTTGTACTAAACGTAAGGTTTTACCGGTAGTGGCCACTACCCAAGCTGTTGCATTTACAGCAAGGTCAATTATTAATTTATCAACCAATACTAAAAACAAATCGCTTAGTACGGTAATAGGTTTAACAAATACAGTGTTATAAATTTCATCAACATAAAACTTATTGCTAATTACTTTATTTAAGCCAGTAAGTTCGGCATCAGCAACTGGTTCTTGTTTTTGGTTGATGTATTTGTTGCGAGCAACTAAAATCATGGCAATAGCACCTGCAAGCGCAATGCCCATTAAAGCATACTCTGTAGCATGGCTGGTATGATGAGCCTCGGCTAAAAACTGTTTTGATGGTTCAACAACACTTGATAAATAGTTATCAAACAAATGCGTAAAACCTAAGCCTTTTGGTAAACCCATAAAACCACCAATAATAGATAACACTGCAAGTATCACTAATGGAATAGTCATTACAGCAGGGCTTTCATGTATGTGTTTTTTTACTTCATCAGTACCACGGAAATCGCGACCAAAGGTTAAGTATACCAAACGGAACATATAAAATGCTGTGATGAATGAACTGATAGAAAGTACTGCCCAAATAAGTTTATTGTTTTCGAAAGCATGTGCTAAGATTTCGTCTTTACTAAAGAAACCTGCAAATGGAAATACTCCCGAAATAGCCAACGAACCAATTAAGAAGGTGATGTATGTTACTTTAATGTATTTACCTAAACCACCCATTTTGCGGATGTCTTGTTCGCCATGCAATGCATGTATTACACTACCCGAACCTAAGAATAATAATGCTTTAAAAAAGGCATGAGTAACAACATGAAACATACCGCTGGTAAATGCTCCTAAACCTAATGCCGCAAACATTAACCCTAATTGCGAAACAGTAGAGTAGGCCAATACCTTTTTAATATCATTTTGAAGTAAGCCAATTACTGCTGCAAATACCGAAGTTGCTACACCTACTATTAAAATAAAGTTTAGGGTTGATGGCGCTAAAGCAAATAACACGTTGCTACGTACCACCATGTAAATACCTGCAGTAACCATGGTTGCTGCGTGTATTAAAGCCGATACAGGTGTTGGTCCGGCCATGGCATCGGGCAACCAAGTGTATAAAGGCAATTGGGCCGATTTA
>CAZJHS010000090.1:0-12008 GCA_964545895.1 uncultured Chitinophaga sp. | reverse complement strand
TAGTGTTGTTGAACAAAAGCCACAGAGTCGTCATCCGAATTATTATCGGCTACCACAATTTGTAAATTGCTGTAGGCTGTTTTTACCAAAGCTGGCAAAAACTGTTCAAGCAGTTGCTTGCGATTCCAATGGATAATAACTACTGCAACTTTTGGATTACTCATCACCTATTTATTTTTAAAAGGTACAAACACAAAGCTAGCTCCTTTATCGGTTACTAAAAGCACACACATAAATTTACGTGCATCTTTAAAGGCTTCCTGAAAACTTGCCTCACGATCTTTAGTTACCACATTACGCTCTACTAACTCTTCCAGCACAGTTGCACTTACATTAAACGAACGCTGGTACTCGGTGGCATCAATAATCATTTCCCCAATTTTTACGGGCTCTTGATGAGCAATAAAAACTGGATACTTGCTAAAGCCTTCGTCTAAAATATCAGCCGAAACCTCTTTAAGCATATCGTTGTAAAAAGCTAAATCATCTTTTAACAACTCTAAATTTACACTCAGTTCTTTGTCCATTTGTTCAGGTTATTTCAACTCCAATAAAGCAATATTTTCTACGTGATGGGTATGCGGAAACATATCAACGGGTTGTACGCTGGTTACTTTATATTTCTCCTCCATCATAGCAATATCGCGTGCTTGCGTAGCAGGATTGCAACTTACATATACAATTTTTGGTGCAGCCACTTCTAATATTTTAGCAATTACATCTGGGTGCATACCTGCACGCGGAGGATCGGTAATAATTACATCGGGCTTGCCATGTTTAGCAATCAATTCATCATTCAACACATCCTTCATATCGCCTGCATAAAAATGGGTATGGGTGATGTTATTTAAATCCGCATTTATTTTAGCATCTTCAATAGCCGATTCTACATACTCAATTCCTACCACTTGCTTAGCCAATTTTGAAACAAATAATGCAATTGAACCCACACCCGTATATAAATCATATACGTTCTCGTTACCTGTTAAACCAGCTAATTCGCGTGTTTTACCATATAAGTTTTGAGTTTGAATGGTATTGGTTTGGAAAAACGATTTAGGACCGATTTTAAATTTCAAATCCTCCAACATTTCAATTAAATGATCTTCGCCACTAAATACATGCACATCCAAATCGTAAATGGTATCATTCATTTTTGGGTTGATGATGTACAACAACGAGGCAACTTGAGGGAAGTTATCTTTGATATGATTTAAAATGGCTTCACGCTTTTCTACGTCTTCCTTTTTAAAACATAAAATTACCATCCATTGTCCAGCTTCGTTGTTACGCAAAATAATGTTGCGCAAAAAACCTTCTTGGTTGTATGGATTGAAAAAATCGTAGCTATTGGCTTTACCAAAATCACGCACCGCATTGCGTATTTCGTTGGCTATGGGATGTTGCAAATAACATTGCTCCACATCAAATATTTTATCAAACCTACCCGGAATATGGTAACCCAAACCCTTTAGCTCATCTACACTCATGGTATCAAATTGATCCATGCTGATAAGCCATTTTCTGTCAATAAAACTAAACTCACATTTATTGCGGTAATAGGTTGTATGAGTACTTCCTAGTATAGGTGATAATGCAGGAAAAGGAAATTTACCAATGCGTTCAAAAGCATCATGCACTTGTTGTTGTTTATGGCGCAATTGCGATTCATAACTCATTTGTTGCGATTTGCATCCACCGCACATTCCAAAATGTTGGCAAAAGGTATCTACCCTATCAGCACTTGGTTTTATAATTTCTTGGATAGTGGCAAAACTGAATGATTTTTTATTGCTGTTAACTCGCACATTTACCACATCTCCAGGTACAGCATGATCAACCATAATTACTTTTTCATCATGACGTGCAATGCACTTACCCTCGCTTCCGGCAGCAGTTATCTCTAAATTCTCGATAACATAAGGTATAAATTTTCTTTTTCGCATAAAGGTGCGAATATAACGTAGGATTTTGAGAATTAAGACCTACAACGCAACATTTGAGCGTAAAAAGACAGAGAAAAATTACTGCTAATTAAATAACGTTTACCTCGGGGTTTATGGTAACGCCAAACTTTTGTTGCACACTGGCCTGAATATCCATGGCTAATTGCCAAATTTCGTTACCCGTTGCTCCTCCATAGTTAACCAATACCAAGGCTTGGTCTTTGTGCGAGCCAGCATGGCCAACTACTTTACCTTTCCATCCGCACTGTTCTATTAACCAACCAGCCGCTACCTTTATATGCCCTGCTGATGCTGGATAACCAACAATAGTTGGGTGCTCAGCTTTTAGCGCCTCAAATTGGGCAACCGGAATTTCTGGATTTTTGAAAAAACTACCCGCATTACCCAATACCTTAGGGTTAGGTAATTTACTCTCGCGAATGCTTATTACCGCATCACTAATGGCTTTTACAGTAGGTGTGGTAATCCCATTTTTTTCTAACGTTTGCTGTATGGCACCGTACGTAATATTAAACTTATGCTTTTTATTTAACTTAAATACAACCGATGCTATAATGTATTTACCTTTAGCTTCGTGTTTAAAAATACTCTCGCGGTATCCAAATTTACAATCGGCATTGGTAAACTTAACCAACTCGCCTGTGGCAATTTCTACTGCCTCTAAACTATCAAACGTATCTTTTATTTCTACTCCGTATGCACCAATATTTTGCATAGGCGATGCGCCCACACAACCTGGTATTAAACTTAAATTTTCAACACCAGATAAATTACGGTCAATACAATTTAAAACAAACTCATGCCACACCTCGCCCGACATAGCCTTAAGCCAAGTATAATCCTCATTATCGCCAACAACAGTTATCCCTTTTAAATTCATTTTTATAACCATGCCATCAAAGTCTTGTGTAAGCAAAACATTGCTACCACCACCTAAAACAAGCAACTTTCTATCGCTTAAATTAAATGCTGCACAAAGTATGCATAGCTCATCTAGGTTGTTTACTTCTACAAACTCCCTGGCATATACATCAATACCAAAAGTATTATATGACTTTAGCGATATATTTTGTTGAATCTTCATGAGGGTAGCAAGTAAACAAAAGCCGTTTAAAATTCAATGCTAATTTTTCAAACATTATATTTGCCCAAGTGAGCATAAAATTACCACACATTATTTTGCTGGCCAAGCGCCTACTTTTAGCATATGGCCTTTTTGCCATTTGTCGTGTACTTTTCTTTATTTTTAACTACTCGGCATTTGCACAGGCTGGGGTTGTAAAAATAATTACCGCATTTGCCAGTGGTTTTTGGTTTGATACGTCTGCTATTACTTATTTGTTTGGTTTGGTTATCCTGCTTCACCTTATTCCGCTTAACCTCAGAAACCATAAATACTACCAACTTGGTATAAAAATACTTTTTACTATAAGTGCATTTATTACCACTTTGCTTAATTTAATTGATGTAGGCTACTTTGCCATAAGTGGTAAGCGCAGCGGTGTAGAACTTATTGGCATGCAAAGTTCGCAAAACGCTTCGCCTTGGGTATATGTAATTGATTATTGGTACTTGGTGCTAATTTTACTGGTGCTTATGCGCTTGGTTTGGATGTTTTATCCTAAAATCAAAAATGCATCATACACCAAATTAGGTAAGCAGTTGGTTATTGAAATTGGTGTGATGCTACTGCTTGGCATAACTGCCTTTTTTGGTGCACGAGGAAGTTTTGGATTAAAACCATTAAACACTTTAGATGCCGCAAAAATTGCCGGTGCAGAGGTAGCCTCGCTAACCCTTAACACGCCCTTTCAAATGCTGCATACCTTAAGTCAAACTGGGGTTGATGCTAAAAATTATTTTACCAACGAAAGTCTGATTCAACAATTCAATCCTATCAAACAAATACAACCATTAGGCAAAACCAAAGGTAAAAATGTAGTGCTTGTTATTGTTGAGAGTTTAGGTAAAGAATACGTAGGTTTTTATAATCAAGGCAAAGGTTATACGCCATTCTTAGACTCGCTAATGCAACACAGTTTGGTTTACCAACATGCCTATGCAAATGGCAAACGAAGTATTGAAGGCATACCCGCAATTGTTGCAGGAATGCCAAGTTGGTTAACTGGAGATTACATCAATAGTTATTATCAAACTAATGTATTGCACAGTACAGGCTATTATTTACAACAACAAGGTTATGAAGTTGCGTTTTACCATGGAGGGAAAAATGGCACCATGAGCTTTGATAGATTTGTGGCGCAAACACAAGCAGGAAATTATTTAGGCTTAAATCAATACCCACGAAAAAAAGAAGATTTTGATGGCAATTGGGGTATACCCGATATGCCCTATTTAAGTTATGTGAGTAACGAAATTTCTGCCTCAAAAAATCCTTTTTTCACAACGGTATTCACACTATCATCACATCACCCCTACCAATTACCTGCCGAAGCAAAAAACAAATATACAGGCGGACCATTACCCATACATGCTACCATTCAATATGCTGATGATGCCTTGCGCAGCTTCTTTGCATTTGCAGCAAAGCAAGCTTGGTACAATAACACGGTATTTGTAATTACTGCCGACCATAGTAGTGAAAACACTTTGCCTTACTACCAAACCATGCAAGGTAAATACGAAATACCATTAGTTGTTTTTGAAGCAAAGCCAACCATATACAAGGAGGCTGAATTAAATACTACAACAATTGATCATATTAGTATTATGCCCTTATTGGTTTCGATGGTAACCAAGCAAACAACTCCAATATTTAGTTTAAGTAGCGATGTGGCCATTCAGTTTGATGGGGGATTATACCAAATTATTAAGTACCCTTATGTGGTACATTTTGATGGCGAAGAAGTTGTTGCTAGTTATAATTTATTAAGCGATAGTTTAATGCAAACCAATTTGCAAACAAGTGCTCAATCTGCTATGCATCAACCCATAGTTGATTCGCTTTTAACACATGCAAAAGCTGTAATACAAACTTATAACAACAGCCTAATACACAATAAAACCCACGAGTAATTTACTTTTTATTGCGCATGCGATAAAGCGCAACTACACAAAGTACAATTAAGGCAATGCTGCCAAACAACTCAAGAAATAATGCTGTTTTCATAATTGATTTAATTCGGTTTGAAGTTTTTTAGTAAGCGATTGCACCACCAAATCGTACGAATGTTTTACAAGCTCAATAAGTAAAGCATCAGGTAAATCTTGATTATAGTGAATGGTATTCCAATGTTGCTTGTTCATGTGGTATCCGGGTGTAACAGCACCGTAATCGCTACGTAAATCTAATGCATAATCGGGGTTGCATTTTAGGTTACATCTATCGGGCTCGCTAAAACTTGTTAGCGCAAACATTTTGCCCATCACTTTAAAAACCAATGTGTCTTCGCCAAACGGAAATGTTTCTTCTGTACCTTTAAGGCTCAAGCAATAGTCTCTAAAGTGTTCAATATTCATACTACAAAAACTTATAGCCTATGGTAAATTGAAACATGCTTGCACGTGTGCTGTAATTAATTTGCTTACCTGTATTGGTGGTTATGGTTTTACCTAAATCGCCAATGCTTGCATCATAACGCACATCAACCCAAATTTTACCTAAGTTAGCACCAACACCCACTTGGTAACCAACTGTGGCAGTGTTAAAGTTATCTTTCGAAAAAAATGGATCGTTAAGTCCGGTTGGTGCTTTTTGATTAGCCGCTAACAACAATTGAAAATTAGGACCACCATAAAACCTAAATGCTGAAACTTTATAGCCTACCAAAAGTGGAATATCTAAATAGGTAAGTGTATTTACAACCGATTGCCCCGAATCGGTATTAAAAACACCAATGCGCTGATTCAATAAAATTTCGGGTTGAAGAAACAATCCATCATCGCCTATTTTAGCAAACACACCACCCACTAAACCGGTAGTTGTACTACCCGAACCCAAGCTTGGCGCTTTTGTTAACGAACCTTGCGTAACACCAAACTTTGCACCTAGGCTAAAAAACGATTGTGCCTTTACTGCGCTAACTAAAATAATTAGCGATAAAACTGTAATTAGTTTTTTCATAGCTCAAAAATAAAAAAGCGCCTGCACATTTTTGCATGCAGACGCTTTATTATTAATTAAATGTTGAAATTAGTTGTAAACTGGTAAGTAACCATATTTTTTTCCTAGCTCAAGTTGGTCTTGTAAAAAGTTATCAGGGTAAGTTACTGTTACCTCTTTTACTTCTTGGCCATTTAAAGTTGCTTGCAACTTAGGCTGAATAAAACCTTTGTATGGCGCTGTGTTTAACTTAGCAAAACGGTCGCGCACTTCTTCAAGCAATGCTTGATCTACTTTTACTCCGTAACCTTCAACCAATGCAGTTGCAGCCGCATAATCACCTTCAGATTTTATGCGTTGAATTTCGCGCAATAACTGACCAAACAACTCACGAAGTTTAGCGTAATCGTTTACACGTACATAAGTTTTTCCGTCTTTCTTAACCCACTCCACTACATTTTCTGCTTTGCCTTTTTCCATAGCCCAAGCAGCTACCAATTGGCGGTTACGCATGTGCGCTTCTTCTAAATTATCACCCAACTCAATACGAGTTAATTGAGTAATTAAGCCGTTACGCATGTAACCATCGTACTCGCATTTACCCGCCTCAAGGCTTGGCATCACACCTAACTCTACTAATTTAGGATCATATACGTAATACAATGCCACTAAATCTGCTCTAGCTTCTTCTAAAGTACTTGCATAGTTTTTCAAGGTTTGATCTGGGTCGCCAACACCTTTATTAATTTGGCCTGATGCATGACCAATTACTTCGTGCATATCAGTATGTAAATCGCCCGCTAATGCACCAAATTGTTTGTTGCGTTCAATTTCTTCTTCGCTCAATGCAAACTCTTTCATCATTGGGCTTTTAGCACCAACTACATTGTACGAGTGAACAATGTTTCCTAACGAAACTGATTTAGAACCATGTTGCTGACGAATCCAATTTGCATTAGGAAGGTTTATTCCAATTGGGGTTGATGGTGCACCATCACCAGCCTCTTGTATTACAGTAATTACTTTAGCAGTAATACCTTTTACTTCTTTCTTTTTATGCTCAGGCATTAATGGCGAGTGATCTTCAAACCATTGTGCATTGGCTGCAATTTTAGCAATACGCTTAGTAGCTTCCATATCTTTCATCGAAACAACAGATTCGTAGCTTGCGCGTTTACCAATGGCATCACCATATACTTCAATAAAACCATTTACAACATCTAATCTGCTTTCAGTATCGTTTACCCAAGCAATGTTGTACTCATCCCATTTTTTTAAATCACCAGTTTTGTAGTACTCTACTAGCAATTCAAGCGCTTTCTTTTGTTTATCGTTTTCGGCAACTGTAACCGCTTTTTCTAACCAAAAAACAATTTTTTCAATTGCTGCTGAATACATCCCTCCTACTTTCCAAACTTTCTCGGTAACAACACCATTTTCTTTTACCATCTTGCTGTTTAATCCCCACGAAATTGGTTGCTCATCATTTTTATTCATGCGAGTGTTGTAGTAAGCTTCAACTTCGGCTTGTGTTACTCCTTCGTAAAAATTATTAGCCGATGCTTTTACATTATCAATTCCTGTGGCCAAATCAACAATTTTAGCATCCACTTTAGGGTCGAAAATAATAGGCTTCATATCAGCTAAAAAAGCATCTACCGTGCGGCCGTTTAAAGGAAGACTTTCTGCTGGAACAGCTTTTACAGCCGAAGCAAAAAACTCAAAACTGCACTCAGGTACAAATTTCATATTGCTGTAATGATGGTGTATACCATTAGCAAAAAATACTTTCTTGGCGTAAGTCTCAAACTTCTTGTAATCGTCTGTAGTTTTATCACCTTGGTATGATGTTAAAATGGCTTCGATGGTTTTACGTATAGCCAAGTTATGCTTGTACTTTTGATCGTAAATAATATCGCGTCCGCAATTGGCAGCTTCGCTCAGGTAATAAGCCAACTCTTTTTGTTTAGGAGTTAACTCGTTAAAACCGGGTATTTCGTAACGTAACACTTGAATGTCAGCAAAACGGTCGCACTCGTAATTGAAACTTGGGACGTTCTTTTTGGGTTTCTTATTCCCATCTTTAAAACTACTGAGAACTACACCTGCGCTCATTGCCGATAACATCATCATGGTTTTAATTTTCATATAATTATGATTGATTAATTTAAATTTCTGAAAACAAAACAAGCATTTAGCCTTTTAAAAACAAAGCCTATTACATAAACGGGCAAAAATCAGAAGGTTTACTACTTTTGGCAACTCAATACTAAGGGCATGACTGCGCATCAAACCATAAAAAAATTACTCGACCAAAAATACAAGCAATACAATACCACCGAATTTATTGAAAATGATCCGGTGTGTATTCCGCACCTATTTACTCAAAAACAAGACATTGAAATTATGGGATTTTTTGCATCCATTTTTGCATGGGGCCAAAGGGTAACTATTATTAATAAATGTAAGGAATTGATTGAACGCATGGACCACGCACCATATGATTTTATATTACACCACACCGATAACGATTTAAAAAAACTTTTAGGATTTAAACACCGAACTTTTAACGATACCGATTTACTTTATTGTATTCATTTTTTTAAGTATTGGTACAGCAAAAACAAATCGCTTGAAACAGCTTTTAGCAAAGGAATTAAACCTAATGATGCAACAACAGAAAACGGCCTAAATAATTTTAGAAACCATTTTTTTAGTTTAGATGATGCACCGCAGCGCACATACAAACATATTGCATCGCCTGCTCAACACTCCGCTTGCAAGCGTATAAATATGTATTTGCGATGGATGGTAAGACAAGATAATAAAGGTGTAGATTTTGGCATTTGGAACAACATTAAACCTGCACAATTGGTATGCCCTTTAGATGTGCATGTGCAACGTGTGGCCACTAAACTTAGTTTATTACAACGCACCCAAAATGATTGGCAAGCAGCTTTAGAGTTAACAGAAGCACTTAAACAATTTGACAAAAATGATCCTGTAAAATATGATTTCGCCCTATTTGGACTTGGAATTATGGATAAATTTTAACCTACCTTAACAGCCTATTTTTATTTTTGCACCATAAAATACAATCACATGCATTATCAAATATCAATTGCCGATACACAAAATCATTTTATACAATTAACTTATACAATTCCACATATTCATCAAGATAGCATTGAAGTGCAATTGCCTGCTTGGCGCCCAGGCCGATATGAGTTGCAAAACTTTGCTAAAAACATACGTTGTTTAAGTATGGTTGATGATGCTGGCAATCCCGTTTCCTATCAAAAAATCACTAAAGACAGATGGCATGTTGATACCAAAGGTATTTCAACAGTAAAAATTAGTTATCAATACTATGCCAACCAGCCCGATGCTGGAGCTTGCTTTGTAGATGAAACTTACTTGTACATTAACCCTGTACATTGTTTTATGTATACCGAAGGCCGGGCCGATGAAACTTACACCATTGATTTTACGTTACCACAAGATTACAAAATAGCTACTCAGTTAAAACCAAGCGGACATCATCAATTACAAGCTCCGAACTTTGATTACTTAGCCGATTCGCCATTAATTGCAAGCGATACATTACAGCATCATACTTTTACTGTAGCCCAAACCCAAATGCACATTTGGTTTCAGGGCAACCATCCTTTTGATGTTGAACGTTTAATTGCCGACACTACACTTTATACATTAAAACAAATTGAAGTATTTGGCGACTTACCTTGCACCGATTACCACTTTTTATATTTAATGCACCCAACGCCTGCCCGCCATGGAGTTGAGCATTTAGATAGTACAGTAATAGCTATGGGGCAAACGTTAGATCAAACAACCGAAGAATATTATCATGATTTGTTAGCCATTAGCTCGCACGAGTTGTTTCATTTATGGAACATTAAACGAATAAGGCCAACCGATATGTTGCCTTACGATTTTACTAAAGAAAACTACAGTACTTTAGGTTACGTGTACGAAGGTGTAACTACCTATTATGGTGATTTAATGTTGCTACAAAGTGGGGTTTGGAGTTGGGAACAATACGCCAATAGTTTTAATGGTGATATTAAACGCCACACCGATAACATGGGTAGATTTAATTACTCGGTAGCCGAATCAAGCTGGGATACTTGGCTTGATGGTTACGTACCTGGCGTATTAGGTCGCAAAGTTTCTATTTACATTGAAGGTTTGATGGCGGCAGCCATTGCCGACATAACCATTATAGCCAATAGCAAAGGCAAACACAGCATGCATGATGTGTTACAAGAGCTATATCAACACTACGCTAAAAACCATAAAGGTTATGATGAAGCCTTATACAAATCGTTGCTCGAAAAATATGCAGGCACTAGTTTTGATAATTATTTTACTGCATTAATTTGGGGCAAGGGACAACTTCAGCAAGCCTTAAACGATGCGCTTTTGCTTGTTGGATGCACCTTACAACAAGATTTAAAGGGTAATTTTAACTTAGTTAAACTTGATAAAATCAGTGCGTTGCAAGCAGCTAACTATGCCAAATGGACCCAAAACGTTTAATTGATATAGCAGCATCTGATTTTTTTATTATTTTTGAATTCCAATCAATACAATCTATACTATGCATAGAGCCAACATGGATTACAAGCTTTGCGAATCGAACAAGATTTTATTTTTGAACCATTGCACACCAAGTCAAGCCCAAATTGTAGAGCAAGCTAAAGCTTGTCATGCATACAAAAAAGGCGAATTACTTTTTAACGAAAGCGGCACACCACTTGGTGTTTACTGCATTGTTAGCGGTGTTATTAAATTGGTTCGTACCAATTTAGATGGTAAAGAACAAATTTTGCGTTTTGCACAGCCAGGCGATGTTTTAGCCTATCGTGCATTAATTGCAGATGAACCATTGGTATCATCGGCAGTTTGTATTGAAGATACTATTGCTTGTTTCATTCCTAAACAAGTGTTTCTTCAAATTTTAGAAGAGAACACAGCCATAAGCAAAGAGTTACTTAAAACTTTAAGCCACGAGTTAGGTGTAGTTGAAGAGCGCGTTCAAAGTTTAGCACAAAAAAGCGTACGCGAAAGATTAGCCGAAGCTTTATTGTTTTTACATGCTACCTTTAAATCAAACAATCTTGATGCAGATGTAATTGCGATTACTTTACCAAGAGAAGATATTGCAAACATTGTAGGTACGGCTACCGAAACTGTTATACGCTTACTAAGCGAGTTTAAAGCTGATAAGCTTATTGAACTTGATGGAAAGAAAATTAAAATATTAGACAAAGCTAAATTGGAGAAAATTTCGCACGCAAGTGTTTAGTTTTTTGTATTATTGATATACCAAAAATTGACACTTATGAATAAATTTAGTTCATTCGCCCTAATATGTGGATTGTTTTTAAGTTTATATGCATCTGCCCAAAAGCAATCGTATAACCTATATATTAATAATAAAATTCACAATTCATACGACCAAGTAAAGGCTAACCAGCCTTATCAAATTTGGCTTAAAGATACTGCTTCGTTAAAAGGTTATTTTGATGCTGTATATGAAAATACATTTCTGTTTGTAACAAACGACAGTACCTATGTGCTACATCCAGAAGAAGTAAATTTTGTAGCAGCCATTTCTGGATTTGGAAATAGCTCTTCTTACATCAATAACAACAAAGGATTAAAGCTGGCATCGGGTGTAACATTAACTACCATTGGCAGTATTGGTGTACTTATTTCGCTTGGGGTTTTATCTCAAGATGCATCAGCTGGAGCTATATCAGCAATAATTAGTGGTACTATTTTAACTAGTGGAATTGCGCTAATAAATGCATCAAACAACATTAAAAGCAAGGTTAATAATTTTTATTATTTAACTCCCGAAAATCAAAAAACACCAGTAAAACTACGCATTCTTCAAGCCTCAACCTTTTAGCATAAAGCTTCGCATACTTATACTTCCCATATCAAAACTG
>CAZJHS010000089.1:0-12078 GCA_964545895.1 uncultured Chitinophaga sp. | reverse complement strand
ACATACCGCGTAATCGTATCGTGGGCGGTTACCTGGCTGTAATGCAGGGTTAGTAACTAAACGTGGCGGATTATTGGCTGGACAATTAATTACATAAAGTTGCAAATCACGCTGTGTAATACCCACAAGTACGGGGTTGCCAGCGGCATCATAGCTCCATTGCTTTATCCTTACATTAAGATTTCCGAAAATATAGGAGGCTGTGTTATTAACAGCATTAAAACTAATATCACCATTAGTGGAATCGATTATAACATAAGGCCCATTGGGCTGAGGGAAATTAATATGCGGTGCTGCAGTTGAGTTTAAAGGAAATGGATAGTTTGCACCGAATGGTGGTTGATAAACAACAGTTCCGCCACCTTCTTGTAAAGATGCATCAATTTGATAAGTTAATGAATCGTTATCGGGGTCAACAGCACCCATGTTAAATACATACTCTTGGCCCGAGCATACAATAGCAACTGGTTCGTTTTTAATAATAGGAGAATTGTTTACACAAGGAGAAGCTGAGCGATTGAATATATTAATTGTACAACCAATACGGAAACTTTGACCTGACGAACCTTGTAAATTTGAGATACCAGCATTACGGCAGCATAGCTCCCAGTATACATCCCAATATGCGCAGTTAGAAGAATTTAATGATGGTAAGTTTAAATTTAAAATACCTTCAAAAGTATAACCTTCAATAGAAGGAGTAAAAGGACCAGGAGTAACCGTATTCAGGTTGTTACAACCATTTTTTGCTGTATTACCGCAAATAGCAATAGTACCTTTACCCACATCCTGAACTTTAATAAACGAAAGTGTAAAGTTAACGTTATTAGGAGTTGCGGTACAACCAGGAGGGTTTAAAGTTGTATTAGGGCGCGCAACCATAGGCTGCGGGCAACTTGCACTACCACATAAAGAAACGCCCGTACAATCACGGTAAATGGTAAGCCTAATTTTCCATTGGCGCGGGCCAACACACTCATACTCTACGTCACCACCTACTACGTGAGAGGCAAATACATTTGCACTACTCAATAAAAGCGCAAACATTAATACTAATGTGAACCCAATTTTCTTACTCTTTGTAAAAATATACTTCATATCGTTAAAACTTTACTTCAGCGAGTTACGAAAATATGGAGGAAAGTCATAATTAAGTCACCTTAATATTTTCTTAAGAATATTAAGAAATAACAAGAAATCAATAAAATATTTGATTACCAACGATTTATATGTTGATTATAAATCAAATTTTAGGATAGGAATTATAAAAACTAAAGTATAATATGTATACATGGAAGTGCAAAAATTTAACCCATTAAAAATAGAAAAAAGTAACCCCGGATTGTGGCGATACAGCCACGCATTACCTGTTGATTTTGATGATGCAGTTACACTTGGCGAAGGCTATACACCAACACTTCATTTAAATATTGTAGGAAGAAAAGTTTATATAAAACAAGAGCAGCTATTTCCAACTGGTTCGTATAAAGATAGAGGAGCAACAATACTGATAAGTGATGCGCATAAACATGGCATAAAACACGTAGTACAAGATAGTAGTGGAAATGCAGGATGCGCCATAGCTGCCTATGCAGCAAAAGCTAAAATTAGTTGTGATATATATGTTCCTGAGGATACTAGCGCAGCTAAACTTGCTCAAATACAAATGTATGGGGCAAACTTAATTAAGGTAGCAGGTAACCGAGAGAAAACAGCTGAAAAGGCTTTGTTAGCTGCACAAAATAGTTACTATGCAAGCCATTGTTACAACCCTTTATTTTTACAAGGCACTAAAACTTTTGCCTACGAAATTTGCGAGCAACTTAATTGGAAAGTGCCAGATGTGGTTGTATTACCAGCAGGCAATGGTACGTTGCTGCTTGGTGCTTACTTGGGATTTAAACATTTGTTAGAAAGCCACGTAATAAGTAAGCTACCTAAATTAGTGGCCATACAAGCCGAAAATTGCGCTCCGCTTTATTATGCTTGGAAAAATAATTTAACACATTTACCAAGTATTGAAACCCAAACAACCCTTGCTGAAGGCATAGCTATTGCAAAGCCATACAAAGGATTAGACATGATTGATGCGGTAAGAAAAACTGGTGGATTATTTTTAACGGTAACTGAACAAGAAATACTAACCACACTAAAAAACTGCTGCCTTGATGGTTATTACATAGAGCCCACAAGTGCCGCTACCATTGCCGGCATGGTTAAAGCTTATGAATACCTTGAGGCAGAAACTTGGGTGAGTTTATTTAGCGGGCATGGATTAAAAAGTACCGAAAAAATGTTGGCTATTTTAGCCAAACATTAATTAGCTGATGAGAATCCGGTAACCTGCTCGTATACTTTTTCGTATTGAGGAACGATGTTGTTGATGTGAAACTCTAATGCTCGTTTTTTAGCGTTGCGTTTAAATTCTAACAATTTATCTTCATCACTTAAAATACTGATAGCTCTTTGTGCCATAGTTTCGTAATCGCCTACATTACACAAATAGCCCGTTACACCATCAACATTTAACTCTGGAATTCCACCTGCATTACTACTAATAACTGGAACTTCGCAAGCCATGGCTTCTAATGCAGCCAAACCAAAACTTTCTGTTTCACTTGGCATCATAAATAAATCACACACCGAAAGAATTTCTTCTACAGGATCTTGTTTGCCTAAAAATATAATTTTATCAACCAAACCCATTTCGCGGCAAAGCATTTCAATATGTTGACGTTCGGGACCATCACCTACTAAAAGTAATTTAGATGAAACTTGTTTGGTAATAATGGCAAATGCTCGCACTACATCATCAACTCGTTTTACTTTTCTAAAATTACTGGTATGTACCAATAATTTTTCGCCTTGCGATGAAATGGCCATGCGAAAATGCTCACGTGCCTTTTTACTAAACCTATCAAAATCTATAAAGTTAGGTATAACTTGTATGTCTTTGGTTACTTTAAAAAGCTTGTATGTATCTGCTTTCAACGATTCAGAAACTGACGTAATTGCATCAGACATGTTTAAGGAATAAGTAACAACTGGAGTAATGGAAGCATCCTTACCCACAAGTGTTATATCGGTACCATGCAAGGTGCAAATAATAGGAATATGAATGCCCTCGGCAGCTAAAATTTGTTTAGCAAATACGGCTGCCGATGCATGTGGAATAGCATAATGCACATGCAACACATCTAATTTTTCATATTTTATTACATCAACCAAACGACCTGTTAAAGTAGTTTCGTATGGTGGATATTCAAACAACGGATAGCTGTTTACGTATACCTCGTGATAAAATAAATTATTGGTAAAAAAATCTAATCGAGCGGGTTGCTTATAACTTATAAAGTGTACCTGATGTCCTCTTTCGGCAAGTGCTTTACCAAGCTCTGTTGCCACTACTCCACTACCACCATAAGTTGGATAACAAACAATTCCTATTTTCATTTATTATTAAATAACGCTACAAAGATGGGTATTAATACCAAATGTTTATTGATTATGATATAAGTTTTACTTAACACAAAAAAAACGCCCCGTTTCCAATAGATGGAACGGGGCGTTTTTGATTATAAAATATACCTATTGGTTATTTACCTTCTTTTAATGCTGTAGCACGAGCAATATATTTATCAATATCTGCACCTTCTTGTGTTTCTGCATAATCAGTTTTTATGCTGGTGTATGCATCAATTGCATCATCGTAATTTTTAAGTTCTTCTAAAGCTATACCTGCTTTTTTGTAAAACACAGGAGTGGTAGCTTTATTCTTACTCATACGAGCTGCTTTTAAATATTGCTTAGCACCTTTTTCTACATCGCCACTTTCTACATAAGCATCGCCTAATAAACCAGCTGCTAACGGACCAATTAATGCATTATCAGTACTAAAGCCTTCAAGCATATCAACTGCACCTGCATAATCGCCTGTACGTAACATACAAATACCTGCGTAGTAATGTGCCAAATTTCCGGCTTGAGTTCCGCTGTAATCAGCAGCAATATCAGCAAAACCTTTAAATTGTCCGTTACCTTTTAAAGCCATATTAAACGAATCAATTTCGAACATATGTTGTGCTTTAAAAATTTCTACTTGAGCTTCTTTTTCTTTAGGCTCGAAGTAAAATTGTTTCAATCCAAAATATCCTGCAACAGCAATAACAACTACTAATAAAGCTGTATTGATGTTCTTTTTATTTTTCGTGTAAAGATCTTCAACTTGGTGTGTAGTGTTAGCCAAAGTTGCGTCTAAATCTAAGTTATCTTTTTTGTGTTCTGTCATAATCTAAATTAAATGAGGTATAAAACTCGGGTACGAGTATACTAAATTATTCTCTAATAAAAGGATAGTCTGATTGCGCATAAACATCTTCCCATAAAGCCTCTGGTTCTGGATAAGGAGAGTTCTCTGCAAATTCTACCGAATCGTTAACAATGGCTTCAATTTTTGCTTCTATTTCATCAAACCATTTTTCATCGGCAAATTTATTTTTTAGCATAGTAGCTTTAACTACTTCTAACGGATCCTTCTTTTTGTATTCTTCTACTTCTTCTTTGGTACGATACTTAGCAGGATCACTCATACTATGGCCACGGTAGCGATAGGTACGAATTTCTAAGTAAGTTGGACCTTCGCCTTTACGAGCGCGATCGGCAGCTTCTGCTATGGCTTCGTGCACAGTTTCTGGCTTCATGCCATCAACTGTAAAACTTGGCATACCATAACCTGCACCAATAACCGACATATCTGTTACGTTAGTGGTACGCTCAACCGAAGTACCCATTGCATAACCGTTATTTTCTACAATAAAAATTACTGGTAATTTCCACAACATAGCCATGTTAAATGTTTCGTGTAATGCACCCTGACGAGCAGCACCATCACCAAAACTACAAATGGTTACTTGATCGCCACCTTTGTATTGATCGGCCATGGCTATACCTGCACCTAAAGGAATTTGGCCACCAACAATACCATGTCCGCCAAAGAAATTATGCTCTTTGCTAAACATGTGCATGCTACCACCTTTACCTTTACTACAGCCAGTTACTTTGCCATATAACTCGGCCATAACCTCACGCGATGAAACGCCTAATGCAATTGCATGGGCATGATCACGGTAAGCCGTAATGTGTCTATCATCTTTACGAGTGGCACTAACTGTACCAGCTACCACAGCTTCTTGGCCAATGTATAAATGGCAAAAGCCTTTTATTTTTTGCTGACCATATAATTGAGCCGATTTCTCTTCGAATCTGCGCATAAGCAACATTTGCTCATACCAGCCTTCATATGTTTCTTTAGTAAATTTTGTCTTCGCCATTGTTGTTGCAAGAACTGCAAAACTAATAATTTTCGGCATTGTGCAAAGCCTTAAAATTTATACTGATAATGAGTGACTTAATTTATTTGTACTTTAAATCAGTGCTCCAAACTATATTCGCAACGCATGCTCAGCATTAAAACACTTAGTTTACAGCAGTTTAAAAATTATACTTCGGCCAAAGTTACCCTTTGCCCGCAGGTAAATTGCTTTACCGGCAAAAATGGTGCGGGTAAAACAAATGTGCTTGATGCTATTTACTATTTATCGTTTACCAAAAGCTATTTTAATGCACAAGATGCTCAAAACGTGCAGCATAACCTTGATTACTTTAGTATTAAAGCCGATTATGACCGCAATGAATTAACAGAACAGGCTTTACTGCATTATCAAAAAGGAAAAAAAACATTAAAAATAAATAACAACGAGGTAAAAAAATTTAGCGAACATATTGGGCAATATCCTTTGGTAATGATTACGCCTAACGATATTATGCTTTTGCACGAAGGAAGCGAAGAGCGTAGGCGTTTTTTAGATGGCATGATATCGCAGTTGGATAAATTTTATTTAAATGATATACTGCTGTATAACCGAACTGTTGAACAACGCAACAAACAGTTGCGCCTTTTTGCCGAAGGTATACCGGTAGATTATAATTTGCTAGATAGTTACAATGCATTATTGGTTAAACATGGGCAGGCATTATTTACTAAACGTACCCAATTTTTAGCCAATTTTATTCCTGTATTTAACCAGTTTTATCTACGTATTGCGCAATCGCAAGAGCAGGTAAATATTATTTACCAAAGCGATTTATTACACCATGATTTTGATGAACTATTAGCTAAACAAACCTCAAACGATTTAGCTGCACAACGCACCACCAAAGGCATTCATAAGGATGAACTGGAATTTACCATAAGTAATTATCCTATTAAAAAATTTGGATCGCAAGGGCAGCAAAAATCATTTATCATTTCGCTTAAATTAGCTCAATACGCATACTTAAAAAATCAAACCCAAACCAAACCGCTACTTTTGTTGGATGATATTTTTGAAAAACTTGACGAGCATCGTTTAAATACTTTATTGCAAATGATAGCACAAGATGAGTTTGGCCAAATATTTATTACTGATACCCACCTGCCCCGCTTGCAACAGGTATTTAATACCATGCAAAATGTACAGGTAAAATACTTTACAGTAAACCAAGGAACCATTAACGAACTTTAATTTATGTACCCGAAAAAGAAACGTGATAACGACCAAACGCTTAAGGAAGCCATTGGCGATTTTTTAAAGAGTGAAAAAATGGATGGCAAATTGGCTGAAGTTAATATCGTTAATCAATGGGAGAAAATTGTAGGAAAACTTATTGCCTCGCAAACCACCAAAATATCCTTTTTTGAGCATAAACTTTTTTTAACTATCGAATCGGCACCGTTGCGCCAAGAACTCAATTACCAACGATTTAAAATTGTAGAACTGGTGAATAAAGAGGCAGGATTTGAGTTGATAAAAGATGTGGTAGTTAGGTGATGGAGGTTAGAGATTAGAGGTTGGAAGTGAGAGATGAGAGACGAGAAGCGAGCTGTGAGAATTGGGATGCGAGAAGCAAAATACTGATTTAAAAAATAGAAATACGATTAACGAGTTAGTGTAAAAATTATGTCGTCACACCATATAGTTAAAGAAGGACAAGAACCCGCATTAATTATTGCTAATGGCGAGAGCTGTTCAACTGAATTGCTTGGCCAACTTTTGGAGTGGAGCCCTTTTGTAGTCGTACTTGATGGAGCCATTAATCGTGTGCTGGAGCTTGGTATAAAAATAGATGTTTTATTGGGCGATTTTGACAGTAAAAACCAAGCCGTTGAACAAATACAACATCAGCAAAAAATAGAAATCATACATACCCCCGACCAAAATAAAACCGACTTGCAAAAAGGAATTGAGTTTTTAATTGCACGTGGCTTTTATGCGGTAAATATTATTTGGGCCACAGGCAGGCGTGCCGACCATAACCTAAGTAACATTACAGATATTGTGCGTTACAAAAAACAAATAAACATTGTGCTGCACGATGATTATTCTAAAATATTTCAGCTCACTAAAAAGTATCAAAAATGGCATGTTAAAGATACTGTTTTATCTCTTATGCCTGTTGGCGTTGTGCATGGTGTAACCACACAAGGTTTAAATTACAACTTAAACAACGATACGCTTACGCTTGGTTACAAAACCAGCAGCAGCAACAGTGCTGCGCATGATGGCATGGTGATTATTGAACACACCGAAGGCGATTTATTGATGATGGAGTGTAAGGATATTTAAATCCTATTCATAAAAAAAATCCTGAGTCCCGAATAAATCGGAACTGCAGGACTTCTTTACTTAACCTTATTTATTAATTAACTAATAATAAGCATGCTGATAACCTTATTGAGCAATAACTAAACGTATAGTTTTATTGCCTTTTTCGGTACTTATTTTTACAAAATATAAACCATTGTTTACCTCACTTACCGGAATAGAAACTGTGTTTAATCCGCGAGCAAAATTTTGTGTAGTAGTATTTACAATTTCGCGACCAGCAATATCAACCAAAGTAATATTTACTTGTGCTGCATTTACTAAATCAAACAAAACATTTACCAAGCTACTTGCTGGATTTGGATATACATTTACGTTAGCTCCAAAATCAGTACCATTTTCTGTTAAACCTGTAGGTAAAACTGTTACAGTTTTAGTAATAGTATCTGTACCAACAGCAGAGAATACAATTAAAGTAACTGTGTAAGTACCGTTTGCTGCGTATGTGAATGATGGATTAACTGCGGTTGATGTATCATCGGTTGAAGTTGTTACGCCAAAATCCCATGCATAAACTACTGGTTGACCTTTATCTGCTGTTGTGTTAGTAAACATAAATTTACGTGAACCAGCAGCAGTATCTTGTGCAACTGTAAAATCAGCTTCAGGTAATTGTGTTGAAGCAATTAAGCCAGCAAATGCAGCATCGAAGAAATCAGCACCACTTAAAGCTGGCGAAGCTACCATTGGACGATAATCTGGTGCAGTGTAATTGTAAGGAGTTGTTAAGATATTAGCGCTTGATGTTAACGAATCGTTGTTTGATGCACCAAACCAAGTTCTAATTCCAAATGTACTTCCGTTGTTTGTTTCGCAAACATAACCTGTTGAGTTACCTGCTACAATGTTGTTTTTAAATTTCAATAAGCTATTTGTAGCATTACCTTCAGCTGCAGCACCATCAATATGTACACCACGCACATGATCCATAAATACACTATTGAATATGCGCAATGCTGAGTTACGTCTGATGCGTGCACCACGTCTGTAACC
This sequence comes from uncultured Chitinophaga sp., assembly GCA_964545895.1. Lineage (GTDB taxonomy): Bacteria > Bacteroidota > Bacteroidia > UKL13-3 > UKL13-3 > UBA6183. Next base: position 3,382 of record CAZJHS010000089.1, on the reverse strand, counting down.
TGATGCAATTGTTGCAGAAGTATTACCACGGTAAGGGCCAATTAAAGTAATGTTTGAGAATATTGCTGAAGTTTGAGGATTAGCTGATGAACCACTTGCATCGTTATCTGATTCGAAACCTTCTGAAGTAGAAACAGCAGGATCATCAGCAACTTGTGGATCGCGAACAGATAAACCAAATTGTACATAACCACTGTAACCATTATCTGTATCAAAATCATCATCTAAGTTACGATACGATACTAAATGTTTGCAATTTACTGTACCACCAAACCACTCAAATGCATCATCATTACTAAACGATACTTGTACGTTATCAATTATAGTTCCGCTACCAATTGCGCCTAAAGTTAATCCGTTAATTTCTTTACCAGGTTGGAAAACATATCCACCAAACTCAATACGAACAAATTTTAATATACCTGATGTATCTGCATCGTTTGGAGTTAAACCGCCTCCATATTCTGTATTAGCAGATGTAGCTAAACCTTCAATATACGCCACACCACTAGGGTTATTATTAGATGCTTTACCTAATAAAATGATACCACCCCAATCGCCATAATTACGTTGGCCACTAGCTTGATTTGATGTAAACACAATAGGAGCTGTAGCAGTACCTTGTGCCATTAATTTAGCACCTTTAGTAATAACCAATGATGAGTTTGGAGTTACCTTATCGCCCATAATTACTGTTCCTGGCTCAATAGTTAAGGTAGCATTGTTAGTAACAAAAATTACACCTTTTAATAAGTATACATTGTTAGCTGTCCAAGTTGTATTGGTAGTAATATTAGCAGTTACATCAACAGTTGATGTACCATAGTTTTTATCTTGAGGATTCCACTCAGTCCAATTGTCTGTCCACATTTTATTTGGCGCAGGAGCAAACGCACCACGATAAGCAGTTGGTGTAAAGAAAGGATTTGTTGCAGAAGCAAACACGGTAATATTTTTAGTTATTGAATCTTTACCCCAAGCACCATTAGCTACTAATTTAACTGTGTAGTTTCCATCTGCAGCATAAGTGTATGTAGGATTTTTACTGGTTGATGTAGCACCTGCTACGCCAAAATCCCAAGCATAAGTTGTGGTAAATCCATTTTCGGTTGAAGCATTGTTAAAACTAATTGCACGTGAACCTGGTGCGTTATCTTGCGAGAAGAAAAAATTTGCAACAGGATTAACGGCCACTACAAAACCTCCAAATAACGAATCAGTAAAGTTTGATTTTGTTAATGCTGGTGAACCAGTTGCCGGACGATAATCTGGTGCTGTAAAATTGTATGGTGTAGTTAAAATATTTGCAGTTGATGTTAATGAATCATTGTTTGATGCACCAAACCAAGTTCTGATAGCAAATGAGCTACCGCTGTTAGTTTCGCATACGTAACCAGTTGAGTTACCTGCTACAATATTATTGCGAAAACGTAAGGTGGCGTTAGTTGCATTTGCTTCTGCTAAAGCACCATCAATATGTACACCACGCACATGATCCATAAATACACTGTTAAAAATACGCAATGCAGAGTTACGTCTGATGCGCGCACCACGTCTGTAGCCTGATGCTATTGTTGCTGAAGTATTACCACGGTAAGGACCAATTAAAGTAATGTTTGAAAATATAGCAGATGTTTGTGGAGTATTTGTTGTGCCACTTGCATCGTTATCAGATTCAAAACCTTCAGAAGTTGAAACTGCAGGATCATCAGAAATTTGAGGATCACGCACTGATAAACCAAATTGTACAAAACCTTTGTAACCATTATCAGTATCAAAATCATCATCCAAATTACGATACGATACTAAGTGTTTGCAATTTACTGTACCACCGAACCACTCGTAAGCATCATCATTACTAAACGAAACTTGAACGTTATCAATAACAGTTCCTCTACCAACCGAACCCATGGTTAATCCATTGATTTCTTTGTTTGGTTGAAAAACATAACCACCAAACTCAATACGTACATATTGTAATGTACCTGAGTTATCGTTATCATCTGTTCCACCAAATTCAGTATCGGTTGAAACAGCTAAACCTTCTACGTTACCTGTACCACCAACTAAGTTGTTTGTAGCTCTACCTAATAAAATTATACCACCCCAATCGCCTAAGTTACGTTGGCCTACTGCTTGGTTTGATGTAAAAACAATAGGAGCAGCAGCTGTACCTTGTGCCATAATTTTAGCACCTTTAGTAATAATTAATGATGAGTTTGGCGTTGCCTTATCACCCATAATTACGGTACCTGGCTCAATAGTTAAAGTAGCTCCGTTTTTTACATAAATTACCCCTTTTAAAAGGTATACGTTATTAGCAGTAAAAGTAGTGTTTGTAGTAATGTTCGCAGTTACATCTACTGTTGATGTACCATAAACTTTAGTTTGCGGATCCCATTCGGTCCAGCCAGCAGTCCACATTTGTGTTGGTGCAGGAGCAAATGCGCCACGATAAGTAGTTGGCGTAAAGAACGGTGTTTGAGCGTTGGCTAAACCCGTTGTTAATGCAAGTAATGCAAGTTGGTAAAACTTTTTCATGTTTAATGAATTTTGTATAATTCTTGAGTTCAAAACTACTTGCACCACATTGCATAAAAGTTACTGCAATCTTGTGTTTGTGTTAGGTGTACATTAAGCTATTGTAAAGCATCATTTGTTTTATGGCGTAAAAACAAAAACACTCCAAGCGAAATAAATCACTTGGAGTGTTTTTAAATTTAGTAACTACCTTTAGTTTAGAACTTGTAGCTTACGTTTACAGAAAACGTGCGACCAAATGTATTTACCCAAATCAGGTTATCTGTATCGGTATCTAAAGCTTTATTGCCGTTGTTATCCTGGAAAAAGTATTGTTTTTGTGCAAACACATCTTTTATCGTTAAACGTATATCTAACTTATCTTTCATTAATGATTTGCCAATTTGCGCATCAATTAAATCTCTACCATTTTCCCAAATGCTTGGCTCATTAACTGTACCTACAATGTAAATGCGTTGTCCTACACGATTGTAACTTACACTTGCACTCCATCCTGTTTTAGCATTATAATACTGTATGCCCGAGTTAATAATGTATGGCGATTGGCCTTGTAAAGGACGTTTATCAGAAGATAAGCCCACAACGTTTGAAACATCAACAACCGATTTTATTAAAGCTAAGTTTGAATAAACGGTATAGTTATTTAACCAATGTAAATCATCCTTTTTTAACAAAGTACCTACCAACATTTTAAACTCTAACTCCATACCATAAGCAGAACCGCTTTTTAAGTTTTGGTATGAAATTTCACTACTTACATCAGCACGGGCAATTTGCTCAATTGGATTTAAGAATTTTTTATAGAAACCTGTTGCAGATATTACTTGTCCGCGACCAGGGT
>CAZJHS010000088.1:0-12095 GCA_964545895.1 uncultured Chitinophaga sp. | reverse complement strand
CCAACCATTATTAATAATGATACCATTAACATTGTTGTTGGAACACAAGCTGGTCATTACAAATTTGCATTTACTCAACTACCCCAACTTGCCAACAAGTACTTTTACCTATTAGATGAATTTTTAAACACTACCATTGCAGTACAACAAGGTATAGAAATAGATTATACAATAACTAATCAAGCAGCTTCATTTGCAAGCAACAGATTCAAACTAATTATATCTAATAGCACCAGTTTACCAGTTTCGTATGTAAGATTAAGTGGTAAAATTACCAATAACAAGGCAGAACTATCCTGGAATACTTTTAATGAAATAAATGTATCTCACTTTAATCTAATGTATTCTTTTGATAACGTTTCGTTTTTTAGAGGCGACCGTTATACGGCAAAAGGAAAACCTAATTTAAATGTATTGTACAACACAACAGATTCAATATTTGCTTCTATTAAATACTATTACATTGAAGTAGTGGATTATGATGGAAAAACACAGCAATCAAATAAAATTGCATTAAGTACAGCATCTAATTCTACGCCTAACAACTTACTGCTGTGTGCTCCAAACCCAGCAAGTCATACTACAAGAATAAAGCATGAAATAATAGCTCAGGACGATACCATTCAAATAACAATAATGGATTATTTAGGTAGAATCTATAAAATTAATCCTGTAGAAAAAAGTAATGACACTTTAGCAATAGATGTTTCAACTATACAAAATGGCGTGTATAGTATTATACTTGAAAGCAGTTTAGGAACAACATACAGTAGTATGTTAGTAATAATGCACTAACCTATTATTTGTTAAGTTAAAGTATAAAAAATTTTACCCCCCCCCTTCATTATTCATAGCCAAATCCAATCATTAAATAATGATGAATGAATTAACTAATTTTTATTTAAAACAACCAGAGCCTGTTAAAAGTACATTTCTTGCACTAAAAGACATCATTATGCAACAAGATGTACAGGTTACAGCTGCATGGAAATATGGAATGCCATTTTTTTGTTTTAAAGGTAAAATGTTTTGCTACTTATGGTTTCATAAAAAATATAATAAACCTTATTTGGGTATTGTACATGGAATCTATTTTAATGAGCCATTTTTAATACAAGAAAAAAGAAGCAAAATGAAAATTATGCTTATAAACGCAGAAGATGATTTACCTATTTTAGCTATTGAGAACATATTACAAAAAGCAGTTGGCCTTTATAAATTAGGTATAATACAAACATAAAAACAATCTTAAACTTTAAATCGTAACAAGCAAATCATAAAGGTAGCACGTAGTTATTTGCTTAAATTTGTACTTCACCAATCCAATCACCTATATTCGCTTCGATTTAGGTTGAAAACTTATCAAGCACATATCGCCTCCGTATTATTAGTGTTGTTTAGCATCACTTTTATGCCTGTTAATTTTTGGCACCATCATGCCGAAGATGAACATGCGGAAGCAATGCATCATCATAACAAAGCTGCGCAACACCATTGTGAGCTTGATGATTACTTTTGTGATGTTACTGCTGGCGAGCATTGCTCGCACCCACAACATATGGCTACTACCACAGCTAAATGCTTTAGTTGCGAGTTTAGTTTTGTTAAACATTACACGTCACCTGCTATTTATTTTAAAATACCAGTTGCTTTACATAAAAATACCTATGCAACGGTTTGGGCTAACACCTTACATAAAGCCCTAATAATTAATGCCAATAAAGGCCCGCCTGCGGTTTAACTTTTATCGTTAAACTTTTTTATTGATTACCTTTAAATACAATACCAGGTGCAAAACACGCTAAAATTATTTTTGGCTGGGTGTTTTATGTTGCTGCATATTTTGGGGTTGAGCGCGGGAAATCCGCCTAAAAAATTTGCACTAAAAATTCAAGTAGTGGATAGTGTAACTTTAAAACCCTTAGAAGCTGCCAGCATTAACATCAACCCAATACATATTCAAACCATAACAAACCAATATGGTTATGCCACCATCGACTCTGTTACACGTGGTTGGTATACTTTGCAATGCTCATTTGTAGGTTATCATCCGCTGCAAAAAAACATTTGGCTTGATGATAATATGCAAATTACACTGATGCTTTGCGCAGCAAATACACACTTGCACGAAGTAGAAATTGTAAGCCATACCGATGAACCACCAACATACGGATTACAAACCAAACAAATACTTGATGCCCTTCACATACAACGTAATCAAGGTGCTGCAATTGCCGAACAATTGAAACAACTTTCGGGCGTATTTGTGTTAAACTCCGGGCCAGCAATTAGTAAGCCCGTAATTAGAGGATTACACAGTAATCGTTTGGTTACTGTTAATAATGGCATTCGCCAAGAAGGACAACAATGGGGTGCCGACCACGGTACAGAAGTAGACCCATTTAGTGCTGATAGAATAGAAGTAATAAAAGGCGCAGCCAGTGTAGAGTTTGGTGCAGAGGCCATTGGTGGGGTGATACGTTTACTACCTACAGCATTTAAAAATACAGTAGGTATTGATGGCAAAATACAGTTAAACGGTGCTACTAATAACGGACTTGGAGCAGAATCTGTTTGGCTTGAAGGCAAAACCAAATACGGACTAAGTTGGCAAGCACAAACCAGTGCACGCAAAGCTGGAGATTCAAGAGCACCTAATTATGTTTTATCAAACACCGGTTTTAGTGAGTGGGGTGCTAATTATGCCTTGCATTACGCTTATAAAAAATGGCATACCGAGTTTAGTCAAAGTTACTTTAGCAGTACCATGGGCATATTGCGTGCAGCACATGTAGGTAATACCACCGATTTAATGCTTGCACTTAGTACAGGCAAACCAACTTACCAAGCCCCATTTACCTATACAATTGATAAGCCTAACCAAGAAGTTACGCATTTGGTAACGGCTTTAAAAACTTACTATTTATTAACCAAAGGTCATAAACTACAGCTGCAAGTAAGCATGCAAAACAATGCACGTAAAGAGTATGATAGGCCTGCACGTTGGGCAACCTCGCAACAAGCTAATCCTACACCGCAATATTATTTACAGCTAACTACCACTTTAGCCGAAGCTAAATTTGAACATGCCAAATGGAAAAACATAAAAGGCTTATGGGGTACAAGTTTTATGAATCAAGGAAATGTAAGTGAAGGTTTACAACCCATTATTCCAAACTTTAGAGCCTATACTTATGGTGTTTTTGTAATTGAAAAATGGCAAAAAAAACGATGGGTAGCCGAAGCTGGTTTGCGATATGATTGGCGCAATCAAACCATATTTAAATTAGTAAACAAAGTGGTGCAAAGCCAAGGTAACACTTACCAAAATGCTACATTTAGTAGTGGTGTTGGCTATTGGTTTACTGATAACCTAAAGGTTACCGCACAAGTAGCATCAGCTTGGCGTGCACCTAGTATAAACGAACTTTTTAGCAATGGTTTACATGGTGGTACAGCTACTTACGAAATTGGCAATGCAAACCTAAAACCCGAGCGGAGTTTAAATACAGAAGTAGAAGTAAACTATACCCAATCAAAGTGGCAAATGCAGGTAAGTGCATACCATAATTACATCAGTAATTTTATTTATAAAACCCCATTGTTGCAACCTATCATTACCGTGCGTGGTGCTTTTCCGCAATTTGCGTTTGTACAAAATAATGCATTACTTAAAGGTATAGATGCGCAAGCTAAACGCGTGTTTAACAAAAACTGGAACAGCGCACTTAACCTTAGTTATTTGCATGCTCAAAATACATCAACCCAAGCACCATTAATTTTTATGCCAACCAACCGCTTACGTTGGAGTATTGGTTACGAAAAAGAGCGCATTGGTAAACTGCATGATATATTTGCAGAAGTACAACTTACATATGTAGCCAAGCAAAATAGGTTTGAAAAAGGAGTAGATTTTATTGATCCTCCACCCTCTTACACTTTGCTTGATGTGCACTTTGGCTTTGAAACACACGTTAAAAAACTACATCTAAATTGGAGTTTTAGTGTGTACAACGTAACCAATACCAGTTACCGCGATTACCTAAGTAGGTTTAGATATTTCGCTTATGATCCGGGTATAAACTTTATAGCACGATTAGCTATTCCAATTCAATTTTATCAACCTAAAAACAAAACAACTCATTAACATGAATAAGCAATTTTATATTGGCCTTTTAATGGCTTTTTTAATACTATCGGCTTGCAAAAAAAATGGTGCAACACCCGAGAATCCAACCAACCAAAATGCACAAGAGTTAATTACTACTGTAATACTAAATGGCTACGATAAAAATAACCCAACTGATGCCACTAAGCAATTTAGCATAAGCTGGAAAGACCTTGATGGTACTGGTGGAAATGCCCCTACCACAGACACTTTAACTTTAGACACTGGAGTTACTTACCAAGTAGAGGTTTTGTTACTTGACCAAAGTAAAACTCCGTTTGATACAATATCAAAAGAAGTATTTGAAGAAAGAAATGTACATCAGTTTTTTTACACGTTGAGTAGTGCACTTACACAAAAAATAAATGTATTGCGGTTAGATTATGATACCAATGTTCCTGCTCTTCCATTGGGGTTAAGTTTACAAATTAACCCCGTAGCTACTGCACCATTTGCTACACCATTTATAGGTAATTTAAATATAGTTTTGAGCCATTACGATGGCGTGCCAAAAACCACAACACCATCAACAGAAAGTGATTTAGACATTACGTTTCCTGTAAAATTAAAGTAGGAGGAGTACTATCAAAAAAAAAACGGCCCAGCCCCGATAAATCGAGGCTGGGCCGTTTTAGTTATTAAGCCAAATAAGCTTAGCGTTGTTGTTGCATGCCTTGTATTAATTGTTGTAAGTTTCTGCGAGCCATTACAAAATCAGGGAAAATTTGTATGGCTTTTTGATATGCTTCGGCTGCTTGTTGATATTGTTGTTTTTGAATAAACATATACCCACGCATATTCCAGCATGCCGCTACCACAGGTACTTTTTGAGCTTGCGATTGATCAATAAAAATATCAACGCTATCCTTAGCTGCTTTATATTTATCCATCATGGTTTGAATGGTTTTGCCTGCTACTTCAAAATCGCCCGACATTAACTGAACCGATGCTTGTTTATAAATGTACTCTACCTTACCTGTTTTAGCATAAAGTTTAGAGGCTAATGCCAATACTTCTTTACCTTCGCCTTGTTGCTCCAAACAAAGTAATTTTAAGTTGTTTAAATCTTCGTTTTCGGGATTACGAGTTAAGCTAGCATTTGTGGTAGTTAAGCAAGCACTAATATTTTGCACTGCAAAGTACATACTTGGCAACGAGTCGCGTAAGGCATTGGTACTATCGTGTTGCAATAAAAGTTGCACGGCAGTAATAGCCGTAGGAATATCTTTTAAATCGTAGCTCTTTTTGTATAAGGCTGTCAACTTATCAGTAGCAGCATTATTAGAGGTGTTGTTGCAAGCTGCTAATACAGATGCAGCCGCTAAGGTTAAAATTAATTTTCTCATGTATTATGATGTTAAAATAGTGTTACACGCTTGCGCAATAGTTTGCTTTAATGGTATAAAATTAAATCCAATATGGGCTTTAATTTTAGAGTTGTTGTAATAGTATTGTTTTAATGATGCACGTGCTGTTTCCTTGGTAATACTTGGTTTTTTACCGGTAAAAAATCCAGCTATTGCAGCTGCTATCCACGATACTTCGGCTAACAATTTATTTACACGTAAAGTAGGTGGTTGCACATTTAAACACTCGGCAGCATAAGTTAAAAAATTATGCATACTCATGCTCTCCGAAATAAGAATATAACGCTCGGCAAATTTGTTTTTTTCCATCAGTGCAATAGTGGCATCGGCTACATCAAGCACATCAACATAACCATTTACCCCATCAGTATAAAAGGGCATGCCACGTTTAACTAATTTAAACAATGCACACGAACCTTTATTCCAATCGCCACTTCCTAAAATTACACCTGGGTTAACTATTACTACTGGTAATCCTTCTTCGCTAGCTCGCCAAACTTCCATTTCGGCTTTGTATTTACTTATTGCGTAATTGCTATTTAGTTTGGAGTTTACCCATTTGGTTTTTTCGGTTACTTCAATGCCACTTTTTTCGCGACCAAGTGCTGCAATGGAACTAATGTGCGCAAATTTTTGTACGCCACATTGCAAACTTATGTTTACCATATTGGCCGTTCCTTGCACATTTATTTGCGTCATTTGCTCTTTGTCTTTTTGGCTAAATGATACCATGGCAGCGCAATGATAAACCTCTGTAACTCCAGTAAGTGCAATTTCAAGTGCAGGAACATCTAGCACATCGGCATCAACCCAAGTTAAATTACTTAATGCCTGCGGGCTGCTAAACATTAACGAGTATATGTAATTAAACTCATTAAGATTACTGCTTGCGCGTTTAAATGCACGTACTTGTTGGCCTTTTTGTAAAAGCCTGCACACTACGTGTGCACCTAAAAAGCCTGTGGCTCCGCTTACTGCTATCAATGTGTGGATATGTTTATTTCCTGCGGGCGAAAATAAGGTATTTTGCGAGCATTAAATCAATATCATGCAATTAAGCGATTTCTTACAACCCGTTCCCGAAAGTGTGTACCAGAACCTTTCGGATACTTCGCCCAAAAGTTTAGTAAATGTAATTGACATTTATACCAAACAATTTCCGGATTTGGAAGGTGTACACCTTGCTATTATTGGCGTAAAAGAAGAACGCTTAAACCCCGAGCATGCTGGTTGTGGTGTTACGCCCGATGAAGTTCGTAAGCAATTGTACAAGTTGGTTCAGCCTAAGTACGATGTAAAAATTGCAGACCTAGGTAATATTGAAGCTGGAAGCAGCGTAAACGATACCTTGTTTGCTTTAAATGCTTGTTTAAAAGAACTGCACGAACAAAAAATACTTACGCTAATAATTGGCGGACCAAGTGATTTAGCTTACGCACAGTTTACTGCCTACCAAGGTTTAAACCACAACTTAAATGTGCTTATTGCTGATGCTAAAATTGATTTAAAACAGCACGAAACAGACCCTATTTACTCTAACTATTTATACAAAATAATTACCCATCAACCCAACTACTTGTTTAATATTACACATATTGGCAACCAAGCCTATTTTGTTGAACAAGAAAGTTTAGATGCATTTGATAAAATGAATTTTGATGTATTTAGACTTGGGCAAGTACGCAGTAAATTACAAGAAACAGAACCTCTTGCACGTAATGCCGATATGATGGTATTTAGTTTAAACAGCATTAAAGCGGCCGATGTGGGCGCAAGTTTTAGCATGAATCCGAATGGATTATATGGCGAAGAAGCTTGCCAAATTGCGCGCTACGCAGGTATGGGTAACGATTTAAGTAGCATTGGTTTTTACGATTTAAATGCATTTAAAGATGTAAATAATTGTGGTGCCAAATTACTATCGCAAATGATTTGGTATTTTGTAGATGGTTATTACAACCGCAAACACGATTACCCAACAACCGAGAGTAATGATTACATGATTTATCGTACTACGTTTAAAAATAGCGATTACGAAATTGTGTTTTATAAAAACATTTATAACGAGCGTTGGTGGATGGAAGTACCTTACCCAAAAGAACGCAACAACCAAAAAGGAACCTTTATGGTGCCATGCAGTTACAGCGATTATCAAGCAGCATTAAACGATGAAATTCCTGATCGTTGGATGCGTGCTTACCAAAAATTATTGTAATTATAAAGCTGTCATCATACCTAATAAACCACCGGTATGTATGGCCAATATTTTGCTGCCTGTTGGGTAATAACCCAATTGTATTAATTGCTGTAAAGCAAACATCATTTTTCCGGTATAAACCTGATCAAGCAGTATGCCTGTTTGCTGTGCAAAATCTTGCATAAACTGTATAAGTTCGGGCGTAGTTTTAGCATAACCACCACCACTAAAATCGTGATGAACTTTAACATCAAAGCCTGCTAATGCTGCTATTTCAGCATCCATTTGGTGTGCACCTTTAAGCACACAAATGCCTTCGGCTATCATTCCCTTTTGCCTGGCAGCCATGGCTAATCCAGCTAAAGTAGTACCCGTGCCCACTGCACATATAGTATGGGTAAACGTTTCTTTATCAGTTAAAATTTCGGCACAACCTTTAGCAGCAAGTGCACCCTTTCCTCCTTCATCAATAAAAAAAGTATGGGGTTGATGCCCAGCAAAATCTTGATACAACAACTGTTTGTTTTTATACGCTTCGCGCGATACAAAACGCAACTCCATGCCATACCATTTACATAAATTAAGCATGTGATTACTTACTTCTTCGCCACGCACAAAAGCAGTAGTTTTAAATTGATACATGGCTCCAGCACACGCCAACGCCACCAAATGATTGCTAAACGCACCACCAAAACTTACCAAATGATTTTTACCATCAGCATGTGCTTGTGCTAATACATACTTAAGCTTACGCCATTTATTACCCGATACAAATGGATGCAACATATCATCGCGCTGCATAAAAACTTGTACGCCATTTAGGTTAAACGAAGGTAATAAAATTTGTTGTGCAGGAGGCACAAATGGCAATTCCATCATCATCGTATCCTAAGCTTTTGGCCAACAGATAAATTATTATCTGTCATGTTATTTAGCTTTCTTATATCATCAACCAGCACATTGTATTTGCGTGCAATACTGTATAAGGTTTCTTTCTCGCGCACTTCGTGGTACACCGGTTCTTTAGTGTTTAAATCAGCATCTTTAATTTCTGTTTTTTCGCCATTTAAAGGCACAATAACCAATTCATCACCCACACGTAATGTATCACTCACCAATTCGTTTAAGGCACGTAATTCCATTACCGTAGTATTGTATCTGCGTGCAATGCTGTATAAGGTTTCGCCTTGCTTTACGGTATGATAACCTGGCACAATGGCTTCCTCGTTTTCGTTAATTACCGGTTGGTTAGGGTTAATAATTAAACGCATACCTTCAGATATATCTTCGGTACGCAACGAGTTAAGTTGCATAATGCCTTCAATGGTTACATTATATCTTTTAGCAATACTAAACATGGTTTCTCCTTTTTGTACCAAATGAAAAAAGGCCATATCGCTTTTGTTATCAGGTATATTTATCGCATACGAATCATCGGGCAATACTGGGCGTGTAGTAGATACATTCTTTTTAGGGTCGTCATAAATTACATTGTTGTAAGCACTATCCATATTTTCTATGGTACTTATCCTAAGTTTAGGAGTAGTGGTGCGTGTGCCTTTTAAATACAACTGCTCGCCAACCTCAGGTTCTTGGCCATGTTTCATTAAGTTGCGTTTGTAAAGTTTACTTAATTTAATACCAAAGCGTTGCGAAATAATTTGCATATTATCTTTAACAGCCACCACATAAAACTCTTGGCTACCTTTATAGTTTTTGGGTTTGATGTAGATGGTATCACCAGCCTTAATTACTGCATCTTTATGCAAATCGTTGTATTTATAAATTTGCCAAACGCGCATATCATTTTCTAAAGCAATACTCGCATAACTATCTTTTGCGCGGGCTACTATTGCAGGTATGCCATTTACCACTACATTTTTTTGAACAGCCACGGCTTCGCGTTGTTCTTCCTTAATCTCTTCGCTTTGTTTTAAAGTAGGTACAATTAAATCGTATTGATGCAGGTTATGGCGCTCAATTAAACTTACCAATAAATTAGGGTAGTTAGGATTGGTAGCATAGCCAGCTCGTTTTAATCCTTCGGCCCAACCTTTGTAATCGGTAGGTTCTAAATCAAACAAAAATGCATAGCGTGTGCCTTTCATCAAAAAATCAGAATGATCGCGGTAGCTATCTTCGGCCGTAAGATATTTTCTAAAACACTCTTGTGCTTCATCATCATCTTCCTTTATACTCTCTCCGGTCCAATCTTTTTTACATTTTATACCAAAATGATTATTAGCCACTAAAGCCAATCGGCTGTTTCCATTGCCACTTTCAAGCAAACCTTGCGCTAAGGTAATACTTGCCGGAATGCGGCTGCGGTGCATTTCTTCCACAGCAATTTTGTGGTACTTAGCCAAATATTGCTCTACCGTCATTTTAAACGGAAACTCGGCAGTGGGTTTTGGTTGAGCCCACGCAAAAGCAATGCTTAAAGCATAAACAATGGTTATACAAAAAATAAGTTTAAACCTCATGTAACAAAGTTAACCTCCCTTGGTGGTATTACCTTAAACCTATTTAAGCCGATTTCCCACAGATGTATATGGATAAAGGCATTTGTTAAGATTTTACTATTTGTAAGGTGCTTTGGCAATAATTTATAAATTTGCGGGTTAGTATTACTTACGGCTATATATTGCATTATGATAAAAAAATCATCACTTAATTGGATTAGTATTTTATTGTTGTTTGGATTAAACAACTTTGTTTTTGCGCAACATGCCCCAACATCGTTAAGCAAAGAACCTGTTTGGAGTGTTACCATTGACAAAAAAGAGGTAAAAGTTGGCGATGAGGTAACTGCCACATTTACTAGCATAATAGAAAAAAACTGGTATATGTACAGCAACGATTTTGATCCTAATTTAGGACCCATTGCTGCCGAATTTACTTTCGAGAAAAATGCATCTTATCAATTAGTGGGTAAACCTGTACCAGTTGGTTCAAAAAAGCATTACGAAGAGGTTTGGAAAGGTGATGTAGCTGTATTTACTGGCAAGGCCGTATTTAAACAAAAAATTAAAATACTTAGTGCAAACCCTGTTATTAAAGGTTCTATTTATTTCCAGGAGTGTAATGAAATTAGTGGCGTATGTATGCCTCCGTTTGATTTAGGCTTTGAAGTAAAAGTTAAAGTAGCAGCAACAACCCAAACCACTTTAACTAGCAACCCAGATACAATTACCCAAAACGATATTAACCAAGATACAGCAGCACAACAAGCAACAACCTTGCCTGCTGATACTAGCAATAACTCAGCCGAAAACAATACTGAAACAAATGGTAACCAACCTGAGCAAACTGGTTTATTAGGCTTTTTATTACTTGCCTTTGGCGCTGGCTTAGTAGCCGTTGCAACTCCATGTGTGTTTCCAATGTTACCTATGACGGTTAGTTTCTTTACCAAAAAAAGTCAATCAAGAGCACAAGGTATTACCCGTGCATTCACATTTGGTTTATCAATTATTGGCATATACGCATCACTAGGTTTAATATTCGCATTTTTTGGCTTAGGCCCCGATTTTGGTAATTGGTTAAGTACACATTGGTTGCCAAACATTTTGTTCTTTATTATTTTTATGGTGTTTGCAGCTTCGTTCTTTGGCATGTTCGAAATTACCTTGCCACACGGTATGGTAAATAAAATTGATGGCAAAAGTAGCATGAGCAGCTTTGGAGGTATTTTCTTTATGGCATTTACCTTGGTACTAGTTTCGTTTAGCTGTACAGGCCCAATTGTAAGTAGCTTATTAATAGAAGCTGTAGGTGGTAAATTTCTTAAACCATTAATGGGTATGGCCGCATTTGGTGCTGGACTTGCGTTTCCGTTTACTTTGTTTGCTGTATTCCCAAGTTACTTGCAAAACTTACCTAAATCTGGTGGATGGTTAAATTCGGTTAAAGTAGTTTTAGGTTTTATTGAAGTAGCATTTGCCTTTAAGTTTTTAAGTACAGCCGATGTTGTTTACCATTGGGGAATCTTAGATCGTGAAATATATCTTTCTATATGGATTGTGATTGCTATTTTATTAGGCATGTACCTATTAGGTAAACTTAAATTTAGTCACGATAGCGATATGCCATTCATTGGTGTTCCTCGTTTTATGTTGGCTATTGCCTCTTTTACCTTTGCCGTATATATGATACCAGGGTTATTTGGCGCACCATTAAAAGGCCTATCGGGTTTATTGCCACCTGTGCAAACACAAGATTTTGTATTAGGCAGTGAATCAACCGGAGGAAATAGTGGAGGGCATGAAGCCGCTGCAAATGCAGGAGTTAAACATGGCGATTTTTTACACTTACCACATGGCATAACTGGTTACTTTGATTACCAACAAGCTTTAGCCGAATC
>CAZJHS010000087.1:0-12200 GCA_964545895.1 uncultured Chitinophaga sp. | reverse complement strand
GTGTTAGCGAGGGACAATCAGCACCTTGTACTGCTAATATTTTACTAAGAGATGGAGCTAAAACATTTCCTTTAGTTGCTGAATTAAAAAAGGGAGAATCAACCCAAATTAGTTTAAAAAAATAAAATCTCAACACATAAAAAAAGCCCCGCTCCGATTACTCGGGGCGGGGCTTTTAGTTTATAATACGATGTTTATTTAGCGTAGTTAACTGAGCGTTTTTCGCGTATAACGGTAATCTTAATCTGACCAGGGTAAGTCATTTCTTTTTGAATACGTTGGCTCATTTCAATTGAAATAATATCCGCTTGTTGATCAGTTACTTTTTCTGATTCAACCATTACACGTAATTCTCTACCTGCCTGAATTGCGTATGCTTTTTCAACACCGGTGTAGCTTAATGCAATGTTTTCTAAGTCGCGTAAACGCTTCATGTAGTTTTCACTATCCTCTCTGCGTGCACCTGGGCGCGAGCCCGAAATAGCATCACAAGCCTGAATAATTGGAGATAGAATAGAAGTCATCTCAATCTCATCGTGATGCGCACCAATAGCGTTTACAACTTCAGGATGTTCTTTGTACTTCTCGGCCAATTTCATACCTAATAATGCATGCGGAGTTTCTGCATCATCATCAGGCACTTTTCCAATATCGTGTAGTAAACCTGCACGTTTAGCTAATTTAACATTTAAGCCTAACTCGGCTGCCATGGTAGCGCATAAATGTGCAACCTCGCGGCTATGTTGTAATAAGTTTTGGCCATAACTACTGCGGTAACGCATACGACCAACCATACGTATTAACTCTGGGTGTAAGCCATGTATTCCTAAATCAATACAAGTACGCTCACCAATTTCAACCACTTCTTCTTCTAATTGCTTACGTGTTTTAGCCACCACCTCTTCAATACGTGCTGGGTGAATACGACCATCTTGCACCAAACGGTGTAAACTTAAGCGGGCAATTTCACGTCTGATTGGATCAAAGCAAGAAAGAATAATTGCTTCTGGGGTATCATCAACAATAATTTCAACACCTGTAGCACTCTCTAATGCACGGATATTACGGCCCTCGCGACCAATAATACGACCTTTCATTTCATCACTATCAATGTTAAACACCGATACTGAGTTTTCGATAGCATGCTCGGCAGCAGTACGTTGAATACTATTTAAAATTACCTTTTTAGCCTCTTTACCTGCAGTTAATTTTGCTTCATCAACAATATCTTTAATGTAGGTCATGGCATCGGTACGTGCCTCGTTGGTTAATGTTTCAACCAGTTGTTTTTTAGCCTCATCAGCAGTTAATCCTGCAATTTTTTCAAGCTGTTTTACTTGGCTATTAATTTGTTTTTCTAACTCTTCTTTCTTTTGTGCTAACGCCTCTTGTTGGCGTTGCATGGTTTGTTTTAATTGATCAAGCTCGGCATCCTTACGCTGGGTTTGTTCAATTTTTTGATTAAGTGTAGTTTCCTTTTGTTTAATTTTGTTCTCTTGTTGTGCAACTTGTTGTGTGCGCTGAGAAACTTCTTTTTCGTGTTCCGATTTTAACTGAAGGAATTTTTCTTTAGCCTCCAATTGGCGGTTTTTAAGTAGCAGTTCACCCTTTGCTTCGGCTTCCTTTAATAATTGGGCAGCCTTTGTTTTAAGCATATTTTGGTTAACTACGTACATTATACCGGCACCTGCTACTAAAGCAACTAATGCTACTAATACAATTGTCATAATTTGTTAACTAACTTTTTAAATGTGGTACATGTGGTGTTAGTTAATAATAAGCACTTTAAAGCTGAACGTTTTTTAAGAGTGACTGCAACTCGTGCAGTTGTGCGCTAAGACCATCCTTATCAGAGGCAGCGCTTTGCTGCATGGTAATGAGCTGTGTGGCTAATTCCAACACGGTCATGCTAAGCATATCTTGCTTATCTCTAACATCAAACTGTTGCTGTAAAGCTTTCAGTTTATCGTTAATTAGCTTAGCGGCTTGCCTAACCACTACCTCTTGCTCAGGAGTTACCTTAAGCGGGTAGTGCCTGTCGGCTATATTCACTTTTATTGATAGTTCGTTCAACATTAAGCTTATTATTCGCTTAACAACCTTATACAATCATCAATTTGTTTGATGTAAGCGCTGAGTTGTTTTTTTAGCTCTTGCCTATCATCTTGGGTTGATGGTAGTATTTCAGCAAGTTTAACAATTTTATTTTGTGTTTGCAGCGTTTCGATGGTATTTTTTTGTAGCTGAATTTCAGATTTCAATAAATCAGCAGCAGCTTTTACCTCTTCCAACTGCTTTAAAAGTTGTTCGTTTTGGGTTAAAAGCTTTACTACTTTTAACTTTATCTCTTGAGCTACTAAATTATTTTGGCCTTCCATTATTGAGTAACAAATAAGTTAAGGGTAGTTAAATAGTTGCCCGGTAAGGCTACCAATACAACAGAGGCACCTAAAACATACCGGCTTGGTTTAAGCACACGGGTAATATTGCAGACTAATTCGCTTGCTTCAACATATAACATTAGGGCATACAGCTTTAGTAGCTTTTCCACTCTCAACTTGATATTTATTTTAAATGTAAGTTTAACAAAAAAAAACTAATGTAAAGCCCATTTTATTTACCAGGTGCTAATGGAATATTAAATCCTCCCTCGAGCATAAAGGTGTACGAGCTAAATACATGCGTAGCTCTACCTACGCCATCGGCTCCAATTTTAGTATTGGTATAATTAGCAAAGCCGTACTGAAAACCAGGTTGAATAAATAGGTACTTATACATATTTAATCGGGCGCCTAAATTTAATCCCATTACTACTCCTTGCACTTTAAAGCCACCTGGGTTATGGCTACCTAATATGGTTGTAATTGAATACGAAACTAAAGGACCAATACCAGCTTTGCCTATTGCATGTAGGTTAAAATTCTTTGACTTATACAACTCTTTCGTTTTAACTATATTAAGCATTAAATAATTGTTGCCATTGGTGTGTTGTAAATGGATAAAATTGGGGGTTACAAACGTATCTTTATCTATTTGATTACCTCTAATTTGGCCAGTAATGTGCATGGTTCGGTTATCGTATACAATATATTTTAAGTGATCCCAACTTAGCTCAATACCTAAATTTCGTTTATCATTAAACAAATAACCTAGGTGTAAATTGTATTGTGGTATACTTAAATCGCGCGATAAAAACTTACTTAAACCATCATTAAAACCGGGCTTATCATGCGCAGGTGCATCTTTTAATACAAAATCATAATTATCGGTTGTGGTGTTTTTAAACCTGATATCGCTTCGTGAGTATGATTCGCGGTTGTACCCCCAACTGATGTATATAGTACCCTTCTTTTTTAATTTAATAGATGATGTTTGCGCTGATACAAACTGGCATGTTAAACTTAATATTATTAGAAGCCCCGATACGATTTTTTGCATATTATATTTTAAAGGCTGCGAAGCTATTTAAATATTTAGTATTTGAAACAACTAGATGGGCTGTAAAATAAAAATCCCCATAGCTATTTGCTATGAGGATTTTATACTGAGGCTATTGCCTTATTATTTAGCCAATTTAGCTTTTAAATTGGTATCTAATGCATCTAAAAACTCTTGTGTATACAAGTAGTGTTCGCCATGGTTAACTTTATTTCCATGAATACAAACCGCTAAGTCTTTGGTCATTTTACCGCTCTCAACTGTTTCAACACAAACTTGCTCTAATGCTTGGCAAAAGTTAATCAACTCTTGGTTGCCATCTAATTTACCACGGAACTCAAGGCCACGTGTCCAAGCAAAAATAGAAGCAATTGGGTTGGTTGATGTTGGTTTACCTGCTTGATGATCGCGGAAGTGACGGGTAACAGTACCATGCGCTGCTTCTGCTTCCATGGTTTTTCCATCAGGAGTAACCAATACCGAAGTCATTAAACCTAACGAACCGAAACCTTGTGCAACTGTATCTGATTGTACATCGCCATCGTAGTTTTTGCAAGCCCAAACAAAGTTACCATTCCATTTTAAAGCACTAGCAACCATATCATCAATTAAACGATGCTCGTATACAATGCCTGCTTCAACAAATTTTGCTTTGTAATCTGCTTGATAAATTTCTTCAAAAATATCTTTAAACCTACCATCGTATTTTTTTAAGATGGTATTTTTAGTTGATAAGTATAAAGGCCATTTTTTGGTTAAGGCTTGGTTAAAGCAAGAGTGCGCAAAACCACGTATACTTTCTTCGGTGTTGTACATAGCTAATGCTACGCCATCACCTTTAAAGTTGTACACTTCGTGCTCAATTACTTGTCCGTCTTCGCCTTCAAACTTAATGGTTAACTTACCTTTGCCTTTGGTTACAAAATCTGTTGCACGGTATTGATCGCCAAAAGCATGACGGCCAATACAAATTGGTGCTGTCCAGTTTGGAACCAAACGAGGTACATTAGCACAAACAATTGGCTCACGAAAAACAGTACCATCTAATATATTACGAATAGTTCCGTTTGGTGATTTCCACATTTGTTTTAAGCTAAACTCCGTTACACGTTGCTCATCAGGTGTAATGGTGGCACACTTAATACCTACATTATATTTTTTAATCGCTTCTGCTGCATCAACCGTAACTTGGTCGTTGGTGGCATCGCGGTGCTCCATACCTAAATCATAGTATTTAATATCTAAATCAAGGTAAGGTAAAATCAATTTATCTTTAATAAACTTCCAAATGATGCGAGTCATTTCATCACCATCCAATTCAACAACTGGATTCGCTACTTTAATTTTTGTCATATACTTTATCGTTAAATTTAATTCTGTTGGCAAATATGCTAATTTGAGTTACAATATACACGGTTAATTTTAGTTCTTAGTTTTTAGTTATTGGTTGATTTGTTATTTAGTTATTGGTTGATTGGTTATTGGTTGATTGGTTTTGTGGTTAATATCCAACTTCTAATGTCTAGCCTCCAGCCTCCAACTTCTAACCTCCAACTTCTAATCTCCAGCATCCAACATCCATCCTCCACTACTTCCTATTATACAAATCTCTGATTGCCACGCTAGCCATGGTACAACCAAATACTGCAGGCAAGTAACTAATGGTACCTGGTGCTGATTTTTTATTACGCGCGCCAACCATGGTTACGCCCATAAACTGTTGAGCTTCTTCGGCACTAAATACTACCTTCACTCCTTTTCTAATTCCAAACTTGTGTAAATATTTACGGGTATATTTGGCTAATTTACAGTTGTAACTTTTTGATATATCATCAACCTTAACTTGGGTAGGATCTACTTTATTACCGGCCCCCATACTACTTACCAAAGGTATTTTCCTATCAAGGCATGCTTTAATAAAAAACACCTTAGGACTTAAAGTATCAATGCAATCTAACGCGTAATCAAAGTGTCCTTCATCAAGCACTTTATGGGTTAACTCATCTCTAAAATACTCAGGTATTACGGTTAATTCTAAATCAGGATTAATATCAAGCAAACGCGCTTTAAGTACATCTGTTTTAAGTACACCTTCGGTGCTGCTTAATGCCGGAATTTGACGGTTACGGTTTGTAGGGTCAACCGTATCGGCATCAACTATAGTCATTTTACCTACGCCACTACGCGCAATCATTTCGGCTGCAATACCACCCACTCCACCTAAACCAACAACCAACACATTGGCGTTTACCAATTTATTTAATTTCTCCTCACCTAATAATAATTGGGTTCTACCCATCCATGGTTTAATTTCTTTCATACCAACACGCTATTATACGTTTTTACTACAAGCGGCAAATGTATTAAATACCGCAGATTTTAACTCATCAACCGATAAACCTTTTAATTGAGCCGCGGTTTGATAAATAGTTTCGATAGAAACGGATGCATTATCTGTTTCTAAAAAGAAGGCATCCATTGGCAATTGTTTAAATACCTCAGCCATTTTATCATCAAACAAAACCTTGCCAAACGATAGTTTAGCGGAGTATTTTAAAAGTTCGTTGGCTTGTTGAATATTGCCATTAAACCCATGAAAAATAAAAGGCACTTTTGATTTTTTTAAATAAGGCATCAAATCGCTTACACTCCTAACAGCATGAATAACCACTGGCCTTTGCAATGCCCTGGCCACGTTAAGTTGTGTTTCAAAATACTGTATTTGGGTTGATATGGGAATATCAATACTTCTATCAATTCCTATTTCCCCAATTGCCCATACATTTTTTTGCGTAGCCAAATCAATCAACCTATCCGATAATTGGGTTAAGGGAATTTGATGTATGTGCCAAGGATGCAAACCCACCGAAACCGCATAGGGCAACTGCTCTAATTGGGCTACCGTAAGTTTTAAATAAGCATTACGCACTACAAACTCGCTATTTAATTGGGGTTTAAAATGCGTATGTATATTTATGTATGAAGAGGAATTGGGCTGCATGCTGCAATATAAAAAAACGGCATGAAGTAAAGCTACTCCATGCCGTTTGATTTTTTTTATTGCTATTAATTATTGTGCAATAGCTACTTTTTTAATTACTTTTTGTTGATGCTGATTAACCAATTGCAACAAATACATACCTGTTGGCACTTGATTTAATTGTAAGGTATTACCAGCTTCGTAGGTTTGAATTTGTTTGCCCGTAACATCCATCAATATTGCCGATTTAACCTCAAATCCTTCAATAGAAATTTGGTTGGTTGCTGGGTTTGGATAAACAGCAACTGTTTGCTCATCAATAAACTGCTCGTTAGTTCCTAATGCATATTGTACTCTAAAGTTTAGCTGTACAAAGTTTCCAAAATCTGTATTATACGTTTTGTATAATTTAATCGGACTAGTTGCATTTAAAATACGTAAAGTACCATTTCCTTCTGATGTTGCTGCCCACCAGCCCATACCGTTTCCTGCTTCATCATTAAACTTAAACGTGTAGCAACCCCATTGTAAGTTAAAGGTATCGCGGTACAAGGTGTTTGCCGTAGTGAAAGTGCGTGTTTTTAACACATTGCCTGCTGCATCAGTTAGTGTATAACTATTTTGTGCAGGAGCGGCATTGGTGCGTGTTTCAATAATAAATGTACTTGGCAAAGTAAGTGGCACATCAAACTTACTACTTTGCATGTTGTTGCTTGCGTTATCATCAGCATCAACCCCATTAATTTTACTTAACCATACTTTAAAAGTACTATCGCCTAAGGTATTTGGCCATTGCATGTATGGTATGGTAACTATTTCTTCTTTTTCGTAAGCCAAATTACCGTGCCAGCCCACTTTAGTAACAGGTGCACCACCTATTTGGTAAGAGATTTCGGCAGTTGTTAAAGGAGTTGCACCCCAGTTTTTCAATAAAATTTTAGCATTATCACAAACAGGGTTGGTGCGGTTATGCCAGAAATTACGTGTGGGTGCCAATATCTCTTCAATAGCACCATCAACCTCGCGGTTATTATTTTTGTAGTAAATAAGTTGTAACGCAATGTTGTAGCTAGCAGCTCCACTTGCTGTAAACTCTTCCATATCTAAATCAATAGTATTGGTGCTACCTGCGGTTACATTTAAGTTGTAATCGTAATTTCTAATTTTTTCGCCTGGGCACCAATTGGCACGATCGTAAACCCAAGTACCAGGTTGAGCAATAATGGCGTTATCACCACAATCATCTTTCCAAACCAATTGCTGAGCCACTTGGTTGGTATTTAGTTTTACGTACATGTACTTAGCACAAAACTCAGCACAGTTTTCTGAATTTTCGCCTCCGTGACCAGTTATAATAACACGTGCTTTAACTGCACTTGCATTAGCCGGTACAACAAATGTTTTAGGAACTAAAGCAGCTTCAATAGAAGTTGCTTGTCCGTAGTTGTAACCACCGTTGTAAATATTTTCTACTTTAACTACATCGCGTGCTGGAGTTCCTTCAACCATAATCATATCCCAGGTGGCCGTAAACCCATACGAATATCCTTGGTACTGAATTCTAAACTCGGTTGAATCGTGCATTAAACCCATGTAATCTGTAACATCGTATATATAATCGTACTGAAATGTTTTAGGGAATGTTTTAGCATAAGGCGAAATAAAACGACCTAATTCAATGTCATTTACTACTTCAAACACGCGGTAGTAAGGGGTAAATTTCTGACGGATAACATGTGTTGCTGGAACCCATACTGAATCAACTTTGCGACCTAATGTATCAAAGTTTACGCGCCAGTAATTAGCCGCAAAACCCGTAATCGAATCTGTTAAAACCAACGGATTTAAAGTATCGCCAAATAAGGTAATTTTTACTAATGCAGCAGGCACTGAATCTGTTGTTTTTCGGGTAGCATTATACACATTAACCCAAGTGGTATCCATTGAATAAACTACCGAATCTTTAGGAGCACCAGCTACTTTTAAATAAGGAGCTTGCTGTAAGGTTGAATCGTTTTTGCCTGTATGCTCGCGCACAAAAAGTTTAATGGTATAATCCCACTCGCATTGGCCATTACTTAAACAACCAAGGGTATATTTTAACCAAGCGCGTTGTTGTGTTTTTTGCGCTGATGGCATGGCCACTTTTTGATCAAAATTACCATAACGATTCATGTGAAATTTATCAAAAACGCGTACAGTAGTTGTATCACCGTTAGCCGCAAATGTGCTAAGGGCTATACAAAGTACAGATAGTAAAGTAAGTAATTTGTTCATTTGAAATATATTGAGCCACAAGTTTAACTTTTTATTGCTCAATAATCAAACGGCTTGTGTCATATATAAACACCCCTACATACTTATGTTTAGTTATGCATCATTTTGATTCTAACATGCGCAAAAGTTCGGTTGGAGATAAGTTGTAGCTAACTACTTTTCTACGTTTTTTTGTATAGATACTACTAGGCAAACCACGTATTCCAAGCTTTGAGTTTATGTATTTGTCTTTATAAGCCAAAATCCAATTTAAATGTCCGTATTGGCCAAATACACTGAGCTCGTACGATTTGTTTACTTCAATAAAGCCAATTACACGCAACGATTTTGAGTATTTATCGGCTAATACGCGCAGTGCAGCTGTATCGGCTTTAAAGGATGGCGCTTGCTTGTTGCCAAAATAAATATACAATGAGTGTTTACGCAGTTTGGCAATGCGATGCTTTTTACCTTTCCAATCAATATACTTAAACTTAGGCAACTTTTTACCTGCTTTGGTTTGATTATCGTTTGACGTTTGCGTATTAACCTGAACGGTAATATTGCTTCCATCACTTGCGGCACTTACATAAGCAATTTGCTTTCCGTTTTTATCTACAAAACATACTCCTGATTTGTTGCTGATGGTACTGCTGTATAAATCATCAAAAGGAAAAATAAGCGTATCGGTTACATTGGCCATAACAAACTTATCAATGCCTTCTTCGTTATAAACGCCATTGTTATTGGCATCATAAAGTGCTACCCAAACACTATCATCACCCCAAGCCATTAACCCGCTTTTAGCCTGATAATGCTGCTCGCGGTAAGCATGTTCCATACCTAAAAAATTACGATTTGGATACGTAAATTGATAATACTCATTCATCATTCGTTTGTACTCATGTTTACCATCAACCATATGTCGGGTAAGTTTTACTTGTGTACAACGGTTGGTATTAGGGATGCATAATTTTACAATAGCCGAATCACCACGCCAAGGCAATTGTTGCGAAAAACTATCATCCGTAAAATCAAAATTATTATTTAAATCGGCAAAAAGTGTGGGCTTGGCATGATAAGGATTGCCCACCAATAAAGTAATAAAACCGGGACTTAGCCCTTCCTGATTTCCGGCAAAAAACAGATAGCCGTATGCGTACACATTAAACCCTGATGGCTTTTTTACAGCAACGGCTTTGGCCTTTTTTAAGCCTTCAAAATCCCACGTAAGTAGGGTATCGTTTTTTAGTTCAAACAAAGCTAGGTTTAAGTTAAAGCGCTCAAACCTATCATCGCGTGTTGGGGTATTAAGCATTACATTAATTTGCTGCTGAGCAAAGCCCATCAACCCAGTAAAAAATAGCACTAAAAAACTTACGTACTTCATAGCTAAAACTATTTGCGGTGTATTACACTTGCCACAGGTTGCGCTGTAGGCATTATAGTTAATTCGTTAATATTTACATGTGCTGGTCGGCTTAAGGCAAACCAAATAGCCTCGGCAATATCATTGGCTACCAGGTTTTCAAACCCTTGGTAAACTGATGCTGCACGCTGCTCATCACCATGAAAACGCACCACACTAAATTCTGTTTCAACAGCTCCCGGATGTATAGCCGTTACTTTAATTGGATACTGAGCCAACTCTAAACGCATGGCTTTATTTAAAGCATCAACAGCATGTTTGGTAGCACAATACACATTTCCATTTGCATAAACTTCCTTACCTGCTATCGAACCTATGTTAATGATATGTCCGCCACCATTAGCTTTTATAAGTGGCACAACCGATCGTGTAACATATAATAACCCTTTAATATTGGTATCAATCATCACATCCCAATCGTCCATATCACCTTCATCAATACTGCTTAATCCGCTTGCCAAACCAGCATTATTTATTAAAACATCAATCTTTTTAAATGCATCGGGCAAATTGGCTATGGTCTCTCCTACTGCTTTTCTGTCTCTTACATCAAGCTGTATGGCCCATGTTTTTATACCATATTGTGTGGCTAATGCTGTGGCTAATGCCTGCACTTTATCTATTCTTCGGGCAGCAAGTATAAGGTTGTATTGGTTTGATGCCAATAATTTTGCGGTGGCTGCGCCAATACCTGCCGAAGCGCCTGTTATCAATGCTATTTTACTGCTCATGAAATAAAGGTTACTTTTTTGTGCAAATTATATAAATATTTACATGCCGAAATGTAAATTTACCCAATAATATTTTTCAGGATGAATTATACCATTGAAAAAAGTGATCAATACTCATTGATTAAAACAGACTTAACACTGCTTGATAAAAACAACGCGCTTAAGCTAATTGAAAAAGTTAGGCATGAAGTGGCTAGCAGCAGCAAGTACGTTATTGTAAATATTGATGGAGTAAAAGAGTGTAACGCTGATGCTACACGCGAGCTAATTAATCTTGGACTTGAGTTGCACGAAAACAATGGGATGCTGATTGTAACTAATGCCGAAGACTCGTTTACACGCTTGTTTGCAAAGGCTGATATTACCTTTATTGCTACTGATGTAGAAGCCGTAGATTTTGTGTTTATGGACCAACTAGAAAAGCAGTTTTTAAACATGGGCGATGATGCCAACCAAGCATGATTTTTGATTTAGTAATTTTAGGAAATAGCTCAGCAACACCCACACTTAGCCGCCATCCATCGGCTCAATACCTGCGCATGCTCGATCATCATTTTTTAATTGATTGTGGCGAGGGTACTCAAGTGCAAATGCAGCGCTATAAAATTAAGAAATCAA
This sequence comes from uncultured Chitinophaga sp., assembly GCA_964545895.1. Classification (GTDB taxonomy): domain Bacteria; phylum Bacteroidota; class Bacteroidia; order UKL13-3; family UKL13-3; genus UBA6183. Next base: position 748 of record CAZJHS010000087.1, on the reverse strand, counting down.
AAATTAAGCACATTTTTATTAGCCACATACATGCCGACCATATGCTAGGTTTACCTGGTTTATTGTTTAGCATGAATTTGATGCAACGTACCGAAGCCATTCATATTTATGGCCCCGATAGCTTATTTCAAATTTTAGATTTGTTTATTTCTACCACAGAAAGCGCATTAAATTTTGAAATCATTAAACACATTACCAACCCAAATATAAAAGAGGTTTTATTTGAGGATACCACGGTTAAGGTTACTTCATTTCCCTTGTTTCATAGGGTACCAACAACTGGTTTTTTGTTTGAAGAACAAACCAAACTTAAAAAACTTCACGTTGATAATTGCAAAAAACACAACATTCCGTTTACGCATTACACCGATTTAAAGCGTGGTAAAGATTACCACAGTGCAGATGGAAAAGTGATTATAAAAAATAGCGAACTTACCATCGAAAATTTATCGCCTATTAGCTATGCTTATTGCAGTGATACCATGTACGACCAACGTGTTATTGATGCCATAAAAGGTGTTGATTTGGTTTATCATGAGGCTACATTTATGCATGATAAACTAAAACGTGCTGAAGAAACCATGCACAGTACGGCCTTACAAGCCGGAATGGTGGCTAAAGCAGCAGAAGCCAAACAACTTATTATTGGCCACTTCTCATCTAGATACGACTCGTTAGAGGAACTATTAACAGAAACCAGAAGTGAATTTGAAAACAGCTTTATTGCCTACGAAGGCGAGCGTTTTAC
>CAZJHS010000086.1:0-12289 GCA_964545895.1 uncultured Chitinophaga sp. | reverse complement strand
AAATTAACATCGAAAGATTTCTCTTCAGACCAAGAGGTACGCTGGTGCCCGGGCTGTGGCGATTATAGTATATTAAAACAAGTACAAACTGTTTTACCTGATTTGGGCAGACCAAAAGAAGAGTTTGTATTTATATCAGGTATTGGTTGCTCTTCACGTTTTCCGTATTACATGGATACGTTTGGTATGCACTCAATCCATGGTCGTGCTACAGCAATTGCAACTGGTTTAAAAGCTACGCGCCCCGACTTATCTGTTTGGGTAATTACAGGTGATGGCGACTCAATGAGTATTGGTGGTAATCACTTTATACACATGCTTCGCAGAAATCCAGATTTAAATGTATTGTTATTTAACAACCAAATTTATGGTTTAACCAAAGGACAATACTCTCCAACATCTGAGCAGGGTAAGGTAACAAAATCAACCCCAATGGGTTCGTTAGATTATCCTTTTAATCCAATTGCTTTATGTTTAGGTGCTGATGCAACTTTTGTGGCACGCACTTTAGATCGTGATCCAAAGCATCAACAAGCTATAATAAAAAGAGGTTACGAGCATAAAGGAACTTCGTTGGTAGAGATTTATCAAAACTGCAACGTGTTTAACGATGGAGCGTTTGAAGTATTTACCGAAAAAGGAACCAAGAAGCAAGAAACCTTAATGATGGAACACGGCAAACCATTAATTTTTGGTACCGAAAACGAAAAAGGAATTAAGCTTGATGGCTTTAAACCAGTTATTGTAAATGTAGCTGATGTATCAGAAAATGAATTGTGGATTCACGATGAAACTGATTTGGTTAAAGCAACTATCTTATCTCGTTTTTATGATGATCCATCGGTAGAAGGGCATTTCCCTCGTCCGTTTGGCGTATTTTATGTAAACAACAACAAAGCTACTTTTGATGAATTGTTTAACAACCAAATTGAACATGCAAAAGCAAGCTATGGCGAAGGCGATTTAGATAAATTATTAGCTGGCCGCGAAACGTGGGTGGTAAACTAAGATTAACGAATTAAATAATATTGATTATACAATCTAAATAAGAAATATTATGCAACTAATCGAAAAACTAAAGGTTCTGAATTATCATAACTATAATGAACAAGAGCTTTTAGAAATATTAAAGGAGGTTTCAAATCTGACGAGGAATCAAAATTTGTATGGTGAGATCTTTTTTGAGATAACATATCTAAGTTTGCTTCATTCAAGAAATATAAAACAGTTCGAAGAAAAACTGAATAAATTAAGGGCAGAACTAATCATGAATATAAAGTTAAAGTGTTAGTTATGATAAGACTATTCGTTTTTAGACTATTGTTTAAGTTAGGCGTTAAACGACTAAATCGAAAACAAAATATTAGTATTATTATTAATGTTTTGAAATGGTTATCTGAAGGTGGCGGTGGGAGTTTCTTGGTTAAACTAATTTGTTTCTGGTCTAGTTATTTTGAGTTTATAAAAAAAAGTAGAATTATTGACGATAATAATTCAAATAATGACATTGATAACTACACATACAAGACTAAAGGGACTGTTGCTCTTATAGATGAGGCGAGTTCAATTTTATATGAAATTGAAAATATACTCTTTTCAATTCGTGAAGAAAACGTTTTGAGTGAATTTGATAAAAAATTGGGCTCCTTTAATCGTAAACGTGTTTTGATTAGTAATGTTGTTTTTGTCGAGTATTTGTCAGTCATAAGGTTAGATATAATTTTTTTACTTACAAGATTTTCCGTCTACCAAGCCCCATTTTTAACTAATCATTCACTAAATGGTGGAGATGCACATTTAAAAAAGAAGCTTATTGACGTTCTGAAGGAGAATTTAGACAATTGTACCAATTCGCTTAGAAATAAATTATTAGAAAAGTATTGGGATCCCTATTTTTTAAAGAACAGAATTCAACCCTTTTTTATGAATGGAATTAATTACTTGGAGAGGGATAAGGATTGTTATAGTTTTAAAAGCAACTTCGAATGCAGGGTGTCATCTAATCTATTCAATTTGCCCTCAATTGCACCATTAAGTACTGAATGTAATTACAGAGAGAGTATTTATGTCAGGCCATGTTATTCGAAGATAACGGCATCAAGACTTCAAGAAGAATTTAAGTCGTTTTCGAATGAAGATTTTGCAATTACAAACGATAAGAACTTCAACTTTATACTTTGGAAATTTATTGATTATGATTGGCTAATTTTCGATTATATTACCTTGACTGTAGAATCAACAAACACAGAAATTACAAGAAGAAGGCTAAACAATGCTATTATTTTTGCGTATAAAAATAATAGATTAGATATATTTTATTTTGAAGTTATCTTCGAGTATTTGATTAAGTATTCTGATTTTGATTCGGTTATTTCATATTTAGGACAATTAAATACTTATTTAAATAGAGTACAAGTGGACATTGATACTTCTCCTGAAATATACAGTGACTTCTTGCGTAAACAATTGGGTTTAAATAACTTCAAGTATGATCTAAATATAATAGCTTTAGATAAAATATTTGTATCATTAGAAAGAAGTAAAGGTCAAACATCAGATTGGTGGGGTTCTCAAAAGTTATTAAGACTAATGCTCCATAATTTTTATAAAAGTAATCTGAGTCATGTTGAAGTTTTAGAAAAAATATCCTTTTATGATAACGAAAATCAATTTTTTACATTGATATATAATCAAGAAAGCAATAGTAAATTTTATAGTACAATAGATCCAGAGAATGTCATTATTATAAATAGGAATGGTTGGGAAGGTAAATTTTATGAAGTTAAATTTAAGCAAAGTTGGAATGGATTTTTGTTTGATACAAAAGGTATGTTTATTCCAGCTAACGCAGCAGCATATTATTTTATAGAAATTACAGAGAATAGTTTCATTATCGGAAAATTTGACGATGAATTTATTTTGCGAAGGAATTTAAATAGTGAACAAAAATTTATCAAGAGTAACTAAGGAAATTGATTTAGATAAATTATTAGCTGGCCGCGAAACGTGGGTGGTTAACTAAGATTAATGAATTGATTATAAATAAAACAGCCCCGAATTTTTTCGAGGCTGTTTTTTTTATGCTTTTATAATAGCGGCTAAAACATCATCAACCTCAATGGCTGCAATAGTTTTGGGTTGAAGGTTAGGGCTCACCAGATTAGTTACTTTTTTACCTAAAGCACTCCACCTACCTGGGTGTATTGGTTTGATGGATGAAAACAATCCTATAGTTTTTAATCCAAGTATGCCCGATAAATGCATTGGGCCAGTGCTGCAAGCTACTAAGGTTTCGCACTGCGAAATGAAATTAATCAATTGCGATAAATTCATTTTTCCGGTAGTATCCATGCAGTTTGGATGATAGGGAATACTGCTCCTTATTAAACCACCTTCTTGTTCTGTTCCGGTATAAAAAACTTGGTATCCATTTTTTAGCAATAGGTTAGCCAATTGCGTATATTTTTCTAGTGGCCACTCTACAGCACTGCCTTGAGATTTAGTATGCAAAATAACCTTTGGCAAATTTTGTTGCAAAGCTTGCTTGATATCATTGGGCAAATCAACAGCAGGAGCTTTAAAACTTTGCATCATCGTTGCAATGTTTTCAAGTGTTGGTATTGCTGTTAATCCAAATGGTTTTAGTAATTCAAAATTTAACTGCGATTCGTGCAAGTCAGATTTTTTACGACTAAAGTTTAAGCGCACATTACAAGTAAACCAATGGAACAATCGGTGTGATGTACCAATACGTTTTTTTATTCCGGCTTGCTTAGCTAATTGTGCAACTTCTTTTTTAGGAAACACATGCAAGCAAACATCAATGTTTAATTGCTTAATGAAATTAATTTGTTCGTGTACTGTTAGGTTTTGCAACGCTTTCCATTCAATAATTTCATCAACTTGTGGTAAACAAGATATAACAGGTTTAGTATAAGTATTTCCTAAAAAGATAAGTTTACAGTTTGGAAAATGCTCTTTAATCCAAACACACAAAGGCAAGGTTAGCACTACATCGCCAATACTATCAACCCTGCTAATTAATATGGTTTGATGGTTTAAATTAATCATGCTGGCTTGCCGTTAAATTTAGTGCACGTAGTTTTTTGTATTTAAGAAAAGTGGCATAGGCCGAAATTCTGCTGATGGTAAAACCCGCTACGCCATCAAGTACGCCTAATTTTAAAATGTAATCGCGTAAAAATTTAACTACCGGACTTAAATATAATACCAGCAAGTTTACTTTTTTACCTTGTTGGTGTTGTGCCTTAGCTAAAATTGTAGTGAAGTATTCTACTTGTTTGTAATGATCGGCAATGGTGTAATAACTATAATGTAAAATATCTCCGCTAATATGTTGGGTTGTTGCACCCGCAAACATTTCATATTTATCGTGTGGGTTGGTGCCGGCCCATTGGCCTTTGCGCGCATCCCATAAACGAAGTTTTTTATCAGGGTACCAACCACAATGTTTAATCCAAGTACCGCAGTAATTGGTAAGCCTATTCATTTCGTAGCCATCATACTGCCAATTTTGTTTAATGGCCAATATGTTTTGGATTAGCTTTTCATCTAAGGCTTCATCGGCATCAAGCGAAAGTACACGCGGGTATTGGGCTTGTGTTATAGCCCAGTTTTTTTGTTCAATGTGTCCATCAAATTTGTGTTCAACAAATTTCACATCATACTTTAAACAAATCTCTTTGGTTTTGTCTTTCGAAAAAGAATCAACCACCACAATTTCATCGGCAACATCTTTTACCGATAACAAGCAACGCTCAATATTGCGCTCTTCATTAAAGGTAATAATTACTACCGATAGCTTAATATTCATGTGTTGCGTTATTGACTAACTTGAGCTAAGTAGTCGTTTACATTTTTTTCTATTCGTTTTTCTACACTGCTGTAATCCGCTTTTTCAAACTTCATACCTGTTATGTGTTCGTATAATTCTATATAACGATTGGTAACTGTTTCAATAAAATCATCACTCATATCAGGCTGTGTTTGTCCTTCTAAGCCCTGAAAGCCATGTTCAATTAACCATTGGCGCACAAACTCTTTTGATAATTGGCGTTGTTGTTGATCTTTAGCCTGAATTTCTTCGTAAGTATCTTTATAAAAATAACGCGAAGAATCTGGTGTATGAATTTCGTCAATCAACATAATTACACCATCCTTTTTACCAAACTCATATTTAGTATCAACCAAAATTAAATTTTGTTTGGCTGCGGCTTCAGTACCCATAGCATAAAGTTTACGGGTGTAATCCTCAAGCACAATGTAATCTGCTTCACTTACTAATCCCGTTTTTAAAATGTCTTCTCTGCTAATATCTTCATCGTGTCCTTCGCTAGCTTTAATAGTTGGGGTGATGATAGGTTCAGGCAATCTATCGTTTTCTCTTAATCCATCAGGCATGGCCACACCACAAACTTGGCGTTTGCCAGCTTTGTATTCTCTCCAAGCATGACCAGCTAGGTAACCACGTATTACCATTTCAACTTTAAATGGTTCGCACATTTGGCCTACAGTAACGTTGGCATCTGGGCTTGCAATTTTCCAAGTTGGAACCAATGCCGAAGCCATATCTAAAAAATGTGAAGCAATTTGGTTAAGTACTTGTCCTTTAAAAGGGATAGGGCGCTTAAGCACCACATCAAAAGCACTAATACGGTCGCATGCAACCATCACCAATAAATCATCATTAATATTATATACGTCTCTTACTTTACCGCGGTAAAAAGTTTTCTGATTTTTAAAGAAGTAATTAGTAGATACAATTGCGTTTTCCATACATATATATTAAGTGTGCGAATTTAATCAACTTAACTTTATTCTTAACTATTTTGTTCGTTATCGTAGGCTTTAATAATGTCTCTCACCAATTTATGGCGTACTACATCTTCATAAGTAAGGTATGCAAAGTGTATACCTTCAATATTATTTAAAATATTAACTGCTTTTAATAACCCCGATTGTGTTTTTTTAGGCAAATCAATTTGCGATAAATCACCAGTCACAATAAACTTAGCATTTGGTCCCATGCGGGTTAAAAACATTTTTAATTGCAAATCGGTTGCATTTTGTGCTTCATCTAAAATAACGTAGGCATTATCTAAGGTTCGGCCACGCATAAAGGCCAGTGGCGCAATTTCTATTACCCTATTTTCAATGGCTAATTTCAGTTTTTCTGGTGGTATCATATCGTCTAACGCATCATAAAGCGGTCGTAAATACGGGTCGATTTTTTCTTTTAAATCACCAGGTAAAAAGCCTAAACTTTCGCCAGCTTCTACCGCAGGACGAGTTAAAATAATACGTTTTATCTCTTTATTTTTAAGTGCTTTTACTGCCAAAGCTACCGCAGTATATGTTTTACCGGTTCCTGCTGGTCCAATGGCAAACAAAATATCGTTTTTGTTCATCAGCTCCACCATTTTTTTCTGGTTAGGAGTTTTTGCGCGTATTATTTTGCCTTGATTACCGAATAAAATAATATCATCATCTTTTTTAATTTCTTTAGCTAACTCGGTTCCATTCAAATCCTGTTTACCCAATATAGATTCAATGGCTTGCAAATCAAGCATGCCTTTTTGGTGGCTTAACTTACACAAAGCGGCAAGCTGATTTTCAAAATGCTCAATTTCTCCTATCTCGCCATGCACAAACAGTTGGTTGCCGCGCGATATAATTTTTAGTTTGGCAAAGTGGTGCTGAATAATTTTAAGATTCTTATTGTTTATCCCCAGTACATCGGTTGGTTCAGCACCTTCAATGGTAATTTCTTTTTGTATCAAAGCTTTTATGTTTATGGGTTTTGATGTTACTATGTTATTGCAAAGTACAGTTGCATAACAAATATAAATTTAGCATGCAGGAAAAAAACAAAGTGTCGAAGTTTTTTAGCAAATTGCGGAACAATTTATAAGATTATTAAATTAGTAAAGCATAAGCGTGCAAATAATAACATTAACAAGCGATTACGGAGCAAATACATACTATGCAGCAGCATTAAAAGCAAAGCTGTTGGCATTGTTGCCCCAAATTGTTTTGGTTGATGTATCGCACAATTTGCCACCATACGATTTAACACAAGCAGCTTTTTTAGTACAAAGTTGTATGCCTAACTTTGTGCAACAAACCGTACATATTATTGCCGTTGATACTAATTTGGCTTTGCATCAACGCATATTAGTTGGCCAAAAACAAAACCAATGGATTATTGCTGCCGATAATGGATTTTTATCCATGGTTAGTAATACTTGGGATAAAATATATAGCGTTAATCAAGGTCTTTATAGTGTTAATGATTTATCGCCCGAAAAAAATGTATTTACACAAGTAGCAGCTAATATTATTAACGGAGTAACATTAGATACCTATTTAACAGAAACGGCACCTAGTGTAATTTTAGATAACCTTAAACCTGTAATAGGCTTAGACCAAATACGAGCAACAATTGTGCATGTTGATGGCTATGATAATGCAATTACAAATTTAGATAAACAACAATTTGAAGCTTGGATTGGAGAGGACAAGTACAAGATTTTTTACCGTAAAAAAGAATCATTGGATAAGATTGAACAAAATTATTCAATGGTGAGTCCTGGGTCTGGAGTTGCAGTTTTTAACGATATGGGATGGTTAGAGATAGCCATTAATAGAGGGCAAGGCCGGAGTTTGTTAGGTTTAAAATTAGGCGATCAAATAATAATTGAAAAACAACCATGATTAATAGAATAGTAAGATTATCATTTAACCCAAATCAGGTAGATGAGTTTTTAACCATTTTCGAAAATAGCAAAATTCATATCGCAAATTTTCCGGGTTGTATGGGGTTATCGTTATTACAAGATGCTAATCATAGTAATGTTTATTATACCTACAGTTTATGGAATGGCTTAGATGATTTGGAAAACTATCGTAATTCTGATTTATTCAAAACAACTTGGGCTGCTACTAAAGCGTTATTTAATGATAAGCCTATGGCTTTTTCTACGTTAGTTAATCAAAAAGTAAAATAGCATGAAACCTACTATAGTATTAATAATAATGATGTTTTTGGGCTTAGTTTCTTATGCCAAAACTTGCGACTCACTAAGGGTAGAAACTATTAAGGGACAAAAGTTTATTATCCATAAAGTAGGTAAAAATGAAACATTAGCCGATTTGGTTAAACGCTACAAAGTTACTGCTGCCGATTTACAGAAGCACAATGAACTAAAGCAAAATAAATTAGTTAAAAATCAACTAGTAAAAATTCCATTTGTAGCAACAGAGGTTAAACCCGCAGTTGTATCTCAACCCGATTCTTCTAAAGTTGATGAGGCACATGCAAATGCTCAAGTACAGGAAACGCAGAAAGTATACACACATCAAGTATCACCAAACGAAACCGTTTTTTCTATTGCTAAAAAGTATAAAATAACTACCGCACAATTAAGTAAATGGAACAATTTAAAAGCAAATAAAATTGTATTGGGTCAAATTTTAATTGTTGATGAGTCGGCAACGGCTAAGCCTTTTTATAAATTAAATGGGGTTGAAACTCAAATGCCACAACAAACATCAACTCCTAAACTTGCCACAGCCGATTTAATTCAGCAAACAGGTATTGCCTTTGTTGATGAAAGTATGCAAGTTTTACATGCTGATGCGCCAATAGGTACTATTATTAAAGTAACTAATTTAGATAATGGCAAACAATGTTTAGTAAGAGTTACGGGTCAATTAGATACCAATAGATTTAAAAGTTTTATTATTTCAATTGGTAACGAAGCGCAAGAAAAACTCGGAAGCACATCAGCAACTATTCGCATTAAATTAGAGTACGCTATTAAACCATAATACTCAACTTACGTTGTTGCGTAAAATAGTATGGTATAAAAATCATCACAATGGTGCAAGCCACACCAATCTGTGTTTCAATCATTGGTTCAAATTGAAATGCCAAAAGTAAAATGGCATAACCAACCTGCATAAATTCCCATCGGTAAAATTTATCAACCCAAAGTGGCGCTGTAAATGCAATTGAAAAAATAAGTAGGCCAATAATACCGGTGGCTGCTAAATAATAAATAAACTGGTTGTGCGGAATAATTGGAGTAACTATACTAGGATAATCTCGTTTAAATAACGCATCATTTTTATCTCTTAAATCACCCTGTCCACAACCCCATAGTTTATTCTCATTGTATATAATAAGCGCTGTTTTGTATGATACCATGCGAGTGGCCAATGAGTTAAAGTTAGGGTCTTCGCAGTTTTGATATACATTTACATCCTGTTGCGTGTTTATTATTTTATTACGCATTGTTGGCGATATCATAATGCTTGTTACAGCAATTAAACTAATCCCTCCAAAAACAATAAGGAGTTGTTTAATGCTTTTGCTTGCTATTGTGTGGTTAAATAACGCAATAGCAATTACTGCATATAAAGCCAATAACCCACTTCTTACCGAGTAAATATGCAAGAATACAATTAAGAAAATAGCACAAGCAATTAATAAATTAAGCTCTTTACTTTTATTAAACCTTAATATGTGCTTTTGATAGTAGTAAATAAAGTATATGGCAAACACCACCAATAGGCTAAACCTAATGTGGTTAATTGGCCCAGGCATTAATTTCGATTGAAGGTATAATTGATTCACTTCATCAAAATGCAAAGCATAGTTAGTTAGCATACCTAACGCGCTAATAACAATAACACCAATAAACGCATAAAAAATAATTCGCAATTGTTTGGTGCTAATATTTACTAAGCTTGGCCAAAATAAAGCGTATAAAAGCAACGGTATTTTTATTTGTAAGCGTTCCAGTAAGTAGTGTTTGTTATCAATGTAAAAGAAACTTAACAGTAAAAATAAATAGCACAAACTAAATAGTAACATGGCTTTGTTGCCAATAAAATTAGTCCAAATTTGTTTGGGCGATGTAAAAAGCAAAACGCTAAGCAATTGTGCAGCCATACCAATACTCAATATTGCTTGTGCTTTTTCACCAGCAATAATGCCTACAAAGAGCAAGCACGAAGCAATGGTAAACCACCAAGATTTTAAAGTTGTCTTTTGTTCGCCTTCAGCTATCATCATGTTTCAATTATACAAAAGTGAAATGCCTTAAACCAATATCGGCTAAAATAAACATGAATTTAGCTGCTTAAATTTATGTACTAATTTAGTAATAAAGACACAAAAAAGGCCGTATCAGTATAGATACAGCCTTTTAACTATGGTATAAAAATATTACGCAAAACGATTACCAACCCAAACAAATCTTCTTACAATAAACTCACTTGTACTTAAACTAGCATTACCAGCAGGGTTTCCACCAGTAACATGGAAATCACTAAACGCAGCGTGCGAGTTAATAAACGCAGCACCTGTAAAGTTAAATGAAACCGGTGTAAATACTTCGTTCATTTCGTCCTCTATAAGCTGCATAGTAGCCGGGTTTGTAGTATATGCACCGCAAGTGATTGCACCTTTTTCGCTGGCAAGTTTTTTGGCTAATGCAATAGAGTTTTGTGTTGATGATGTTTTAATCACAAACACAATTGGTCCAAAGCACTCTTTATTATAATGTGCATATTCTTGCTCATCAATTACAATAACTGCAGGAGTTGCAATCCTTGCATCCTTAAACTCTTCATTAACTATTGCTTTACTTTCAAGTACTACATTGCCTCCTAGTACATTTATTTGTTTCAATCTGTTTATAGTAAGTTCTGATTGAATAGCTCCTAATGTTGGGGCTCCTGCCTTAGGGTTATCAACCAAACCAGTAATAGAAGCACACAATGCAGCAACTGCATCATCAAAGCTTACACTGCCTTCATTTGTGGTAATACCACTTGCCGGAATAAAAATGTTTTGTGGTGCGGTACACATTTGGCCACTATATAAACTGGCACTAAATGCAATATTGCCCATTACTGATTTTAAATCAGCAACACTATCAATAATGATGCTATTTACACCAGCCTTTTCCGTAAATACCGTTTTGTTTAACGATTCAACATAATTTCCAAATTCACTACCACCAGTGTAATCAACTAACTTAACTTCATTACGCTCTGCCAATAATTTGGTAATCGGATTACTTAATGTATCAACAGCAAGTTGCACTGTGCACGCATCAATTCCATTCTCAACAAATACTTTTTGTAACTCAGCAATAACAATGGCAATTGGTAATATAGCTTTAGGATGTGGTTTAACAATGCAAACATTACCTGTAATTAAATTAGCAAATAAAGCCGGTACCGTATTCCAAATAGGGAAAGTGCTACAGCCAATAACTAATCCAACTCCTTTTGGCATGGCCTTCCAGTTTTTCTTAAGTTTTAAATCAAACTTACCCATAGGCTTTACCCATTCGGCTTCTGCTACATATTTAGTTAATTCCTCAATACCTGTAACCACAGCTTCTAATGCCCTATCATTACTATGTGGTCCCGATGCTTGAAATGACATCATGTAAGATTGACCAGTAGTATGCATAGTAGCATAAGTGATATCAAAAAAACGGTTTTTAATTCTGTCTAAAGCTTCAATTAAAATACCAGCTCTGTGCTCAACCGGAATTTTACTCCATGTTTTTTGAGCACGCTCTGCATTACTTATATAAGTATCTACAGCATACGATGGGTATTTAACACCAATTCCAAGTTGTAAGTATGGAGATATCTCTTCACCAAGCCATGCAGTTGGCTCACCTTGTTGCAACTCACCAAAGTTTGTGTTCATTACAGCGCTAATAAATGCCTTTCCATTAGCATCACCATCCTCACTATATGCTTTCGGGTTTTCTGGATAAGGAGTGTAATAACCTCTTGCATGCAAGGCCGCCAAAGCAGTTCCTACAATGTTTTCATGTTTTTCAAATAATAACGATGATGTATTCATGTATATAATGTGTATGTATTAATTAGTGATGATATAATAATAAGCGCAAGTTTAATCAAATGTAATTTTATACCATAATACAATCGATATTTTTCCAATACACTGCATAATTTTATAAAGAAATCATGGGTAAAAGCCCGTAAATTGGGCCACTACAAGAGTTTTTTCAAAAAATATACCCTTGTAATACAGCCAACTAGTTAAATAAACGTTAGGAGTACTTGCGGCCGAAGGAAATAGGGTTACATTTGCATCCCTTTACAGCGAGAGCGAGAGGGGACAAAAAGTTCTTTAGAAGCAGAGATGGCGGGCGTTTTGACAGATAGGGTATTAGAAAGAAGATAGAAATAAATTCAAAAAAATACTTGACAAATT
>CAZJHS010000085.1:7884-12802 GCA_964545895.1 uncultured Chitinophaga sp. | reverse complement strand
AATAGTTAAAACTTAAATCCCCGTTCCGATTAAATCGGAACGGGGATTTTTTTTGTAATAGCATTTGCCAGATTACTTTAACATGCCCATCAGAATTATTGACTGAATGAGTTGTGATGTTTTACTTATTTAAATAAGCACTATACATCCATACAAGCTTTTCTTGTGCTCTTATGTAATCACTCATTAATGCGTTGGTTCCTTCATCACCAGCATCGCCACTTAAAGCCAAAACCTTGCGCTCAATAATTAATAAAGTAGCCAAGCCATCAAGCACATGTGCTACACCTTTTTTACCATCGGTAACGTTTTTTAACTCCTTAAGTTTAGCCATCTTTATGTAATCGGTATAAGCATGCACAGGGGTGTGTCCTAAGGTTAAAATGCGCTCAGCTACTTCATCTACTTTTAACACTAAATCGTTATACAATTCTTCAAACTTAAGGTGCAATTCAAAAAACTTTTCGCCCTTAATGTTCCAATGCATACCACGTGCATTCATGTAAAATACTTGTAGGTTAGCTAATAGCTGATTTAGTTCGGTAGCTAGTTTTTCACTTTTCTTGGTATCAAGACCAATGTGGTTTAAGTTAGTTTTCATGTGTGTATTTATTTAATTGTTGTTTTTGATTTTACAAGTCATTAACCATAAATTGCGCTATACATTTTTTGATATGCAAAGCACTCCCCCATCATTTAAACCACCCCAACGCAACTTTACCGATTGGCTAAAACGCCTTGGCTGGATGGGGTTTGTTTTCTTTTTAATTAAAGGACTACTTTGGTTAATTGTACCCTACTTGGTAGCCAAAGGTTGGCTTAACAAATAGCACCACAAGATTAAACAACAACCTTTGGGTAAGCAAACCCGAATACTTGAAATAAGTTTAAGTAATACGTAATTAAAGTCGGTAAATTTTAATTAACATTGCATTGTAACAAGCATTTAGCATGACCCGCAAAGAACGATACGAGCATTTTGTGGCTTATTTTAGCCAACATCAACCCGAAGCTGAAACTGAATTGTACTACGAAAATCCGTATCAATTATTAGTAGCCGTAATCTTATCAGCCCAATGTACCGATAAGCGTGTAAATATGGTTACACCCAATATTTTTAAGCAATTTCCTACAGTTGAGTTATTGGCCGAAACTACTTTTGACGAGTTATTTCCTATTATAAGAAGTATTAGCTACCCAAACAATAAAGCTAAACACCTTATAGGTATGGCGCAAATGCTGGTAAATGATTTTAACAGCGAGGTTCCCGAAAGTATTGATGATTTGGTTAAACTGCCAGGTGTTGGACGTAAAACAGCCAATGTAATTGCCTCTGTAGTTTATGATAAACCAGCTATGGCTGTAGATACGCATGTATTTAGGGTAAGTGCACGCTTGGGGTTAACCTTAAACGCCAAAACACCTAAACAAGCCGAAGAACAATTGGTAAAACACATACCTGAAGAACATATTGCCCGTGCACACCATTGGCTTATTTTACATGGCAGGTATGTATGCGTGGCTCGTAACCCCAAATGCCCCGAGTGCCAAATAAGTAGTTTTTGTAAGAGTTATAAGAAGCCGAAGTAAAGCTGATTGCTACATTTAGTTAATCTTCAGCTTTGAAGTCATCTTTATATTTCTTTGGTATTTTATAAAACTGATAATCTATACTAATGTGATTTTGTAAAATTGGTTCTTCTGGAAAAAAAAACGGACGGAAGTCCTCATTAACAAATTTTCTAAACCAAGGGTCAGCAAAATCTATATAGGCTTTGTAAATTGAATATATTTTTTTCTCATCATCAGGAGCTGTACATAAAGTACAAACTACGTCTACTAATACCTCAACATTCTGGAAAGGAAAATCCAAGTATGCTAACTTCACTTTCCACTCTTTAAAATTTTCATTGCAACAATCATTTAGGAGTAGTTCATAGTTATCTATATGGTGAGTACTATCCAACCATTCATGGTATTCCTTTGCTCTTAATAGAAATTTATTACCTATGTCGTTTAACAATGAATTATGAATGACCTCATGAAAATATAAACCACAGCGTCTTTTTTCCTTCAAATTCAGAAAAAGTTGGCCATTAGCATTTCCATAAACAAAATCATTTCCAGAATAATCATCACTTTTTCTGTGCTGAATCAGAATAAAATCACTCTCTTTTTTCCAACCAACTAGGCCAAGCTTTGAATCAGAAATATAGTTTTCCCTGATTGATACATCCCCTTTTTTTCGTTTAAAATTCATGCGAACAATCTCATCCTCTTCATGTCGATACAAATTGCATTCTTCAGGATTTTTATCCACCACCAAGTAAAATGAATCCAAAATGGCATCAAATTCAATCAAGTGCTTACCGTTTTTAAACAGTCGTAAAACAAATTCTGATTGCTTTTTATTTTTGGTTTTACCATTTTCGGTAACCTTTTTTATGATGAGTCTTTCGCGCAATTTTAATTCATACTTCGCTGTATCATCTAACTCATTTGCTTTGGTTTGATAACCTAGTACTATAAAAAATAGGCATATTAAAAACGACTTCAATGCTTTGGACAAAGTGGTTAGGTTATTCATGAAATTATACGTATAAGTTGCAATATAACGATTTACAACAGGAGTTAAGTATTACATGATGTTAAGTAAAGCCCGCGTTAGGGGGTGAAGCGACTATCCTTTTGCATAGCAAAAGATAATAGCGGAACACCCGATGCACATGCGGTTTATAAGAAATATTTTCTGTTAAGGAAATACAGAGCATGGGCAAACGCCCTACACATTTTTATTCTTTAGGGTAGGCAAATTGTTTAAGTTTAGGAGCCTTAATGGCTGTAAAGGCAACTACACCCAAGGTTACACATCCGCCAAAAATAACAGAAGGAACTGTGCCCATTAACTTAGCAGCTAAGCCGCTTTCAAAAGCACCAATTTCGTTTGATGAACCAATAAACATGGTATTAACGGCCGATACGCGGCCTCGCATTTCATCGGGTGTTTGTAGCTGTAAAATATTACCTCTTATTACCACACTCACACTATCAAAAGCACCAATTAAAAACAACATTAACAACGATAAATAAAACGAAGTGCTTAGTGCAAAACCAATGGTGCTTGCACCAAAAGCGGCTACACAAAACAGCAATACTACACCGGGCTTTTTAATAGGTGTACTAAACGATAACCACAACATGGTAATGCTTGCACCTAACGATGGTGCGGCACGCATAATGCCTAATCCTTGTGGGCCAACAGCCAAAATTTCGTTAGCAAAAACAGGAAGCAAGGCTACTGCCCCTCCAAACAATACCGCAAATAAATCGAGGCTTATTGCTCCTAAAATTACTTTATTGTTAAACACATATTTTATTCCTTCGCTTAAACGTTGGCCAATACTTTGCCCTGTATTGTTGCTAACTATAGGTTTAGGCTTGATGTAAGCTACACAGCCTGCTGCAACAACAATGCATATCAACACAATTAAAAATGTTGGTGTTATACCAATCCAAGCATACAAAACACCACCTAAGGCTGGGCCAAATATGGCAGCTACTTGCCATGCGCTACTATTTAGGGTTGATGCAGTAACTAACTGCGATTTATCAACCAATTGTGCTATAAAACTAAAACCTGCAGGAGCATAAAAACCGCGCGCAAAACCACTTAAAAATATAAACACATACATGGCATTTACACTCCAATTTTCGCTAAAGCCAAACACAAATAAATCGCTACTGGTTAGTGTTAAACCAACAGAGCAAAACAATAGTACCCAAATGCTATTGAGTAAAATTTTACGCTTACTGCTTACATCGGCTACGTGGCCTGCATACAAAGCAATGCTTAGTGCTGGAATGGCTTCGGCTAACCCAATTAAGCCTAACGAAAATGGATCTTGTGTAATTTTATAAATATGCCACCCTACTATTACGGCTTGTATTTGCAACGCAATGGTTAAAAATACACGTGTAGTTAAAAACAATTTAAACTCTTTGTTTTGTAATGGCAATAATCGGGTGGTGTTAAAACTCATCGTGCTAAATATTGGCTGTAAAACTCTTGTTGGTAGGCTCGGGCCTGATTAACTAATGGCGTATTATTTGGCGCATTGGTTTCTAATATCTTTTTCGAAACTTGATCAAACACTACATATCCTGCGGGTGTAATCAATCCTATACCGTCAGTAAATGTATAGGTTGCAAAGCCTGTTGTGGCTGTTGTATCAAACATATTTTTACCCCAATTGTATGAGGCATTATTAATACCAAGTGTGTTTAATAGGCTTGGCGCTAAATCGGTTTGTTGGCAAATTTTATCAACTGTTACTCCCTTTAACGATTGATTTAATGCACCTCCGGTTACTAAAAATGGAATATGAAAACGAGCAGGCTCAAACGGAGATCTGTTTAATGGTTCTTGATGTGCATGATCAGACAATATAAAAATTAACGTGTTGTTGTACCATGCTTGTTGCGATGCTTGAGTCAAAAAATCACCCAAACATTTATCGGCAAAGTTTACCGAGTTTTTATACAAATCGGCTTGGGTTGTGCCAGTAAATTGGCTTGTGTGCGGCACATTGTATGGTTCGTGGCTGCTTAATGTAAGCGCAGTAACAAATGCTGGCGATTTAACTTCGGCCATTTTTGTCAGTAATTTTGCATACAACTCATTATCGTGTACGCCCCAATTTTCGGGCATTTTGGGTTGATTAAATTGGTTGATATCCGTAATGGATGTATAACCACTATTTATCCAATAAGCTTTCATGTTGGCAAACTCGGCCTCGCCACCATATACAAAACTGCTGTTGTAACCAATAGTGGCCAAACTTTTAGGCAACGCAGGTAAATTGGTAAATTTTTGTAATTTATTAATGTTTATAATTTTGATTGAAACTCTAATCTTAAA
>CAZJHS010000085.1:0-7874 GCA_964545895.1 uncultured Chitinophaga sp. | reverse complement strand
TTGTTATATTTTTGTAATTTATTAATGATTGAACTGCGCGATAAAGCAGGTTGTGCGCTTAATATAGCTGCTAAACCTTTATCGGTGCGGTTGCCATTGGCATAAAAATTATTGTATGTTAGGCCTTGCCTGGACCAGTAATTTAAACGTGGTGTAACTGTAGAGTCGCCCCCAGTAAAACCTACTACATCGGCTGTCCAACCTTCTAAAATAATAAACAGAATATTGGGGTTAGTTTGGCTAGTAATTTTTATTGGGGTTGATGTTTTTGTTGCTGAAAACAAATCGGCTACTAATTGTTGAGCTTGTGCTTGAGGTATAAATTGATAGGTGTTTTTTTTTTCAACCTCACTATTATCTAACACCGATGCCATAAAATTCCATGTGGTATTTACCGCTGCATGGTTGCAAAATGGAATCTCGCTGTAATACACAAAACTTTGGTTAATGGGCGACATGCCCACATTGCCTCTGATGAATAAAAAAAGTACCGCACCCGACACTACAAAATACAACCAGATGGTTGCTTTTTTAGGCATGTTGGCCAACTTATCAAACTTTATTACCAGGCTATCAAAAGGAATGGTAATGGCAAAAAATGATAGAAACAAAAAGAAAACCAATTTACCTACCGATGCTGCTCCACTAAAGCTTAACATATCTTTAGGAAACTTGGCAAACGATGATGCATAGGCATCAATTTTCTGTCCCCAAAATGCGTACAACTGCGCATCAACCAAAGATAAAATAGTAACCACCGCCAACAATAAGTAAGTGTACCATAGCATTATTTTATTAACCACTTTTGATGCATTGCTTTGCGCCAATAAACTAAGCAACAATGGAATTACACTGATGTAAGCAGCCATTGATAAATCTAACCTAAGGCCATATAAAAACGACATACCCAATGTACCATAAGGCAGTGTTGATGCTATTTTGCCATTGTACACAATAAAAAAGAAACGCATGGCGGCAAAAATTACCAACCAAAACAATAGGTATCTGACTAAAAACTCGAAATGTTTTTTCAAAATATGATTTAATTAGAGTGGTTATACAATTTAACAAATCTACTTATTACGCCTAACTTATTTATGTACCCCGCGTTTATTTAACTCGCGCTGATACTTTCGTGCATTTAACTGGTGCTGTGCAAAGTTTGATGCAAAATTATGGTATCCGCTAAAATCCTCTTTAGCACAAAAGTAAATGTAATTATGTTTACTGTAATTAAGCACCGCATCAATAGCCTTTGCCGATGGCGTGCAAATAGGCCCCGGTGGTAAGCCTTTATACTTGTAAGTATTATAGGCCGATTCCACCTGTAACATAGCGCCTCCTACCCTTTTTATGCTGTTATCATTCATGGCATAAATTAGTGTGGGATCAGCCTGCAGCGGCATACCTTTACGTAGTCTATTTAAATAAGCTCCTGCAACAACTGGCATTTCATCGCTGCGGTAGGTTTCTTTTTGTACAATAGCCGCCAATGTGCTTACCTCGTTGCGGGTTAAATGCAGTGTTTCTAATTTTGTTAAGCGCTCTTGGTTCCAAAAATTTTGGTAAGCCGTGTGCATTTTATACACCAGTTTTCGGGCCGATGTTGTCCAATACAAATTGTAAGTATTAGGCATAAAAACACTTAATACATTTTCGGTATTAAATCCCAAACTATCACAAAATGCCGAGTCGTTTAGTAAGGCATAAAGTTCGTTGCTATCAGCCTCTAATTGGGCACTCCAAAATTGCACCAAATCGGTTTTACGTTGAGCATATTTAAACACCACATCAATTGGAGTTTGTCTACCACTTACTATTAACCGCAACAACTCTAAATTATTGGTTTGATTGGTTACTTCGTATCGTCCGGGCTTTACCAAATCATGATAACCAGTAAGCTTTGCTAACCTGCTAAAGGCGCGAGCATTTTTTAGTAAACCACTTTGTTCCAATCGCTCCATGTTTTCATCAAACGATTGGTTGGTGTAAATAAACACATAACCTTTCTCGTTATTGTTTAGGTTTATGTTTGATGCAAAAACATCTTCATAAATTTTAATACTGGCAGCAACAATCAACACTAACATTAATGCCAATGTTGTTAGCCAAACCGATTTATGTTTTTTAAATATAGCTGTTTTTTTTGCGCTCATTATTTGCAATACTAATTACTAAAAACTTGGTTGGCTTGTTTGGCCAACACGCTGTTAGGGTTACGTTTTAACACTTGTTGAATAAGCCTTTGGGCTTCGGCTTTTTTACCCATTACATTTAAAACTGCGGCCTTATTTACCAATGCTTGTTCAAAATCTGGGTCGAGTGTTAAGGCTTTATTATAAAAATTAATTGCTGCCTCAAACTGCATTTGTTTTGCGTACAAGTAACCTAAATTACTGTATGGCTCAGGTTGCTTATTATTTTTTGCAATACTATTATCCAATACTTCTTGAGCTTTTTCAAACTCATTTAACTCAATATAAGCTGCACCAAGTGCATTCATAAAATCAAGGTTATTGGCTGCAATTTCAACCGCTCGTTTGTACCAAGCTTTTGCCAAATTATAATTGGTATTTACAAAATACGAACGACCAATGCGGTAACACAACCATGCACTATTTTCGGCATTAGGCTTAAGTGCAGCAGCTTGTTTTAATACACCTGCAAAATCTTGTTTGGTGTACAACAAATGTATGAGCGCATCTGTATTGGTTGATGCATATTGACTTAAATAAAAATGTGCGCTATCTAAATTTTGATTGCTTGCACTAAACTTTTCTACATAGGCCACATAAGCCTTGCCGCGTGTTTCGTTATCGCTGTTTTTATTGTTAATGCAATAAATTCCAACAAACTCTTTAAGCGTTTTTTTAGCTTGGGTTGATGCCGGTTTGCGTATGTAATGATCGGTAACTGTTACATGCGGAATATCAATAGTACCTGATTTTGGCATGTGGCATTTAACACAATTATTTTGGGCTGCTGTAAGCATTGATGGTGCTGCTGTACAAGCATTTTTTTGTTGTGAAGTATGGCAAGTATTACACGATTTATTGTAAACCTGCGTGCCCGTTACTTTTACACTTACATGCGGATTATGACAAGTAATACACGTTAATTTATTGGTGTGTTGTGCCGTTTCAAAGCACTTACTCATTTGCAAACGCTGTGCGTGCGAAGCCATAATAAACTCTTCTTCGCCACCTTTATACTTAGGCATGTAAATATCAATAAAATCGCCAAGGTGCATGCCAGGTCTAAAATCGGTAAATGTTTTATTGTTTTTTAAAACCGCATTACCTTGTAAGTGGCAGCGTTGGCAAACATCTATTTGTAAATCCATGGGTAACTTTTTAGGATTTACAATGGTGTAATCTATTTGCGTAGCTGTATCAACCAAATTACCTTGAGCCTTTTCTTTAACATGCAACTCGCCCGGGCCATGGCAACGTTCGCAATCAATACCTTTAGGAATTGATACAAACTTATTGGCACTGCTGTTATCAAACACAGGCATTGCGTTATGGCAACTCATGCACTCCACACCAATTGCCCTGCTAAATCTTGCATTTTGGCCATTTTCAAAACCCGGAGGCAAATCCCATTTTTTCTTTTGCGCATACCAAGTAAGTGGCATTTGATAAATATATCCATTCACATTCATTAAATGCGAGTTGGTGTGTTGGCCACTTCCTATAATATAATCAACCCTTTCGGTGCGTTTATGTATGGTATCTTTTCCTTGCAACCTATACTCTAAAATATACATGGTATCGTTGCGCCAATAAGGATAATAATTTAGGTTATTTAGTTTATCAAACACTACTTGATGACCACCAAAATTTGCTGCCGATTTTTGCTTACTAGCCATATTAAACGACTGCCCCATACCTGTTTGTATAAACGTTTCGTAAATTTGATTGTGGCATGCGCGGCAAGCATCCATGCCCACATATTTAACCGAATCGTGGTGGTTTAAATACGGGCTTTGCGCAACATTTTGGGTTGATGATTGGCCGCAAAATAAATTAAAGAAACTTATAACAGCCAAGGCAATTATAGTTACAGCGGCAACGATATGTTTAGATGTAAACCTCACTTAGTAGGTAACAAATATGCACAAAAAAAGATTGTAAAAAGAGATTAGAAAACCAGAAAATAAATTACCCAATTACTTACAAACCCAAGGCATCCATTTTATCTTTCTCGTAAACTTCGCTTTCGGCAGGGTAACGCATTACCGATTCAAACTTACCCGATTGTTTGGCCATCGACCAAGTTAAACTCTCGCCCGCAGGCACAGTAGTGGTAGTGGTTTGATACACCTCATCGGCATAGGCTTTATCAGCATCTATAATATTCCAACCTTGCGCTTTAAAGTGTGCAATCAAATCATCCAAAAAAAGTGCGGCTGCTAAATTGTGGTGCAATAATAAGGAGTGATTAATATGACGACCAGTCATCACCAAGGCCAACGAATCGTAAAATAAAGCACGGTTGTATATATGCTCAATATAAAACTGCTTGAATGGTTTTACATCAGCCGTGGGGTTTTCCATTAATCTGGTACGTAAGCGCGAGTCGATGTACCAATCTACACAATCAATAGTAACAAAGCCATGTTTGTAGCCTTGTTGCTTTAAAAACGCACGGAAACCATTTACTTTTTCGGGTGTGTTTCCTTCCTTTAAATACGGAAATCTAAACAACTTAATGTAGCGGCTATACTGCTTAATCAAGGCATCATTGCTTAAAAACTCTTGCTTGTATTGCTCCAAAGTAATAGCATCGTTATTAAAGTTTGGGTGATTAAGCGTGTGGTTAGCAATAAAGTGTCCGGCATTATTCCAAGTATTTAGTACGTACTTGCCATTAACTGTTTTTTTATTGTGGCCAGCCACATACATTATAGCTTTAATGCGGTGCTTGCTTAATGTATTTAAAATACGTTGGTGCCAATCGGTAATTTTATAACCACCCAAGTCGTTGGTTTTGCCATCATCAAACGTAAAACTTATGGTGGGTTTACTATTGGGCATAATGGTAGCAACATAATTAACCGTATAGTTTTGAGCCACCAAGGGCAAACTAAACAAACACCAAAATGCAATACGTTTTAATAGCATAAGTTTACTTTAGCTTAGCAATAGCTTTTACTAGTTTTGGACCATTGTATATAAAACCTGTATACAGCTGAACCAATGTTGCACCTGCTTGTATTTTTTGTTGTGCTTTTTCGGCAGTATCAATTCCACCAACACCAATAAGCGGAATTTTGCCGTTACTTTTTTGTGCTAAATGCGCCAATACTTGGGTTGAATGATTAAATAATATTTTACCGCTTAATCCTCCTGCACCAATTTGGTTTACAGCTTCTGCTGCTGTTAGCAAACCTTCGCGGCTTATGGTTGTATTAGTGGCTACCACTCCTTCAATACCTGTTTCGGCAACAATATCAACTACATCATTTAATTGTTCGGTAGTTAAATCGGGGGCAATTTTTAACAACACAGGTTTAATGGCTTTACCATTTGCCACAAACTGTTTGCGCATATTCATTAATGCCGAAAGTATTTTGGTTAACGGTTCTTTATCCTGCAAGGCGCGCAAGTTTGGCGTATTGGGCGAGCTTACATTCACTACAAAATAATCAACGTATGGGTAAAGTTTTTCAAAACAAATTTCGTAATCGCGTTGTGCTTGCTCGTTGGGTGTAACTTTGTTTTTACCAATGTTTCCGCCTACAATTAAATCCTTTGGTCGGTTTTTTAAACGCTCTACTACCACATCAACGCCATCATTATTAAAGCCCATACGGTTAATAATAGCCTCATCTTTTATTAACCTAAACAAGCGCGGCATATCATTACCTGGCTGGCCCAAAGGCGTAACCGTACCAATTTCAACAAAACCAAAACCTAACGATTGAAACTCTTTTAAGTACTTTGCATTTTTATCAAAACCTGCTGCAAGTCCTACTCTGTTAGGAAATGTAATGCCTACAAAATTCACCTCATTTTTTACAAAAAACAGGCTACGCATCAAAGCATACACACCAGGTATTTTTTGCAAAAAGCGCAATACGTTTAACGTAAAATAATGTGCCGTTTCGGCCGGCATTAAAAACAATAATTTAACTACTAATTTATACAAAGCGATACTTATTTAACTGGCAACAAAAGTACTTATTTGGGTTGATGTGTATTGCTATTTTAATCCACAAAATGCAGGTTTTGGTTAACATAAGGTTTACTTACAAGCTACAGGTTTTAACGGCTATTTGGTTGAAACAGCAGAATAGCTTTAATTTGAGTTATGATTTCGGCAGCACACATTAAAGCATTAGCACACAAATACAGCAGTACTATTATTTCGGTAAGGCACCACCTACACCAAAACCCCGAACTAAGTTTTGAAGAATACAAAACCCAACAATTTGTACTTGAGCAACTTAAAGGCATGGGCATTACTGATGTAACTCCTATGGCTAACACGGGCTTGGTGGCACTTATTAAAGGTAAAAACCCCGAAAGCCGAACCATTGCTTTACGTGGCGATATGGATGCCTTGCCAATAGATGAACAAAATGAGGTGCCCTACAAATCGGTAAATGCAGGTGTGATGCATGCTTGCGGACACGATGTGCATACCAGTTGTTTGTTGGGTGCAGCCCAAATTTTAAACGAACTTAAAAACGAATTTGAAGGCACCATAAAATTAATATTTCAACCCGGAGAAGAAAAACTACCCGGTGGAGCTAGTTTAATGATACAAGAAGGCGTGCTTAAAAATCCTGATGTAACAAGTATGATTGGCCAACATGTGATGCCACTTTTACCTGTTGGTACAGTTGGTTTTCGCAGTGGTTTGTACATGGCCTCAACCGATGAAATTTATGTTACCGTAAAAGGCAAAGGCGGACATGGAGCCATGCCTCATTTAAATATCGACCCAGTATTAATTTCGGCACACATTATTACCTCGTTACAACAATTGGTAAGCCGCATGGCTAACCCAGCTATACCTTGTGTGCTTTCGTTTGGAAAAGTAATTGCCAATGGAGCAACCAACGTAATTCCGAATGAGGTAAAAATGGAAGGAACTTTCCGCACCATGGATGAAAAATGGCGTGCAGAAGCACATCAAAAAATGAAAAAACTAGCCGAAGGAATTGCAGAAAGTATGGGTGGAAGTTGTGATTTTGATATCCATCATGGATATCCGTTTTTAAAAAACAACCCCGAAGTAACAGCAAGAGCTAAGCAAGCGGCCATAGCTTATTTAGGCGAAGACAAAGTGGTTGATTTGGATATATGGATGGCTGCAGAAGACTTTGCTTTTTATAGCCAAGAAGTGCCTGCTACTTTTTACCGATTAGGTGTACGCAACGAAGCCAAAGGCATAACATCAAGCGTACATACACCAACTTTTAACATTGATGAAGAAGCTTTAGAAATTGGCTCGGGTTTGATGGCTTGGTTGGCGTTGGAGGAGTTGAATGGATAATTGGTTGACTGGTTGATTAGTTGATTGGTTGATTAGTTTCAGCTGCCTCGAGCAGGCATAGACCGCAGCCCCGAGTGTTCGGGGCATTGGTTAATAGTGACCGAGTATCCTTAATTTTATGTAAAGGTCATCACGCTTTAAAAGCGTAAGACCTATGAATAAAAATGGTTAATAACCTATTGCCATTAGCTATTGTTTAACTACCAAATTTTACCATATTTGTTTTACAAACTATTAAACCATTTTACCATGAAAACAACAGCCCCCAATAACCTCTTTTCAATTCAATTTTTACTATCATTAAAAAATAAAGCGAATCAACATGAGTTTTGAGTTTAGGATATATATAAGTTAGCAGTAATATATTG
>CAZJHS010000084.1:12151-12814 GCA_964545895.1 uncultured Chitinophaga sp. | reverse complement strand
AAAGTAACAATGTAATAAGTAGGCTTGTACGTTTCATAATTATAAAGGTATGACTGATTATATTATGTATGTTTATTCTATTACTATTTTGCCGCTGCTTACATCGGCATGTTGGGTTACTGTATAAAAGTAAATACCCTTGGGTAATGTATCAATACTTAAGGTAATTTGAGGTTCGGTTGTGTGTTGAGTTAATATTGTTTTACCAAGTTTATCGTACAAACAAACCACCGTAGCTTGGTTGTATTTAGTAAGTTTAATGGTAATAAATTGCTTAGCAGGGTTAGGAAAAATAGTAGCTAATGGCTGCTTGGTTAACTCGTTTAATCCCACCGTTTTGGGAATAGGTATGCCAAAAGTTTTGTTCCCTTTGCGGTAGTAAACTAATTTTTTTGTTGATGTTGTTTTAGTATCACTAAAAGCTGATTCAGTGTAAGGACCACCAAGCCCATTGTAATAATAGTTGGTTATTCTACTTTGGGGCGACTCAAACGATTGACTCATACACGAGTCTGTTTGCGTGCTAGGTAAGTAGTAGTTTGTAGGAAGATAGCTTTGCTTCACTATTCCATAATTGTTGTTGTAATTTAAAACGTAAGGTTGATATGGAAATACCCAAACCCCTGGCTCCAAATCAAGTTCTGGCATACGTTTGTAACCCAA
>CAZJHS010000084.1:0-12141 GCA_964545895.1 uncultured Chitinophaga sp. | reverse complement strand
TAACCCAAGTAAAAAGTATCAACAATCATTTCATTACTAAACTTAACATCAATAGTTGTGTTAACGGCATGACTGATTGTTTTACTGTTGTAGCGATATCGTTTTGTTTGATAACACAACGAATCGTTGTTGAGTTTAAAGCGTGCTAAAATTTCATACACCACATTGCTAGTATCAGTGGTTGAAATTGCTTCCATCGGCCCAATCACATTTACATTTTTGGCATTACTGGCAATATGAAATTCATCTTGTACATCAAAATTGTAAATACTATCCCATGTAATATTGTGTATATTGTTAACGTCTTGTTTTAAATGTCTTGGTTCAATACCAATTGCTTCAATATTATTGTAAGGGAAGCTGTAAAAAATAGGGCAGTCGAGTAATCCAAGTTGTTTGCCTAAAATAATTGGGGGCACATTGGTAAATACAAGTTGAGGGTAATTGGTAAGCACATTAACATCAAGCACTTTTACTGTATCTATCAAATTTGGCGTTGTAATAACACTATCCTTAATATGTTTTAAAGTTATGGTAGCTACGGTATCATTATAGGCAATCCAACTATTGCCAACCATACTAGTTAGTTTTATTGTAAAAGGGGAGTTTAAAAAGTTAATAAAAGAAACGCTACTATCGCCATATAAGTTTATTTGTTTACCTAAAAAGCCTTCACTTACAGCGGTGCATAAGTAATTTGATTTACCTAAAGTTGGCTTGGGTACTAAACTCTCTTTAATATAATAAGATTTTAGAGATGCATTTATGAAGCTATCTTGAACAACAATTGAAATAACGCCAATTTGTGATGAGTAATAAACAGGACTCTTTAAACTAAATGGAAAATAGGGTTGAGCCTTTACTGCACACGCAAGTAAAAGTAACAATGTAATAAGTAGGCTTGTACGTTTCATAATTATAAAGGTATGACTTCTGATAATAAAAAAGAAGTGAATAATTACCCCTAAACCTTAATAATGGCCATACTAACTAAGCCAGCAACCATAATTATTTTATACAAGGCGCTTAAGCGGGTAAAATCTGATTTTACATCGGCACGGTAAAGCAAGTATGTGGTAGCCACCAAAGGTACTGCCACAAAAAGCAGCATATAAATTACATACAATACATTGCCATAAAAATGCCTGAAGGGTATTTGACTATTGCCAATAAAAACATGGCTGGTAATAAGTACTACGTATACCAAAACCAAGGTAATTAAAATGCGTTTGGTTTTGCGTATACCCAACACAATGGGCAGGGTGCGGCAGTTAAATTTACTATCACCACGCAAGTCTTCTGCATCTTTTACAATTTCGCGTATTAGTGTTAGGCCAAAGGCAAACAAGGCATACACCGCCACCAAATACCCCGAAATACTGCGGTTAAACAAAGGTAAAATGGCAATAACAAAAGCACTAAGTAGGGCAACTAAAACATTGCCGCTTAAAAATTGCTTTTTAAAATGTACGCTGTACAGCCACAAAGCCACCGTACATAATAAAATGGTTAATGCTAAATACGCACTTAACACAAACCCTCCAACAATGGCAGTTACATTAAATATAAAGTGCAACAACATGGCCCAACGCCTTGAAACGTGTTTGCCAATTATTACTTTATTGGGCTTATTGGTTAGGTCTATATTAATATCAAGATAATCGTTTATAATGTAACCAGCAGCTGCGGTAAGCAATACACAAACACACAACAAAACAAACCTTGGTGCAAGTAAATCATCGGTGGTTACATAATCGGTAAGGCAATAATAACTAAGAGCCAAAGTAGCCCACATAATAAGCAAATTATTGGCGCGGGTAAGCTGTAAAATGGCCAGTATTTTTTGCATGTGTTTGGTTAATCAATATTGGTTACACCACCACTTACTATAAACTTCATTACATCTGTTGAGTTGCCATCAAATGGTTTTACTTTGTCTTTTTCAACCAAAAAAAGGTTACCACTAAAGGCATACGAGTGCGGAAAATACACAGCACACAAACCAGGTAATTTTAAGTTAGAAAGGTCGGTTTGGGTAATAAAACCAGGCTTGTACATGCCTTGCGACATTTCAACCAAAACGGGCGAATTAAACTTTTTCTTATCGCCCACAAAGGCTTCCATAAAATCTTTTACACTGGTGTAAATAATTTTTACAAACGGAATTTTTGAGAGTACATCATCTAACAAACTAAACAGCGGTTTGGTAATTAAACTGCTACCAATAAATCCTAAAAAGGTAATTGATGCTATTACAATTAAGAACCCAACTGCTGGTATGCCCACATCAACATAAGTATCTAACGAAACTACAATGCTGCGCACAATGCTAAAGGTTACCGCAAAGGGCAACACAATAAGCAAGCCTTTTAAAAAGTAGTTTATAAGTTTGGCTAATCGCTGCCTAAAACTCAGTTTTATTTTATCTTTAGTAGCTCCCATGTTATTCTAAATCTAAGGCAAGTAATTTACGTAAATCATTAAGCAACGGATTTTTTTCGGCCATGGCATTGTACTTTTCTTCGGCAGTAAATGCACGTTTGTACACTATGGTATTTACTACTTTAATCAATAGTTCAAGCTTGGTGTTGCGCAAGTTGCTTCTAAAAAACGGAATAGTGCTTATGCGTTCTTCGTCAAATATTTCACTCTCGTGTTGCGAGGCCAAAGTTATTTCTACCGTATTGCTATCTAACAATTGCCAAGTGGCATTGTTTAAAATAGCGTACAAGCTCATTTTTTTCTCTTGTTGTATGTTGGCTAAAAAATCGCGCCACATGTTTTCAAACGCATCGGCAGTAACGGGTGTAATTTCTTCGGGCTTAGCAACAACAGTTTCGGTAATTTCGGTTTGTTGCTTTTCGGCCTCTAATTTTTTGTTGGCAGCAATTTGTAATTTTAGTTTTTCAATGCTGCTTAAACCTTGTTTGTTAGGCAAGGGCGGAGGTGGTGTGTGAGTTACCGGAGCAACCACTTCTGGTTTAATTTCGGCAACAGGAGTAACCTCAGGTGTATTAATTTGGGTTGATGCCAAAGGAGCAGCAGGCGGTGTTTCTGTTTTTGGTAAAACAGGCGGTGCACTTACAGTTGGCGTTACTTGTATTGGGGTTGATGGAGTTGACGCTAACTGAGGGTTAAGGCTCAGGATTTTTTTTTTAGTGCGGTTGCGTCAAGCACCGATTGTATGTGGCAAAGTTTCATTAAGTAAAGCTCCACATGCAAACGTGGGTTTTTACTTTGTTTGTATTCCAGCTCGCATTTGTTAAGCATGTTTAATGCGTTAAGCAAATGTCCTTGGCTGGCTTGCGCTGATTGCGACATGTATTTTTGTGCAACACTCGAAGCTACTTCTAACAACTTTACGGTGTTAGGATGCTTGCACATCATTAAGTTTCTTACGTGGTCTGCAAAGCCCGAAAGGAAGTGTTGGGCATCAAAACCATTGGTTAAAACTTCATCGAACAAAACCAACATATTGGCTAAATCTTGGGCCAACATAAAATCAACAGCACGGAAATAGTAATCGTAATCCAGAATATTTAAATTCATGATTACGTCTTTGTAAGTAATATTTTTACCACTAAAACTTACAATTCTATCAAAAATAGAAAGGGCATCGCGCATGGCACCATCAGCTTTTTGCGCAATTACATGCAGTGCTTCCTCTTCGGCTGTAATGTTTTCGCTGGTGCAAATTTTATGCAATTGGCTTACGGCACTTTCAACACTAATGCGATGAAAATCGAAAACTTGGCAACGCGATAAAATGGTAGGTAATATTTTATGACGCTCAGTTGTTGCTAAAATAAATTTAGCGTAAGCTGGTGGTTCTTCTAATGTTTTAAGAAATGCGTTAAATGCCGCAGAACTTAACATATGAACCTCATCAATAATATAAATTTTGTATTTAGCGCCTTGCGGTGCGTAACGCACTTGATCAACCAAGCCACGTATATCTTCTACACTGTTGTTACTTGCAGCATCAAGCTCGTAAATATTAAAACTTGCATTGGCGTTAAAGGCTTTGCAGCTATCGCACTCGTTGCAGGCTTCAAAATCGGGGCCAATGTTTTGGCAGTTTATGGTTTTTGCTAAGATACGTGCACAGGTTGTTTTGCCCACACCACGTGGCCCACAAAACAAAAAAGCATGCGCTAAGTGATTATTCTTAATCGCATTTTTTAAAGTATGGGTGATGTGTTCTTGCCCAATTACGCTATCAAAAGTTCCCGGCCTGTACTTACGAGCCGAAACCACAAAATTTTCCATGCCGCTAATTTATCATTTAATACCAAACCTTGCACACATGTGGATGAATTGTTTGTACTTGTATTTTAGGTAGTTTGCCTAAATACTTTTATAAAGTTTTGGTTTTTAGTAAAGAGTTGTGGCATTTGGTGCAGTAATGTGCCCAAATGTTAATCTAACGGTTGGCAATAAAAGCCAAGTTGGGTTAAGGTAATTGTTACTTGATGTGGGTTGATGGTTTCATTTTCCATACGCAAAATACGATCGCAATCTTCTAAATCGAAGGTAATTTGGGCCAACGGAAATTGTTGTTGCAATAGCTTTATAACCTGTTTGGCTTGGGCTAAATTGCTGATGTTGGTTTTAAAAACTTCAACCATATTGGGGTAAATAGGCTTATAAAAAAAGCCAAGCAATACTTTAAATAAGTAGCTGCTTGGCGTTATTAGTTAGGCGTTTACTAACGTTTCAATGTCAAATTTTTTCATTTTTAAAAAGGCTGCAATTACTCTTGGTGCACGAGCAGGATCGCTCATTAGTTTACCCAATATGCTAGGCACAATTTGCCATGCTACACCAAATTTATCTTTAAGCCAACCACATTGTTCGGCTTCGGGTACAAACGAAAGTTTATCCCAAATGGCATCAATTTCGGCTTGGGTATCGCAGGTTACCACAAACGAAACCCCTTCGTTAAAAGTATAGTTGGGTTGATTGGGGCCATCCATAGCAAAAATGGGAGTGTTGCGCAAAGTAAACTCGGCAAATAAGGTTTTACCTGCAAATTCGCTATCGGGTTGATAAGGAATGTGTAGGTCTATTTGCGATTGAGGGAAAACCTCGGTATAAAATTGCATAGCTTGATGCGCTTGCCCAAAAACACCAGCAGTAAACAACATACATGGTTTAATAATAAGTGGGTCGGGGCTATTTTGGTTAAATGCAATTTGCCAAGTAAATCCGTATTTATCTTTTAGCCAGCCATAACGTGGGCTCCAATCGTATTTATCAAGCGGCATCATTACTTCGCCACCAACCAACAATGCATTCCAAAGTCGGTTTACTTCATCAACCGTATTTACATTTACAAAAAACGAAATAGCAGGGTTGATGTTAAACTTTGGCCCACCATTTAAAGCCATTACCTTAAAGCCATCAATAGTAAACTCGGTTACAATTGGGTTAGTTGATGTAATGTGGGTATTGTTAAAAATACTGCAATAAAAGCTAGCAGCTTCATGTGCTTCTTTATCAAACCACAGGCAATTGTATAGTTTACTCATTAGTTGGTGTGCTTAAAGCGGCTTTTTCAAGTATGTTTTTTATGTTGGTTACATTTTGTGTAATGGCTTTTTGCAACATAGGTTTGCCAAACACATACGAAGGTAAATTAATAGGATAATTAGCTTCGCTGTAAAACTCGCTGGTAATTTCGGTTGTTGTAGCCGATAGGGCTTTAAAGCTGTAAGCAGCTTTGGCATGGCCTTTAAACGGGCGCTTAAAACGCAAGTCTAATTCCAATCTATCTGGAGTAAGTAGGGTAATTTCTTGTTCGCCTTCGCCCACTTCATCCATACTGCTATTCCATTTAGAAATTGCACCAACTGTACCATCAGTGCCAGTAATTTCGGGGTTTAGGTTGGTATCAGCCATAACCCAAATATTGTACTGCGTTTGGTTGCCAAGTATGCGCACATAATCGTATACCGCTTGTTGGGGCAAATTAATGGTTTGGGTGTAGGTTACAGTAAATTTTTTGGGCACAAACAAAGCAACTAGTAATGCCAATGCAATTAAGCCCACTAGGCTTAGCAAAATTATTTTTACAATTTTCATTTACTTAAAGTGTTTTAGGGTTGATGTATTAGTTTTCGCAAATTTGTTTGAGTTTAGCCAATGCATTGGGCCATGTTTCGGCAAAATAAGCTGCAAATTCTTCGTTCGAATCTAAAGTAGCAGTAACAACTGTTTGGTTATTGATGGTTTCAAACGTGTAGTTTTCTAGCCCGCCTGCCCATTGTTCAACCTCGGGGCCGCTGGTAATTTCTACGCCTTTTAAAATCATGCCTAGGTGTTCAATAGATATAAATTGATTCAGCCTATTTTCAGCAATGCGGCTAATCATTCCTCCTGTATCGCCATTTTCATCGGTACCTAAAAACTTAATTGCAGCACCTTTATCCCACGAGCCTTGGTAGTACGAAGTAGGATTAAAAACAGCAGTCCAACTTTTGTAAGTATCTTCAGCAATCATGCATTTGTAAACATGATCAACTGGTGCGTTAATAGCAATTTGGTAGCTAATAACTTGCCTGCTTTCGGTGTACTTTTTAAAGTTGTTTAAAATAGCTTGCCAACCAAATTGTTGTAACTCCAATGTGTTTTCGCTTTCGGGTTCAAAAACTTGTGTAAGGTGTGTATGTGTTCCATCAAACTCAAACGTAACCCACACTTTGCGGCCATCTTCAAGGGTTGAGTTTAGTTGTTTTAAACGACTAACTTCGGTATAAGTAGCTCTAAAATCAAAGCCAAAACTACCATCTTTAGCTTCCATGCGCGAAAAACTACTCCCGCCAACACGTACATCATTTTCGGCTTTTGTGGTGTGCCAATCATCAGATGCGGCATTCCATTTAACAATATGCGATGGAGAAGTCCAACAATGCCAAACATGCTCTAAGCTGGCAAGTATCGAAGTTTTAACTGTAATGGTTTGATTTGCAGTATTCATGTAATAAAAATAAGGTTAAGATTGTTGTGAAATAGTAGTGATTGTTTAAGTTTGGTTTTACAAATCTAAAAAAGCAGTAT
Organism: uncultured Chitinophaga sp.; assembly: GCA_964545895.1. Classification (GTDB taxonomy): domain Bacteria; phylum Bacteroidota; class Bacteroidia; order UKL13-3; family UKL13-3; genus UBA6183. The sequence continues at coordinate 5,082 of CAZJHS010000084.1, read as the reverse complement.
AAATTACCTAACGGTGTAAAACGACATTTTAGGGTAGATTTACGACAAACAGCATTAACCACAAGGTAAATATGAAAAACGTAGCAATTATAGTTCCGCAAAGCTCGGTTTTACAAGCCATAGCCGATCCTCAGTATTGTTTTAGTGCCGTAAATCAGTTTATGGAAATGGCCGGACAAAAGCCATTATTTAATGTAATGTTAATAGGTGCTACTCCCGAAATTAAACTAAACAATGGCCAATATGCGGTGTTCCCTGATAAGTTAATTACTGATACGTTTAAAGCTGATTTAGTATTTATTCCAGCCTTGTTTGGTGATTTACCTCATGCTATTGAGTTAAACAAACCATTAACTAATTGGATAACCAAACAATACGAAGCAGGAGCAGAGCTGGCTTCACTTTGCTTAGGTGCATTTTTATTAGCATCAACGGGCTTGTTGGCTGGTAAAAAATGCTCAACGCATTGGGGATTTAGCAACCAGTTTAAAGCCATGTTTCCTGATGTGGATTTGCAAGATGGACAAATTATTACCGAAGAAAATCGCATTTACTCTAGCGGTGGAGCTAATTCGTATTGGAATTTATTGCTGCATTTGGTCGAAAAGTACAGCGATAGAGCAACAGCAATTATGGTATCAAAATACTTTGCCATTGATATAGATCGCAACAGCCAATCGGCTTTTGCTATGTTTAGCGGACAAAAAGCACATAAAGATGAAACAGTATCTAAAGCACAAGAATACATTGAAACCAATATTGAAGCGCGCATTACCGTTGAAGAGTTGGCCGAGAAAGTGGCTTTGGGCAGGCGCAGTTTAGAGCGTAGGTTTAAACAAGCTACCCACAATACCGTAATGGAATATGTGCACAGGGTAAAAATGGAGGCCGCCAAACGCAGTTTTGAAAGCAGCCGCAAAAATATTAACGAGGTAATGCAAGATGTGGGCTATACCGATACCAAAGCTTTTAGAAGTAAATTTAAGCAAGTTACTGGGCTAACACCTTTAGCTTACCGCAACAAATACAACCGCATGGTTAACTAATAAAACAAAAAAGCCTCCGAGTATTTTCGGAGGCTTTTTTTATAATATTAAAGCATTTTATTTTTGAATAATTACCTTTTGGGTAAACTGATTTTTACCATCAGAAACTACTACCATATAAACCCCATTGTACAAGGTTTGCGCATCAAAGTATGCTACCGTGCTGCCTTTATTTACTTGGGTTTCGTGTACTAATTTGCCAGTTAAATCAAACAACTTTACGCTTAAATTTTGAGTAACTAAGTTGCCAACTTGTACCGCAATAATATCGTTAGCTGGGTTTGGAAAAGCAGTGATGTTTAATTGCTTAAATTCGCTTTCGTTTAAGGCTGTGGTTGATGGCGTATAAACCGTAGTTGTTTCGCCAACAGATGTAACTTTTCTATCAGTAAATACACCATAAAAAGTTGGGCCAACTGCATATGGATAAGCACTGTTCCAGTTTTCGTCAACTGTTGCAAAATATGCGTAAGTTCCATTGGGGTATTCAGGTGTAACACAAAATCTACCGTTGTGTTCATCTAAAAAATCTGCTTGACCAGCATGTGCCACAAATTCATAATCTTCTCTAAAATAACCAAGCGGGTAAGTAGTGCTAATGGCAGGCCCATCAGCCACATCAGTATTATCAGCATGTACAGTACGTTGGGTAATATTACGCAATTGGTACCCCGATTTCATGCGGATAATGCCACCAGTTCCATCTGCATTTTTATGAGCATAGGCGCCATAAATTGGAAAGCCATCATACGCAAAACCAATTAATGGCGAGTGTTTGCTGCTATCAATGGTATACAGTCCATCGGCATCATATAAATTACATACAGTTGAAATAACATTTAAATCTAATTTAAACGCTGATGGATTTTGATGATGATGGTAATTACCCATGGCTGGATGGCCTTTAGCGCAATCAAAACCTGGCTTTTCGGCTAAAATAGCATCTCTATTCCATGCTTGTGTGGTATTTGGGCCACCAGGGCAAGGTGTGCGTCCGGGGCCACCGCATAACGAGTTGGTTGTTGTATTCCAAGCAACGCCATCTCTATAATCAAACAAAGCAACTCCGTTTATAAATACACCAATGTTGCCACCTGTAGTGGCCGATGGTGTGCCTGTGTTTTGAGTTGGATTTAAAGGGAATTTAAAAATGGCAGCTTGGTTGGTTGCCTGCGATGGGTTTCCATCTTGAAAAGGCCCCGTAGCATATGCCGGAACTCCAGTGGTAGTAACATACACAAAGTTTGTTGAGTACTCCACTTTTTGGCAGTTTACTAAAATGCTGTTGTTAATTTTGGTTGAGTTACCTGCTACATAGTAGCTACCCGTTTGGGTTGTGTTTTGCAGCCATTGGGTAACTGCCGGACCCTGTGCGTAGCTTGTTGCTACACTTAGTAAAAATCCAAGTTGAAGGATGAGTTTTTTCATGCGTGTATTTGATGTTAATTTTAAGTTATGGTTTAATTGATGGTGTTGTATTTAGTAGAATTTCTTTTGGGTATTGAAATTTAGGATTAAACACAAAAGAGCTATCGTTTAGGGTATACAAAAAGGCAATCAAATCGGCCTTGTTGTTTGATGTTAATGGAATACCTTGTTTTAAAACTGCAGCTAAGGTGCTACTTGGTTTAATACCGTGGCTATAGTGATTTAATACTTGGTGTAGTTTTTTAAAACGTCCATCGTGCATGTAAGGATAGGTGTAGCTTAGGTTGCGTAGTGTTGGTATTTTAAATAAAAAGCTATCATTGGGTTGATGGCTTAAATTAAATTTACCCAAATCGTTTAGCGTAGTATCTATTGGCAAGCCATTGTTTGCAAACTCATAAGTTGAAAACAGTGGTTCGGCATGGCAGCTATTACAGTATTGTTTAAATAGGAGATAACCTGCGTTTTCTTGTGCAGTAAAATTTGCTTGTTGTTTTCTTACCGCATCGTATTTGCTGTTAGCAGATACAAGAGTAAGTTGAAATTGAGCCAGCGCTTTAAGCAAACGTTCACCAGTTGCTAAAGTATCATTAAAGGCTTGTTTAAAAAGCTGCTTATACAAAGCACTTAGGTTTAATTTAAATACCACTTGTTTAATAGATTCGCCCATTTCTTTGGGGTGAGTAATAGGAGCAAGGGCTTGCACCTCTAAATGATTTATTGCACCATCCCACATGTAACTTTTATGCCAAGCTAAATTTATTAAAGCAGGTGCATTGCGTGTGCCAATTTCATCATTAATACCATGACTTAAGTCGTGATCGGTGTGTGCAAAAGCGTTATAACTGTTGTGGCACGAAGCACACGAAACTGTTTCGTTTTTTGATAAAATAGGGTCGTAAAACAAAGCCCTACCTAAGGTTACTTTGGCTTCGGTTAATTGGTTTTGTTCAAAAGGGTAGCTTGGTTGCGGGAAAAAACTTGGATAACTTAATTGATAAGTGGTTTTAAATGTAAACGCAAGCAAACCAAGTAGCAACAGGCATAAAAATAGTTTTATTCTCATGGCAGCTTGGTAAATATGGTTTTAAACAATTGGGCTAAATACAATGCTTTGGCATTTGGCGACATTACTTCAGGTGAACTAGCAAGTTCAGCTTTAGCCATAAATGGTGCTAAATCAAAGCCAATGTGTATACTTTGGTTTGAAACATTTGGCACCGTTACCTCTTGCCAAGTTTGGTAAGGAGGCAAATATCCACCTATGTGAAACTGAAATACGTGGTTTCTGGTTTTGCAGGCATTGCTCACACCTTCTAATTTTAAATTAATGTATCCACTTTGCCAAGCCCAGTACATGCCAAGTGTGGGGTCTAAATCGTTTCCCAAAGCGCCAGCAACATTGGTGCTACTATCAATGCCAAGTGTAAATTTAATAGTATTAAAAGGTGTAGTTAAGTGAGGAAACTGCAACTGTGTTTTGCCTTCCAAATCAATTAAATAGGCAAGGGTTGGGGCAGTATATACAACACTGTTATTTTGGCAAAATTGCAGGTTTGAAACATAAAAGCGTAAGCCTGTAAAGCTCAAGCTATCAGTTAAGTTTGAATCGCCATAATTGGTGTTTAGCTTTAATGTTTGGCCATTCCATTGTGGTATAAAGGTTACAGTGGTTTGAGCCTGCCCCAAAAGGGTAGCCAACACCAATATTAACCATAACCCAAGTTTTTTCATAATCAACAAGCTACTGAAGCATGCCTAATGTTTTGACATTTACCTCATTTTTCAAATATACCTGCTATTGTTAGTTTAATGCAGCCCTTAAATTAAAATAGGTATAAAATTAAGGCATAAAAAAAGCCCCCATTCAGATTGCGCTGAAAGGGGGCTAACTTAAAAACTAACAAGCTTTTATTGTATTATAATACGTTGTGTTTGTTTGCCAGTTAACGATTGATGCTGTAAAATATAAACACCTTGGTTTAGATGCTTTAAGTTGATAGCCGAATTGTTGGTGTATTGATTGTTACTATATACTTCAACACCCATGGCATTGTAAATTACAACCGTAGCAAGCTCCAACTGGTGGTTGTTTACATATACAATTCCGTTACTTGGGTTAGGATAAACAATAAACTTAGCACTGCTTTGTTGTTGCACCGAAGCCGTTTTTGAGTAGGTAAAGTTTCCATTTAAATCAACCTGCTTAACTCTATAGTAATTAATATTTTGCAAATTGTTTGCTGTGTGGTTAAATTGGTAGCTTTGTTTAACATGGCTAACCTTAGCACTGCTTACTTTACCTATTAATTCCCATTGCTGATTTTCGTTGTAAAACTCCACTTCAAAGTGGCTGCTATTACTTAATTGTGCTACTTGCCAGCTAATGGTATTTTGGGTTGATGTAGTAGCACGAGCCTGAATGCCAATAAACAAAACAGGTAATGCGCTGCCGCTTCCAACACCGTAATAGTACCAAACTCCCGAATCGAGGTTTGCTGTTGCTGCTGTAGCAAAATACTGGGGTTGAGTGCCGTTTAAGGTAGCAGCCCCGTATGTAGCCGGATTCCATGCCAAGCTAACTCCTTGTTTCCAACTAGCTACATTA
>CAZJHS010000083.1:0-12877 GCA_964545895.1 uncultured Chitinophaga sp. | reverse complement strand
GCCAAGCCCCACTCCTGCTGAAACAGAAAAAGGTGCTTTATTTTTTGAAAAAACCTATATAGACCTGGGTGCAATAACCGACCGAGTTGAACCCATAAAGGTGGTTTTTAAGTTTAAAAACATTGGCAAAGGCAATGTAAAAATACTAAACGTAAAACCCGACTGTAACTGCTCTCGTCCGCAATGGGCCAAAACAGAAGTGCCTTTTGGACAAGAAAGTGAAGTGGTTACTTACTTTTACCCCGAAGGAATTAGTGGCGATGTAACCAAAACACTAACTGTATTTAGCAATGGCTCACCCAATGTAACATACTTGCAAATGCGTGTTTATGTTAATGATGTAAATGCTCGTATTAAAAAAACATACCCCAACCAACAAGGTCAATTAAAGTTTGATACCTATGAAGTGAAGTTTCCGAAACTGTTTGATTACAGTGTAGATTCTGTTTTTAGATTGGTGTACAACCCAACCCGAAAACCAATTCAGATTTTTAAAATAAAGACTCCTGATTATATTAGAGTAACTTACGATAACAACACTATTTTTCCGGATAACAACATGACGTTTAAGTTTAAATACTTTGCGGCACATGCCAAAGATTATGGCACCAAGCTAGATGAAGTTTTAATTTACACCAACGATAGTTTAGAACCCATAAAAAAATACTTAGTACGTGCCAGCATTGAAGAAGATTTTAGTTTACTAACACCTAAAGAGCTTAAAAATGCCCCGATTTTTTCGGCCATTACACCGGTTGTAAATTTAGATACTGTTGATATTAAAAGCACCAATACTGCCATTTTTACGGTTACCAATAAAGGCAAAACCCCAATGTATTTGCGCAAAGTATATGGTTCGTGCGGATGTACTAATGTAGAGTGGGATAAAAATCAACCCATAAAAAAGGGCAAAAAAGCCACTATAAAAGTAACCTACAACACCAACTACGATTTAGGGTTGGTTGAAAAGCAAATTTTTGTAATTACCAATACACCAAATCAAACCTTACACGAGCTTACTTTAAAGGCCAATATTGTGTATCGTAAAAAATAAAAAAGGCCTAATTTTTGATAGCGTGACTAATCCTTTTTAACTAAATAATTGTACTGTATGAAAAGTAAACTTAGTTTAATTGCATTAGGCTTTGCCAGCGGAATTGCAGGCGCTGCCAGCTTTTATTTTTTATTGCCCAACCGTGTTTACCTACAACAAGGTAATAGTACCGCCAATACCAATAATGGTATTTACAGCAATGTAAGTAATTTTGGCGTACATGCTCCTGGTAATGATGATATGATTAAAGCCTCGGCATTGGCCACTCCTACTGTTGTATTTATTAAAACCATAAGCAACCAGCAAGCCTCCGACCCCTATAACGACTTTTGGTCGGCTTGGGATTTTTTTGGCAGACGTGGCCCTGTTACCAGTTCGGGTAGTGGCGTTATTATTAGTGCCGATGGATACATTGTAACCAACTTACACGTAGTAAAAGATGCAGATGTAATTGAGGTAATTACCAACAATAACAAACACAGCTATAAAGCTAAAGTTATTGGTATTGATGGATCAACCGATTTAGCTTTACTAAAAATAGAAGGACACAATTTACCACACATGGCTTTTGGTAATAGCGATGACGTAAAAATTGGTCAGTGGGTTTTGGCCGTAGGTAATCCGTTTAATCTAACCAGTACTGTTACCGCTGGTATAGTAAGTGCTAAAGGCCGTAACATTAACATTGTAAACAACCGTTTTCCTATTGAAAGTTTTATACAAACCGATGCTGCTATTAACCCCGGCAATAGCGGTGGTGCGTTGGTAAATACCAATGGCGAGTTAGTAGGAATAAACACAGCTATTGCCTCAAACACGGGAGCTTACAGCGGTTATGGCTTTGCTATTCCGGCTAATTTGGTTCAAAAAATTGTACGCGATTTAATTGAATACAGCGAGGTACAACGTGGCTTTACAGGCATGGATGTAAAAGACATTGATGCTGCCTTGGCCGAAAAATTAAACATAAACGATAACCTTGGTGTTTATGTGCAATACGTATTACCATCTGGCCCAAGTGATAATGCTGGAGTTAAAAATGGCGATGTAATTATTAAAGTAAACGAGAAAGACATTGAAAGCAAAGCCTTGTTTGATGAACAAATTAGCTACTTCCGCCCGGGTGATAAAGTTAAACTTACTGTAGCACGCAATGGCAAAACACAAGAGTTTTATATTAAACTCATAAACCGTGAAGGCAATACTGAAATTACCCGTAAACTTAGTGTAACCTCTACCGCTTTAGGTGCCGATTTTAGTGCGGTATCGAAAGTAGAGGCTGATAAATACGGTATTAAATCAGGTATTAAGATTAGTAATATTCGCAACGGACGCGTGCACAACATGGGCATTCCAGAAGATTTTATTGTTACCTCGTTTAACAAAAAAGAATACACCAAAGCCGAAGACTTAATAAAAGATTTAGAAGGGGCAAGAGGCCAAATGCTTATTGAAGGCTTATATGCCAATGGTACAAGAGGCTTCTATTCGTTTTATTCATACTAATAAAATCATATTAACACCAATAAAAAAGCCGTCCTGAAGCAAATTCGGGACGGCTTTTTGTTTTAAGCAATATTCAAATGAAGTATTACGGAGTAACAACCACTTTGGTGCTGTATACTTTACCTTTACTTTCGGCTTTTAAAACATAAATTCCTTGTTGTAAAGCGGTGGTATTAATCTGAACACGCTCAGTACCTGTTAAGGTTTGGCTGTATACATTACGACCAGTAATATCAAACAACTCAACTAATACAGAAGTTGCACCTTCAGGCATTAATAATTCAAACTGTCCGTTATTTGGATTTGGCCAAATAGCCATTCCACTTTCAACACTCCACGTATTTAAGCCAGTAGTGTTTGTAGGCGGTAAATCGTAGGCTTCAGTTCCATCAGAGCGAGACGTTGATAATCCTTGTTTAGCAGAATAACCCAAACCTCTGCGCGCAAATGTGCTCCAAATTAAACTGCTATCAGCACCATTGTTGTTCATTTTATCTGCCAATAAAATGGCATCGCGTGCATCAACAAAACCAGGGTTACAAGGTTGTAATTTCAATCCATCCATTACCAATTGCAAGCAACGGTTGTTACCACCTTTACCCGTATATAAATTACTGTCATAACCATATTTGTCAATCATATTCCAATACAAATCGTACAACATAGTACACCAAACCGAACCTACGCCATGCGGCACTGCTAAGGTTTTAATCGAGTTGTAAGTGCTTGGATTTACAGTCATGCTGCGGCTGTATTTATAATTTCTAATTCCCAAGCCTGTAGTTGCTTCAAAGTTTAACCAAGTGCCAATTCCACGGCCAACAATTGGGTCGTCTGTTTTACGATGGGTTAACACCAAACAAAAGAAATCGCTCCAACCCTCGCCTGCTTGCTCTTGGTTAGTCATACAATTGGTATTTGATGGGCCACCAGTTAAACGGTTTGAAATACCATGACCATACTCGTGAGCAATTACTCCATTATCCAAATCACTATCATACAAACCAAAAGCAGGTAAATTAGTATTCATACTTACCGTTACAGTATCTAACAACAAGCGTGCACGTAAAGCATCGCCTGCGGCTTTGGTAATAATTATCGAAGGAATTGTAATATCAGGAGCCGTTCCACTCATGGCAAATGGCTGTGAAGTAGTATTGTTAATTACAATAGCCATAACTGCTCCTGCTGCTTGCGCATTGCGCACACGTGTAATTGAATTACAAGTATTACTTCTATCAATTAAAGCTACTTTACCAGTTAAACTGTTTAATGTTTCGCAAGCCAAACTATTACCACTAGTTACACCCGAAACAAGTTTTAATTCTACATTTTCGATGGTAAATTTTTTAGGGCCAAAACCAGAAACTAAAGCCGCAGCTGAATCAGTTTTAGCGCTATCTGTAGCATACACGTATATTGGTGCTGCAGTTCCGTTGCTCCACAAATACATTTGCATGCGTGGTGTTTGTCCATCGGGTGGCGTAGCAAAATTGGCATTGTTAGTTCCACTTCCATCTTGTGCATCTGCTGCTACAGCATCGTCACCTTCGCCTCCACGGCCGTAAGTATTGGCTTGAAAATTACCCGAGGTTTCATCAAAACCATAATGATACATGACATCATGCATGTAGTTATTCCAAACAAACAAGTTAGTTATTGCAGCATTTAAGTTTGAAACATCAGAGCCTGTAGCCATTTGGTAATCGTAATCAAAAACCAAACTATCGCCACCATCAGGGCTAAAGCCTGGAGTGTTTTTATTGTTTTTATCTTCGCTAGCATACACATTATTACCACGTGTAATGGTGTATTCTGCACCTTCAACAGCATTGGTATCATGCCAACCCCAAGGCGAAGCCAACGAATCAGCTGGGTTAACCAACAAAGCACGGCTACCATGTATTGGACTCTCTACACCAAGTGGTAATGCATTGTAAGTACCACGTGGGTTTGCTGTTTTTTGAACAGCACCATTTGTTTTAGTAGCTAATTGGGCAGCAGTTTTACCGAAAGTTTGATGCACATGATTGGCACAACTTACACTCCAATTATTTTGATCTACAACTTGGCCATTTGCTGCATCAACACGTACGTTCCACCAATTTCCAGTAACATCATCAAGCCAATTGGTGTTGTAAACTAATTTTAAACCAGCATCAACCACCAAGTAATACACTTGTACTTTAATTGGTTCGGCCGATATTTTAACATCAACCAACTGTGTTTTATAATTGTTAAGTGTTAAGTCGGTTTTGTTTAATGCAGTAGGTGTTTTTAAATTTAAAAACGTAGCTGTATTTGTGATAGCTGCACTTGCACTAATGGTTTGCTTTAACCCTTGTGTTTTGATGGCTATTCCGTTTACAAACGATTGCTGTAAAGCAACAACTTTACCTTGCTTAAAATGAGCACTACCAACAGCATTGTATACTTCAATACCATTGTACTTTTGGCGAAAATAAACATGGGTTACGCCATTATTTTTACTGGTATACATATCCGTAATTACCAGTTCTTGAACATCAGTTAATGATAAACCTTGCTGCATAAGCAGGTTTTGTACCGATTGCAAATTGGGGTTTTGCGCAAATACCGTAAATGGTAAAATACTAAGCGCAATTAGTAGTGTAAAAAGTTTGTTTTTCATCATGTTAAATCAAAGTTAACAAACAATAACACCTAACCAAATGCTTAATTGGGATTTAATTAAGTTATGACATAAAGCCTATGCCATTGGCACAATCACAAAAAAAGCCCAGACTAAAACGTCTGGGCTTTATGTAAAGTGTGGATGTAAAGTTAAACAGTTAAATCTAAAGGATGTTCTACTTTATCTTTTAAAATACTGTGTTTAACAACACTCATCATATCTGATACAAATTTAAACTTAAGCCCTTTGGTGTATTGTTTTGCAATATCATCCACGTCTTTTTTGTTCGATTCGGGCAATAAAATTTCGGTAATACCAGCACGCTTAGCAGCCAATATTTTTTCTTTAACACCACCAATTGGTAACACCTTACCGCGTAGGGTAATTTCACCTGTCATGGCCAATTGCGATTTTACTTTACGCTGCGTAAACAAACTCGTTAACGAAGTTAAAATAGTAACCCCAGCCGATGGACCATCTTTAGGCACGGCACCTGCGGGAACGTGTATATGCACATCGTATTTATCAAACAATTTGGCGTTAATTTTGAGTTCGGTGGCATGTGCTTTTATGTATGTAAGGGCTGTTATGGCCGATTCTTTCATTACATCGCCAAGTTTACCTGTAAGGGTTAATTTGCCTGTGCCCGGAGTTAGGCTACTTTCAATAAAAAGTATTTCTCCACCAACCGATGTCCAAGCTAAACCTGTAACCACACCTGCATGCGAGTTATCTGCATACGATTCACGATCTACCTTTTCAACCCCTAATATTTTTTGAACCTGATCTACCTTTACCACCAATTGCTTGGCATTATTCATTACCTTTTCTTTGGCAGCGTAGCGTGCAATTTGAGCAATTTCTTTATCCAATCCACGAACACCACTTTCGCGGGTATATTGCTCTACAATTTTTTCTAACGCTTTCTCATCTACTTTTAAATCTTTGGTGGTTAATCCATGATTTTCGAGTTGTTTTGGCAACAAATACTTATTGGCAATTTGTACTTTTTCCTCTAAGGTGTAGCCATTAATTTCAATCACTTCCATCCTATCTAATAAGGCTGGTTGTATGGTATCTAGAGAGTTGGCTGTAGCAATAAACATTACATTGCTTAAGTCGTACTCAATCTCTACAAAGTTATCATGAAAAGTATTATTTTGCTCAGGATCAAGCACCTCTAACAATGCACTAGATGGGTCGCCTCTAAAATCTCGGCTTATTTTATCAATTTCATCTAACACAAAAACAGGGTTATTGCTTTTTACCTTTTTTAGGTTTTGAATAATACGCCCAGGCATTGCGCCAATGTAAGTTCTGCGATGTCCGCGAATTTCACTTTCATCATGCAAACCACCTAAAGCAATACGCGCATAATTACGCCCCAATGCTTTGGCAATACTTTTACCTAAGCTGGTTTTACCAACTCCCGGAGGGCCATACAAACATAAAATTGGGCTTTTCATGTTGCCCTTTAATTTTAGTACAGCTAAGTATTCCAGTATTCGTTCTTTTACTTTCTCTAAACCAAAGTGGTCTTGATCCAACACTTTTTTCGCGTTTTTTAAATCAAAACTATCATTGGTAAAATCGTTCCAAGGTAAATCCAAAAGCAATTGCAAGTAGTTATGTTGCACTCCATAATCAGGAGCCATTGGGTTCATTCTACGCAAGCGCTCAACTTCTTTTTTATACGATTCGAAAACCTCTTTGCTCCAGTTTTTTTCTTCGCCTAATTTCAAAAAGTTATCAATGTCGCGTTCGGGTGAATCGCCACCTAATTCTTCTTGTAAGGCTTTTATTTGTTGTTGCAAAAAGTAATCGCGTTGTTGTTTATCTAAATCGCCTTTTACTTTGGTTTGAATTTGATTTTTGAGTTGAAGCATTTGCAACTCTTTGCTCATATGCTCCAATATTTTATTGCCACGTGCAGCCACATCATCCAACTCTAGCAAATGCTGTTTGGCATCTGTATTTACATTTAGGTTTGATGATATGAAGTTGAGCAAGAAGCTTGGACTTTCGATATTTTTAAGTGCCAAATTTGCATCGCTTGGTATGTGCGGAGACAAATGAATAATTTGATTGGCTGAATCTTTAATAGAAGATATTAATGCCGCATTATTCTCATCCAAATCAAAAGGCAACTCAGAAAACGAACTTATTTTAGCTTTAAAATAAGGTTCGGTTTGTAAGCACTCTTCTAACCTAAAACGTTTTTTACCTTGTATAATAACAGTGGTACTGCCATCAGGCATGCGTAGCATTTTCATAATATGTGCTACGGTACCAACTTTATACAAATCGGCAAAAGCGGGATCTTCTACATCAGCATCTAGCTGAGCAACTACACCTACAGTTCTATCGCCTTTGTAGGCATCCTTTATTAAGTTAATTGACTTATCGCGACCTACAGTAATGGGTATTACCACACCTGGAAACAACACGGTGTTACGAAGCGGCAATATTGGCAGCGAATCGGGCAAAATTTCCTTATTCATTTCCTCTTCTTCTTCTTGAGATAAAAGAGAAATGTATTCAGGGCTATCGTTATCATCGCTCATAATGCCTGATAACATGATGTTTACTTCTTTATTTAAATCCATTAAGCTGTTCAGTTTATGGTTTGTTATGTTGAGGGCTATTTAATTTTCAATCTTTATGCCAAGTATTGCAAAATACACATTGTTATTTATATTGCACATGTCAACTATCAAACATGAAAAAATTAGTACTACTTACACTACTTGCCAGCGGAACATACCTTGCTAACGCCCAACAACATAACCCAATCAAAAAAAGCCAAGTACCTGCTGCGGTTATTAAATCATACCTCTCGCAAAACTCTACTGGTAATAATGATACCTTATGGGAAACCGAAACCGTTACGATATATAAAGTTAGGCATAAAGAAGAAAACCGCGAATATGTATATGAATATAAAGCTGATGGAAATTGGGTACGCACATATACTATTTTAGGCTTGGAGGAATTGCCCGTATTAGTAGTAAATCAAATACAAACAAGCTACCCAGAATATACCATAACTAAGGCTATGATTGAATTAAGCAGTAATGGTAAACTTTATGCTATTGAATTACAACGCGGACAAACCAAGGTTACTGAGTACTTTTTAATGAGCGGTAAACTTTACAGATAACATTACAACACAATACTAAAAAGTCCAGACAAAAACGTCTGGGCTTTTTTATGCTTTAGAATGGATAACCAATACCAAAGTTGAAATTGATATTATCGAATAACCAAGTGCGGTTAAAACTATTAATTACCCACCTATTAGGTTCGGCATAACTTGGGTTATAAAGCGGGATTGCAAAATCGAAACGTATTAAAATAATATCGAAATTTAAACGTGCTCCTAAGCCCGAACCAATACCAAATTCTTTCCAAAATCTATTAAATTCAAAGTTTGCATTAGGGCGTGTAACATCCTTTTTACTCATCCAAACATTACCGGCATCGGCAAACACAGCGCCTTCAAACCAACGGTGGTAGATATTAAATCGGTACTCGGCATTGGCTTCTAACTTAATATCGCCACTGTAATCAATTTGGCCTGGCTGGTAGTAACTACCTGGCCCTAACGAACGCGGTAACCACGCACGTAAACTATTTGCACCACCAACCCAAAAACGTCTTTCAAAAGGTAAAAACCTTGGCGAGTTTCCGTAAGGCATTCCTACTCCGGCAAACATCCTAAACACTGTTGCATTGTTTGGGTCTATTTTGGTATTGTACCTAAAATCAACAGCCGATTTAATAAACTGCGAATAATTTACGCCAAACAAACTGTATGAACCAGTAGCAGTAACATCGCGATTTAACAGCTTACTTACTCCTGTAGCCACATTACCACTTAACTCTAATAAATCCCAACGTAAATAAATCCAATGGGTACCTTTATGATTTTGCTTATCGGTGTATGTAAACCCAACCCTGCTACCCAATATTAAGTTGTTGCTAAACATGCTGAATAGGTAAATGTCTTTATCAATTAAAGCACGGAGGGTATCAGAGTTTACTGCATTTTTGGTGTAACTTACTTCGAACGGAGTAACATAAAACGAAGTGTATTTTTTGTTTAATTGATAAATTACACCCGAGGTAAACACCCTACGTTCAAAATTGGTATTAAGCTCATAAATGCCCGAAGTGGTTAAAATAGTTTTAGTGTTTACTAAGTTTATATTTTTATCAAGTTTAGGAAAAAACACCAAACGCGGAATGGTTAAACTACCTGTTAAACTTTGTTCGGTAGCATTAAACCATCGGCTTCCGTTTATTCGCCCTTGCGACTCGAACGAGCTGCGGAAAGTAAGTTTAAAAAACTCGGCATTGCGAAACATATTGCGGTTGTTAAACTGCAAAATTGCCGCCACACCATAGTTACCATTGCTGGTTTGGTTATTGGTAAACGAGTTATTTTGATCGCTTAAAATGGCTTGCGGTTCAATTACGTAATCGTACTTAATGTTGGGCACCAATCTTATTTTGTAATCAACAAATTGGGTATCGTTTAAAGTGTATGTAATGGGCGTTACATTTATAAATCTAAACGTATTTAAATCGCCTAACCTTTGGTATGTGCGGCTAATGGCTTGTTGTTTATACTCATCGCCAGGCAATAAAAACATGTTTTGCTCCAGCACACCGGGGTTAAGTTTATAACGGTTATGTATAAAATAAAAATTGGTACTTAGTGTAGTATCTTTATTTTTAAATCCATCAGTAACATAGTTTGGTTCAATGTTTACGAATACATTTTTTATGTAATGTTTTGCATGCGTTTCGTACATGCTTTTATTCAATATATTTAGCGATACATCAACCATCCAATTGCCAAATGCGGTATCCACATCAAAGCCAATAAACTCATCGCTAAACGAGTAGTAACCATTATTGCGAAGCAAATCAACAATACGTTTTTGTTCCTCAATTAATCGCTCGTTATTTAAGCGATGGCCTGCCACAATAATGGCCTCTTTTTCGTGTGCTTTAATAATATCATACAGGTTTCTATCGGCACAGTTAATTTGGTATTTACTAATGTGGTAAACCTTATTGGTATTTACATAATAAGTTACAAATGCACGCTGCCTGCGTTGCTTTACTTTGTAGGTAATATCAGGATAATAAAAGCCTACACTTTTTAAATACAAGCGCATACTTTTAACCGATGATTCGATAAATGCGGTATCTAAAATGGTGGGTTGCTCGCCAAACTTATCACGCAAATAAATACCCATCCTACTATCGGGCCACTTAGAACCTAAATAGTACATGCGCATTTTTAATTTGGTAATTCCTAAAAACTTTTTGTTGGGCTTTTGCTTCACAAAATCAGCCAAAGGATCGGTAACATCATTACGTATTTCGCCTGTGGTGTTAACTTTGCTGCCATTGTACAACAAATGTTGCGAGCTACGCAGTTGTTTGGTTATATTGCACGCGTTAAGCAGCAATGCCAAAAGCATAAAACACAGGTAAAACTTTATGTTATCTAAAGCACGTATCAAATTAATTCAGTCATTAAATCAAAAAAAGCAACGTAGCGAATTAAAGCTTTTTGTGGTGGAAGGTAAAAAACAAGTTACCGAGTTATTCACATCTACCTACCACATAAATTGCATAGTGGCTACACCCGAATGGGCTGATGCACATGCGCAAGATATCAAAAACAATACCGAGTTGGTGGTTGTTTCGGCCGATGAATTAAAAAAAGCCAGTTTGCTGCAAGCACCACAAGAGGTTTTAGCCTTGGTTGAAATGCCCGAACAAGCGTTTTCGGCACAACTACTAAACGATAATTTTACGATTGTATTAGATGGCGTACAAGACCCCGGAAACTTGGGTACTATTGTTCGTATTGCCGATTGGTATGGCATTAAACAAATTATTTGCAGTAAAGATTGTGTAGACATATACAACCCCAAAACGATACAAGCCACTATGGGCTCATTTGCAAGGGTAAATGTATTTTACCAAGAACTTAACGATATACTTACCCACACCACACTGCCTGTGTATGGAGCACTTATGCATGGTGTTTCAATACACCAAACCGAATTACCCAAAAAGGCTATTTTGGTTATAGGCAATGAAGGCAAGGGAATTTCGGAAGCTATTTTACCGCACATTTCTCACCCCATTACTATCCCTAGATTTGGTGGTGCTGAAAGCCTAAATGCTGCTATTGCCACAGCAATTATTTGTGATGGATTTGCAAGAGCCTAAAGGCTAATTACCAAGCATTTTCGATATACCTTTACCTCTATTTTTTGCATTTGCTTTTTTTGGTGTGTAATTACACATACATTACCTATTTTCGCGGCAATGGAAAATATCAGGAACTTTTGCATCATAGCACACATTGATCATGGGAAAAGCACGCTAGCCGACCGTTTGTTAGAATATACGCAAACAGTAAGCAAGCGCGACATGGAAGCGCAAGTGCTTGATGATATGGATTTAGAGAAAGAACGAGGAATTACAATTAAGAGTCATGCTATACAAATGAACTACGAGCGTGATGGTAAAAAATACGTACTTAATTTAATTGATACCCCAGGCCACGTAGATTTTAGCTACGAGGTTTCGCGCAGTATTGCTGCTTGCGATGGCGCTTTACTTATTGTTGACTCGAGCCAAGGTATACAAGCACAAACCATTAGCAACCTATATTTAGCTATTGAGCAAGGATTAGAAATTATTCCGATTTTAAATAAAATAGATTTACCGCACAGCATGCCCGAGGAAGTGAGCGATCAAATTATTGATTTGATTGGCTGCAAGTACGAGGATATTTTGCGTGCAAGTGGCAAAACCGGACAAGGTGTACACGAAATTTTACATGCCATAGTTGATAGAGTGCCTGCACCTAAAGGAGATGAAAAGAAGCCTTTAAAAGCATTGGTTTTTGACTCTGTGTTTAACTCATTCCGTGGTATTATAGCTTATTTCCGTGTGTATGATGGGGTAATTAAAAAAGGTGATAAAGTTAAATTTTTAGCCACAGGAAAAGAGTATTTAGCTGATGAAGTTGGTGTGCTGCGTTTAAGCATGGAACCACGCAGCGAGGTTAAAGCTGGTGATGTTGGCTACATTATATCGGGTATTAAAGAAGCACGTGAAGTAAAAGTGGGTGATACCTTAACACACCCAGACCGCCCTTGCGATGAAGGTGTAAAAGGATTTGAAGATGTTAAACCTATGGTTTTTGCGGGTATTTACCCTGTAGATACCGAAGATTTTGAAGAGTTACGCGAAAGCATGTACAAGTTACAGCTTAACGATGCTTCGTTAACTTTTGAACCAGAAAGTTCGGCCGCATTAGGCTTTGGTTTCCGTTGCGGATTTTTGGGCATGTTGCACATGGAAATTATACAAGAGCGCTTAGAGCGTGAGTTTGGTATGACAGTAATTACTACTGTACCCAACGTAAGTTACCATTGCTATACCAACAAAGGCGAAATGATTGTGGTAAACAATCCAAGCGATTTGCCAGACTCTAACTACATTGATCACGTAGAAGAACCATTTATTTCGGCAACTATCATCACTGCATCTGATTATGTGGGCCCAATTATGGGTTTATGTTTAGGTAAACGTGGTATTTTAAAAAGTCAAGTATACTTAACCGCAGT
>CAZJHS010000082.1:0-12963 GCA_964545895.1 uncultured Chitinophaga sp. | reverse complement strand
AATTTATGCGCTAAATGTTAGTGCATATTGGGCTTTAAAATTTTGATGAGAAGGCAACAATTGTATGCCTTCTTTTTTTTGCATATCGGTGTGGCCCTCTATAAAATCAGCATGGCCAAACCAAGGCTCTAGGCATACAAAACGTTGCATGTCTTTTTTACTCCAAATACCCAAGTAAGGGAAACCTGTGTAATCCATCGTTACTTGGTAATTGCTTAATGTGTGTTTTAAAGTTACTTGGGTTGATGCCGTATTTTTTAGCACAATGGCATCCTTATCAAACAAACTGGTATGTAATTTTAGCACGCCATTTTGCCACGGTAAAGTTTCGGTTTGATGATTGAATAAGCCATCGGTTAACAAATGTCGCACAAGCTCCTCTGCCCTATTAAATCTTAATTCGCAAACACTCATCTCGCCATCAGGAATATTAAAACCGGGATGCGCTCCTATGCTAAAAGGCATCGTATCCGAATCTAAATTTTGTACTTCATAGCCACAAATGAGCGTATCATCTTGCCATGTATAGCTTAACAATAACTTAAACTCAAACGGAAATTTTTCACGGGTTTGTTGGCTACTGATAAGTTGAAACACCACACTATTTGCAGTTTGATGTTGCACCATAAAACTTAAATCGCGGGCAAAACCGTGTTGGCCCATTGCATAAGGTTGATGGTTAATTTTAAGTGTATCGTTTTTTACTTTACCTACAATAGGGAAAAGCACTGGTGCACTACGTGGCCAAATATCAGGCTGACCTTGCCACATAAACTCAGTACCATTTTGGTGTTTTACACTTTTAAGTTCGGCACCAATACTTGATATAGTAGCCGAACAATTAAGCCCCTGAATGGTTATTAAATTTTGCATAGTTAAATTGGTTTTACTTCAGCAATTTAATCAAAGCAATCTCTAATATTACAAAAAGTAATGCAAATGCAACAAACCAACGCCATAAAATTGTACCACTAAATTGCATACTTATTTGCGCACCCAACACTTGTGCTTCGACAGTGTTAAAACGTACAAAGTTTAATTGTTTAGTTTGTTGTTCAACTTCGCCTTCAGTTAAAAACTGCATAGCACTTTCGTTGCGGTTATTATTAAATGCCACCACAGCCATGGGTTGTTTACTTTCTTTAGCAGCAATGGTATACCAACCAGGTAAATGAATGGCTTCTGTTTGTACCACACGTTTGGTGTTAAACAAACTAGCCTCGGTAGTAATTTGCTGCCTACTCCCAGTTAAGGTTACTAATTTTTGATCAACAGGAGCATCGTTAGGTAAATATACAAACGAATGCTGATGTATAATGTAATACAATTGCGCTTGCTGCTGCGCGCCTAAAGCCATATTTAACATGGTGGGCACAAACAAACTATGCATAGGCAAATTGGTGTATTCATTATTTAAGGGCATGCCTAACAAAAAGAATTTTCCTTTTTTAAAAGCCGTTTCCCATAAAACTGCATTACTGTTATTTAATGTAAGTAGTGCATTACCTTGCGTAGTTGATGAAGCTTGCATAGCATAATGCCTACTTACCCAAGGCAAATCAGTTTGCGCGGTAATGTTTTTAAAAACGCCTTTATATAAAGCATGCTGCGTGTTAACCTTTGCTATTTTTAATTGCTGTACCACAGCCAAATCAAGTTTGGGTAAATGATATTGTTGCAACAAAGTATTTACCGATTGATATTGTGTGCTGTGCGGCACAATCAATACCTGCCCGCCATTGCTCACATATTTATTTAACTCTTCCAGCAAACCCGAAGTTAACTCGGTTGGTTCGTTTATAATGATTAACTGATAATTTGAAAACTGCTGATAGTTAATGTTGCCAAATGTATTGTAGGTAAATTGATAGGCTTCGTCAGTTGCAAAAACAGCGTCAAGGTATTTGTTTGGCGTTTCGCTAATGCACAATACATTATTTTTAACAATAGGTTTTAGGGTAAAAAATAAATGATCGTCAAAAGTAATTGGGTAATCAGTAAGCACAACTTCACCTTGCTGCCAACTATTATCTGTTAAGGTAATGTTTGTTTCGGCCAAAATGGTTTCGCCCGACCCAATATTAACTGTTAAAAATGCTTTTTGCACTTGGTTAATATTTACCTTTACTACAATGCCTTCGGCAGTTTGGTTGCTATGGTTTGTTAGCTTAATTTTTAAGGTAATGGGTTGATTGGTTTTGATGTAAGGTGTGCTAGAAAATACGCTATCAACACTTATGTTTTGGGCCGATGTATTTTCTACCGACACAAACTCATAATGCAGCAAACTATCAGGTTTTAATTGGCCTAAATCAAATTGCGACTTTTGAAAATCACTCACAAAATAAGCAGCCTTATACCCTACTGATTGATTACTAAAAGCTGTTTGTTGCCTGGCAAAAACATCACCCAAACGCGCACTTGCAGCTGATGGTTCAATGGCATCAATTCGACTTAATGCATCACTTTTATTAAGCAAACGTTGTTCGGCACCTGTAAGGTTATTAGTTAAAATCTGAAACTCATCTCGGTTTCCATAAGCTTGCACAATGGCTCTAGCTTTTGCTTTTGCAGTTTCTAGTAAGGTACCATCTGTGCTTTGCGCATTCATGCTAAAACTATTATCAACAAAAATGCTTACCGCTTTATTACCACTGTTGCCACTGTTTTGTCCGTGCGGAATAAATGGTTGTGCAAATGCTAAAACTAAACACGCAATAGCCAATAGCCTGCACAATAAAATCAACCAATCTTTAAGTTTCTGTTTTGATTTGTTTTGCTCTTGCAGTTGTTTCAAAAAAGTAACATCGCTAAAAACAACTTTTTTGTAGCGCCTAAAATGAAACAAATGAATAATAATTGGTATGGCCAACAAAGCCATGGCCCATAATAATGTAGGATATACAACTTGCATGCGCTGTAAATATAGCTAGAAATATGGTTTCAACACATGCGTTGAAACGAATAAGTTGTTATTTATCGTTGGCAGAAATACGCTTAAGCTCGGCATTTAACAAGGCGCCTACATTTACCTTTTGTCCATTTTTAAGCAGTATTTGATAAGGCTTGCCACTCATGCTACTGTTGCTTGCCAAATGTTTAATAAAATCTTGTGCAGTTTTAATTTTATCGCCTGCCTTTTGCCACTTCATGCGCAAATGCTCGGCTGCTTGGCTTGGTGTATACTCACTTCCATTACGAATAAACGAACCTTCTTGCTTTGCAATAAATGCAATAAGCCACTCAATTTTTTGTTTCTCCGTTAGTGGTTTGGTTTGTTGCCACGCACTTACATTTTTAGTACTGTGTGCATTTGTATTTAATACTGTAGCACCCATTAAAAAGCAAAGAATAAAAATTTTACGCATAATAGTACACTTGTTTATGTTGCATATTACGAAATATGCAGCTTATTATTTTACGCTTTGCCACCATTTTTGTTGTGGATAGTGCGTATTAATAAGCACCGGTTCGCCAATTAAAGGAGTAGTAATGGGTTGATTTAACCTAGCAGCTTCGGCCATCACAGCCTCGTGCGGAGCATTCCAAGCATGCAGGGCTAAGGTAAATTTGCTGTTGTGTACAGGCATTAAAACTTTTGCTTTTAATTGGGTTGCTGCTAAAACAGTTTCGTTGGGTAGCATATGTATATTATGCCAAGCCGGATTGTATTGTCCGCATTCTAATATAGCCAAATCAAACGGACCAAAGCGTTTTCCTATTTCTTCAAAGTGGGTATCAAATCCGCTATCACCACCTAAAAACAATTTTATTTTGCCTACTTCTAAAACATACGAAGCCCAAAGTGTTTTGCCTCTTGTAAATTTACGTCCACTAAAATGGCGTGCAGGAGTAGCCGTAAAAAACATATCGCTATCCATAGCAGCCCGCTCCCACCAATCAAATTCGGTAATTTTACTTTCATCAACACCCCAATAGGCCAAGTGTGCACCCACACCTAAACTGGTATAAAAGTGTTTGGTTTTAGGTATAAGTTTTAAAATGGTTTCATAATCCAAATGGTCGTAATGATCATGTGTGATAAGCACAGCATCTAAATTTGGCAAATCATCAACCCCATATACATTTGAACCCGAATAGTTTTTTACCATAAAACTTAAAGGCGCTGCATTACCGCTAAAAACAGGATCAACCAAAATTCGCTTTCCGTTAATTGTGATTAAATACGATGAATGGCCAAACCAAACTACCGAAGGTGTATCTTGTGGTAACTGGTTAAGATTGGTAGTAACTGATGGAATATTTTGAACAGGCTCTTTGCCTTCTACTTTTTTAAAATACTCTTTACTCACCTTCCAATAGCTATATCCCTCGGCCATTACGGGTGTATAACTTAGGTTCTGAAACGCACCATTTTTATAGTTGGGCGATTTTTTTATACGCTCCAAACGTGCACCTTTTGGGTCGGCACCAAATTGTTTTTGTTGCATAAACATAAATCCACTGCCCGAAAGCATAGCCAATAAAGCCAAGGTAATTACCATAGTTTTCTTCTTAAATTTCACTGTGCAAGGATAAACAATGGAAGTTGTTGTTTTGATTTATTTAGGCCAATAAATACGCTACATAGGTAAGTGGCGTGGTGATGTCGGATAAAAAGAAACGCGCCCACCGCTTTGCGGTGGGCGCGTTTTCACCCCTTATTTATGATATTGAAAAACTACTTATTCAACTATTAATTTTTGTGTGCTAAAGTTTTCGCACTTTACAAAGTATATGCCTTTGTTTAGAGATGTTACATCAAATGTTAACACGTTTGATGCTTCATACATTTCAGCAACCACTTTACCTGTAATATCACAAATCATTACTTTTCCTAAGCCATCAGCACCATTAGCTTTAACTTGTACTTTAGCTTTAGCAGGATTTGGATATACGTTTAATTGTGATGCAGTGTTGTTTAGTGCATCGGCACTTAAATTAACTACTACTGTTTTTGATACTTTACTCTCGCCCGATAAATCAACCTGACGAACGCGGTAGTAAACTTTACTTACATGAGCATCAATTGCCTCGGCAGCTGCATATAAGTTAGTAAAGTTATAGCTAGTTTTAATTTTGCTATTTACTGCACCTTTTACGCTTCCTACTGCTTTAAAGTTTTTGTTATCGTACGATTGCTCAACAACAAATTTTTCGTTGTTAACCTCAGTTGCGGTAGTCCAGCTAACTTCAATATCGCTTTGGTTGCTTGCTACAGCTGCTTTCACCTCAACAAACTCAACTGGTAACGCACCTTGGTTAGTAATTACCAAGCGGAAACGTTTGCCTTGCGATAATGCGTTTGATGTGATAGCAAAAGTGTACACATTATTTACTCTTAAATCAGTAACTGTATTGGTAAATAAATCTAACAATAAGATAGATTTAGTTGACGGAATTTCATCGAAGTTACTAAACGCCATGCGGTAAGTGTTTGCAGCAGCATTAGCAAATATTACAAAAGTATCTGTTGCATGATTTAACGCTGGTATAGTATTAATCTGTACATCTTTAGTTCCTACTACAAAGCCCATGTTAATTGATGAGTTGCTAAATTTCAACGCATCTTCCATTGCATTAAACGAGTCGGTTGCTAGTGCATTAAAACGTAATTGAGCCATATCACTATTTACCGAATCCAAAATCATGTTGATGGTAAATGGCGCTACGTTAGTTTTAAATAAAGCCACTGCACCACCTGCTACTTTACAGCTTTCGGTAAATGTTATTGATGGGTTTGCTGCATTAGCCTGAACAAAGAATGCTTGGCCTGATGCAATAATATTGGTACCATCATTAGCTACATAACCGTTTGTTTGTGGGTTTAAAGTATATACAAATGGATTGATGTTTGATTTAGTAACCAATGTCCAATCTATTTGTGATGGGTATGGATTACCTACTAAGTTAAATCCATCATTTTCTGGAAAACCAGTGTTGGTATAAGTAATGGTTGGTGATACAGTACCTTTAGTAACCGGGCCAACAAAATCAATTGTTACTGCATTTTGTGCTACGTAAGGAGGAGTGTACCATTGTGGTGAAGCTAAAGTTCTATCGCCACGTACGTATGCAATTACACCACGACCCGAAGCTAATGTTTGGTTAATGTTTGTTACTGCTTTCCATCCACGTGTACCAGTTGTTGATTCTTGATAAGTGTATACACTTGCCGAATTAGGACTAGCAGCATCAAAACCATTTGTAGCTCCACCTGTACCTGTTACAAAAATATCATCTTTTAAATCGGTAAAAGTAAATCCAGTGGTATTAGGTGAAATCATTCTGTAACGTCTTACTACTGATGGTACATAACGTTGCGAAGTTACATTACCTGCAATATCTGCTGTTGATGCGATAGCTGCAATACGTGCTGTTTCGGTGCTGTTTGATATCAACACTAAGTTTCCGTTAGTGTTTAATTTACCATTGTTTAAGTATAAAGTACCTGTTAAGTTTAATTTACTACCTAAGCTTATTGAGTCTGCAACAGTACCAGTTCCAACATTAACAGTTAAGTTTCTTAATGCATTAGTTGTTCCATCTGTTGTTTGATCAAGCATTAAAGAACCCATATTGCCCGAACCATTAACTACAATTGATGAAGTAGTTGTACCACGTATAACACCCGAACCGCTGATTGCTCCATTAATTGTTAATGTATTACCATTTAAATCAACGCGTTTGTTTGATTCTGATAACTCTAAATTGTTTACTATAATATTACCAGGTAATGCAGGCATAAATGTAGCCGAACCACTGATTACAATATTAGCATTTGAAGCAGGTACTGTATTGTTACACCAGTTTGCAGGATCGTTCCAATTGCTGCTGTAACCTAACCATAATGGATTTACAGTTACAACTGCAGAAGCCGACATATAACTTTGGCAGCTTGTTGAAGTACTAGTAGCTACTACACGGTAAGCACCATCAACCGAAACATTATTGAAAACAATTGATGAACCTGTACCGCTTACAACAGATGATGCTGATGTGGTTGAACGGTATAATTGGTAGTTTACACCTGTTGCCGAACCCGACAAAGTAAATACCACACCCGAACCACCTGCACAATATGAACCTGTTCCTGATAAAATAAATGGTGCAGGTAATTCAATTTGTTGTAAGCGTGATGTAATGCTATTGTTAGTTGGGTTATTATCGTTTGCTACAGTTGCTATTGCAGTATAAGTGTAAGAGCCTGCATCCACTACACTGTAATTGGTAGTTAATACTACTGTTCTTGACGCTCCCGAAGCTAAAGTTCCGCTATTTACTACCACATTAGTAAAGTTGGTAGTGGTGTGTGCCGGACTTAATACTGAACCAGAAATAGTAACCGGATTTAAACTAAAATCAATATCTGATACACTAAAGTTTTTTAAACTTACCGATACAGTAGTGTTACCACAGTTATTAGTACTAGGGCTAACAAAACTGCTAATACCTAAATCTATCTCGTTAATACTAATGTCAAATACTAGTGATGATGGTGATGTTGCACCAAAATCGTATACACGTACATAGTATGTTTGACCAACAGTTAAACCAGTAGCGCTAATGTTTTCAGTTTCGCCATTACCATTTGTATTCACTACTGATAACGATGTTAATAAACCACAATTTCCGCTAAACAATTCAACAACTGCATTAAATGAGTAAACTGGGCTAACTAAAATATTGTGGGTTGATTTTACTGCTGTAAATTTATACCACACATCATCATCAGCTTCACCTACTGTACCTGGCATACTTTCGGTTGCATTTAAAGTAGTTCCAGTAACTGGTGTTGATGAAGTAGCGCTCAAGCTAATAGCTCCTGCGCAATCATCATTAGCTGGCGATGCTGCAATTGTGGTAAATGAACTTACAAAGCAACCCGAAGCACTGCCCGAAGCATTTTTAGGGATTACCATCCAATAGTAAGTAGTGTTATTTAATAATGCACTTGGCACATACGAAGTACTAGTTACACCTGTTGCAACACGTACAGTGCTACTTAATGTACTTACACTTGTTTGATTTGTACTTAAATATACATCATAAGATGTAGGAGTACCCGAACCAGCTACCCACGATAAAGTTGGTGTTTTTGAAGTATTTGTTGCCGATACATTTGGCACAAAACCGCTTGCACATGAAGGTACTCCTGATGTAGTAGTTGCAAATGCATTATACGAACAGCCCGATGAAGTACCGTTTGTATTTACAGCAAGTACTCTCCAAAAATATTGTGTATTGGCTGCTAAAACATTTGCAGCTAAAGTATACGAAGTTGTGGTAATACCAGTTGCACCTGTTAAAGTTACCAAGTTATTAAATAATGGATCAGTAGCAATTTGTACAGTGTAAGTTTTAGTACCTACAGTTGGTAAAGTTGATGCTGTCCATGAAAAAGTTTGAGTTGTTGTTCTATTAATAGTATTTGTAGCATTTGCCGGAGTGCTTAACACTGGACAATTTGGAATTGCATTTGATACCGAAATATCAAAACCAGTTGGAGGTGTTGCTCCGTTAGCCGAATGATATACACGGATAAAATATTGAGTTCCCACAGTAGTAGTTACATAAACCGACTCCTCGCCTGCCGCACCTGTTGTACTTACACAACCCATGCTAGTTAATGAAGTGCAGCTACCTGAAAAATATTGTACTACTGCATTGTAAGCAGTACCACCATCAACCGAAATACGAGTTACGGTACTGGTTGCTGTAAATTTAAACCAAACATCATCATCAGCAGTTCCACTACAAGTTGTAGCCACACCTGATGCTGTTGCGTTTGTTGTACTACCTGATGAAACAGTAGCACCAATAGTAATATTTGTTGCACCTGCACAGTCATCATTTGCTGGTGGTGTTACAACATTGTATACAGAAAGTACAAAGTTACCTGAACCTCCTGCGCCAGTATTGGCATCATATATACGAACAAAATAAGTTCCTTCTACTAAGCTATTTGCTGTAAGTGTTTCAATTAAGCCGTTGCCAGTTGCGTTTGCACAACTAACAGCTGTTAAAGATGCACAGTTACCCGAGAATAATTGAACTACAGGATTGTATCCCCCCGAACCATTAACTGTAATTGCGTAATTACCTGCGGTTGTAACTGTGAACTTAAACCAAACATCATCATCAGCTACACCAGCAGAAGTTGCACTACATACTGGAATCGAAGCTGAAGCTGTTGCTCCTTTTGATGAATATACTGAACAAAAATCGTTTTGTAAGCCATATTGAATAGGCAATATTGTTGCCGTTGAACACTCGTCATTTGTAATTGAGCGAGCACTTGCTGTAAATGTTGAAGACGAAGTTGCAGGTACAAATAGTACCGATGAATAGCAATCAGGCAACTCGCTTAAATTATTGGTTAATGTATTGTTGTAATTTAATACGTTAGGTATTTGTAATGCCACTAACTGACCAGCAGTTGGTGTGCTTGCTACCGTACTTCCACTTAAACCTGATGTGTAAGTATATGTGTAATCTTGTGTTCCAATAAAACCATACATTTTACCATAAATAAACTCTATTTTATTGCCTTGCTCATACAATTTAACTTGGAAGTTAATACTAGGTCCAGCATTGTTATAAAGTTCCATTTCGCTCCACTCAATGGTTAAAACTTGGTTGCCTTGCGAACCAGTTACCAAGTATTTCATGGTATTTTGCAACTGGCTTAATTGTAAGCTTTGTGCCGAACCACTGATGTAGCCTTGGCAAACTAAATCCTCCCAAAACGGAGCAATAAGTTGAGTTTGTGATGAAAAATTGTTGGTATAACTAGCTGATGATGATAAGTTAAATGTAATAAAACCATTGGTATTAACCTTTAACGCTGTTACGGGTGTACCTTGATATGAAAAATTACTAAAACCAATAGTACTAAAATCTAACACATCGCTCATCTTATCATCAGCATTGTATGTTCCGCTCCACGAGAAACTGTTACCTGAGTTTAGTATACTGTTGTAAGTAATATCTGTACTTCTTGTTATATCAAATGCCAATGGTTGTGTAGCTGTTGTAAAGCTCCAAGTTGGGCAACCAGTAGCTGCATTTCCTGCAATATTTTTGGGTACAACTTTCCAGTAGTAAGTTGTTGTTCCGCTTAGTAAAGCAGTAACATTATATGTAGTGGCAGTTTGTGCCGAAGATACTAAGGCTCCAATAGCCGCATTATTTACATCAGTTTGATTGCTGCTTAAATATACATCGTAGCTAGCAGCACCACATATAGTTGGCCAGCTTAATGCCAACGAGCTAGAAGCAACATTTGTTTGCGCATTGGTTGGACTTGTTGGTGATGTTGTTGCTGCAACAGGAACATACGCTAAAGCTCCAACCGAGTGGTTGTATGCTAAATCTTCATGCACAATAGCATAAACGTATGATGTTCCTGCCGAAATAGTATTATCGGTATAGGTTGTTGTGCCTTGGTTTACTGTATCTAAAACAGTCCAAGCACCAACTGTACTAACACCGTATCCTCCAGATTTTGAGTATACCGCCTGATCGTTTAATGAAGGTGCAGTTGCAGGACAAGTTCCTGTGCTGCGTAATATAATACTACGCTTTACACCTGTTCCTCCAACATTATCAGCACCATTGGTCCAGGTTAAAGTAGCCGAAGTGCTGGTATAATTAGCACTAAAATTTGTAGCTGAGTTTGGTTCTGTTACATCAATAGTTGATGAACTGCTAACGTAAGCAATTACATCATCCCAATACCAATTACGAGCTTGAGTACCCGAGCTTGAATACATATTGATACGGGTTTTCCAACTTGCAGTGCTACCTGTTGTATTTTGTACAGCATTAGAAAGCAAGTAGTAAGTATTAGCTGCTGCCGGAGTTGATGCAGTACCCATGTTACCACTAACACCAATTTGTGCTCGAGAATTACTTGCACGAGTACTTACCTTGTAGTAAGCCATTAAAATTAAATACTGGTTGTTGGGAACCGAAATTGTACTGTTGCTTTCTATATAACCGCTTGTAGTTGTACTACTGTTGTTACTTGTGAAAGCGTTTCCTCCAGTTTTACCTTCTGCGGTAGAAATACCGCTGGTACCTGCAAGGTTGGTGGTAGTCCAGTTTGTTACTGTACTATTACTTGATTGAAAGCCGGCATTACTAACCAAGTTAGTTTGGGCTACTGTTGATTGAAGTTTAATTAACATGTAAAATGCTAACAAAACTAATTTTGTTTGATTCGGGGTAAATCTGAACATAATAAGTTGCGTTTTATCAGTACAAATATATATATACTTTATATTAGCATCCTATACCCTTAAACAGCAACTTATATTAAAACATTGATTATCAGCTACAAAAAATTACAAAAGAGATCAAAATATTTCCACTTGTGTTACAAAAAGCTATCTTAAATGAATAAACAGCAACTTATACTATTAAACAGCAAATGCATATTTCACTATAAATAGATCAAAAAAAATCCCCGTTCCGAAATTTCGGAACGGGGATTTTGTGTGTATATCAATCAAATATTATTCGGCAATAACTTCTACACCAATTTTAACTGCCACATCTCTGTGTAAGTTAACGATGGCTTCGTAAGTACCTAATAATTTAATATCGTCTACTTCAATTTTTCTGCGGTCAATTTCGTAACCGGCATTTTTCAAAGCTTGTGATACTTGTAAGGGAGTTATTGAACCAAAAATCTTGTTGTTGCTACCAGCTTTAGTACCAATAGTTAACTTCAATTCTTTTAGTTTTTCTGATAATGTTAAAGCATCAGCCTTTAATTTTTCGCGTTTCAAAGCACCTTGACGGTTATTTTCTTCCATCATCTTAATGTTTGATGATGTAGCCATTAATGCTAAACCGCGAGGGAAAAGGAAGTTATTTGCATAACCATCTTTAACCACTACGATATCACCTTGTGCACCAAGGTTCTTCATGTTTTCTTTAAGTATAATCTTCATCGTGTGTCCTCCTGTTTGTTATTATTTTAAACCATCGGCTACGTAAGGTAAAATAGCTAAGTGGCGCGCTTTTTTAACAGCCAATGCAATCTTACGTTGATACTTTAATGAAGTACCGGTGATTCTGCGAGGTAAAATTTTACCTTGCTCGTTAATAAACTTCATCAGGAAGTTAGCATCCTTGTAATCAATATACTTAATACCGTTCTTTTTAAAACGGCAGTATTTTTTCTTAAGGGTAGTTTCCGGTGCAGTGTTAAACACCATTGCCGGATTGTGTTGAGTTTTTGGTCTGCTCATAATTACTTTCCTTCCTGTTGTTTTTCTTTTTTGTTTTGATTGAATTCACCATTGCGTTTACGTTGGTTGTAAACTTGTGCGTGTTTGTCTAACGATGTAGTTAAGAAACGCATGATTCTTTCATCACGTCTGAAGGCCAATTCAAATTTTGCGACAAAATCAGTTGGTGCTTTGTACTCAAATATGTGATAAAAACCGGTGGTTTTTTTCTCAATTGGATACGCCAACTTGGTTAAGCCCCAATTTTCTTCATGAACCATCTCTCCGCCATTGTCCGTGATTACTGCACGGTATTTAGCTACAGCATCTTTAAGCTGCTCTTCAGAGAGTACGGGTGTGAAAATAATCACAGATTCATAATCGTTTAAGACAACTTTCTCATTAGTTGTTTTTTTAGCTGCCATTATCTTGGGTTATTTAATTTTAAAAAGGACTGCGAAAGTAGACTTATTTTACAAAACCTCCAAATATTTATTAAACTTAACTGTCCTAAAAACAGCAAAATGCTTGATATAATTGGCCCTAAAGGCCTTTTAGTTACTTTAATTTTACGCTAAAACTGCGCTTTTATCCACCATATTTAAAGTAACACTTCGTCAAATTTACTCCTTTATATGGATTTTAAGCAATCAAAATTTCATTTAGTTGCGCATCATGTGGCTCGGTAGGCACTTTATCAACCAACTGAAATGGATAAGCAACA
>CAZJHS010000081.1:0-13162 GCA_964545895.1 uncultured Chitinophaga sp. | reverse complement strand
ACATACCGCGTAATCGTATCGTGGGCGGTTACCTGGCTGTAATGCAGGGTTAGTAGCTAAACGTGGCGGATTATTGGCAGGGCAGTTGATAACATACATTTGCATATCACGCATCGTCATGCCCACAAGCACGGGGTTGCCAGCGGCATCATAGCTCCATTGCTTAATAAAAATACATATGTCACCAAAAATATAATTGGCGGTATTGTTAATGGCATTAAAGCTAACATCACCAGTGGTAGTATCAACAATTACATAAGGCCCATTGGGCTGCGGAAAGTTGATATGCGGAGATGCTGTAGAATTTAATGGGAATGGATACTTATTGCTAAATGGAGGAAGATAAGTACCTACAGTGTTAGGGTAGTTTTGTAAGGCAGAACCAATTTGATAAGTTAATGAATCGTTATCGGGGTCAACCGCACCCATGTTAAACACATATTCTTGACCTGAACAAATAATAGCCACTGGCTCATTTCTCATTACAGGCGAATTGTTGATGCATGGCGAAGATGAGCGGTTAAAAATATTAATGGTTGCTCCAATTGAAAAACTTTCAGCAGGCATATTTGTCATACCTGAGTTACGTGCATTAGAAGAGTATGAAATATCCCAATAAGCGCAGGTAGAAGAATTTAATGACGGTAGGTTTAAATTAAGTATACCTTCAAAAACCCATTTTTCAATAGATGGACTAAAAGGGCCGGGAGTTACCGCTCCTAAATTATTACATCCGTTTTTGGCAGTGTTACCGCATATGCTTACTAAGTCTTTTCCAACATCTTCTACTTTTTGTAAAATCATATTTACACTAACTTGGTTGGGTATTGCTACACAACCAGGAGGGTTAAGTGTTGTATTGGGCTTTGCTATAATGCCTCCATCAGAAAGTAGGCTACCTAAAGTAGGGTTTGAGAAACAAGGAAGACAACCAGTACAATCGCGATAAAGTGTTAGTTTAATTTTCCAAGTACGCGCACCAATACAATTATATTCTACGTCTCCACCAACAAAGTGCGATGCTTTTGCGGTGTTAATCCCTAATAGAAGAAAAAATGCCATAAGCATTAATGCTTTAAAGCTTTTTTGGGCAATTGATTTTATGTAATAGTTTTTCATAACAATACCTTTTAATGGTTAAAAACCGATTCAAAAGTAGTGCAGTATAATCAAAAGAATTTCTTAAAACACGCTTATCAAAGTCTTTTAAGAGTGTCTTAAGTTTTATTCGTTATTCAAACAGCAATGCGTTGTAAATAGCGTCTTGTAAGCTAGTGCGTACATTAAGTTCAATTAGCTTTTTATTTTCTGATGAAGGATTTACGCGATTAGATAGAAACACAAACACCAATTTTGATTTGGGATCAACCCAAGCACAAGTGCCTGTAAAGCCTGTATGACCAAAGGTTAAAGCCGAACATTGACGACTTGTAGGAGTGGCTTTTTTATTATCTGTTTCGGGTTTATCAAAGCCTAAACCTCTTCTGTTTTTGCCATGTTTTTTTGTAAACAAATCAATGGTGCTACTTTTTAGTATTTGTTTACCACCATATTCGCCATCATTTAGAAGCATTTGCATAATAATGGCCACATCGTTTGCACTGGCAAATAAACCAGCATGTCCGCTTACTCCACCCAACATAGCAGCTGTTTGATCGTGAACCGTTCCGTTGCATAATTGCCACCGGAAAAACGTATCCATTTCGGTTGGTGCAATCCAATCTACATTAATTTTACCTAGCGGGTTAAAGGTTAGGTTTGATAAATTAAGTGGCTTGTAAATTTGTTCATTTAAATATACTTCAAATGGTTGTTGGGTAATGTTTTCGATGGCTTTGCGTAGTAAAATAAATCCTAAATCGGAGTACACATAATTGCCTTTAGGTTTTACTTCGCTTTTTAAAATGGCATCCCACACAAATTGGCTGTAATCTTTATGCATAAATAAGTTGGGTGCAACTTGTATTGCATAATTGCTATCGGCTATTGGCTGATAAATAATAGGGTTGGGCTTGCCATTAATTAAAGTGTTTTTATAAATAGGTATAAATGCTTGCAAACCTGATTGGTGCAATAAAATATCTTGAATTAAAATCTCCTCTTTGTTGGTGCCTTGCAGCACAGGTAAATATGTGCTTAGCTTTTCGTCAAGTTTTATTTTGTGTTCATCGTACAAACGCATTACGGCAACTGTTGTTGCCAATACTTTTGTTAACGAGGCTACATCATACAAATGATGATTTTTTACTGGCGTAATGTTTTCATAGGTTTGGTATCCAAAAGATTTTTGGTAGATAACTTTACCCTCTTTAGCCACTAAAATTTGGCAACCTGGTGTAGCCCCTTTATCAATGGCGTATTGTGCAATACTATCAAGTTTGTTTAACGATTCGTTGTGTATTTGGATCTCTTGAGGCATGATGTAGGCAAATCTATCTAATGGTGTAGTGTTAATGCCACTTGCTAACGGAAATGCACTGCCAACACTTACAGGCATTTTGCCTTTGGCGCCAATGCCTCCATACAATACTTGCGCAGCAATTTGGTTGTACAATTCTAAATCTTCGTAGGCTACAATTACATTGCGTGCTTGCTGAAATTGATTTAAAATATATGGATTGCCATTGCATACTAAAATTACCTTACGTGGTGTTTGTAAAAGCTTATTAATAAAATCAATTTGTGTTGGAGTAAGACCTAATTTACGGCTAACAAAACGGCTAGTGCCATGTATGCTTATTACCAGTAAATTGTATTTTTCTAAGGCTAAATATAAGCTATCAAAGTTGCTGGTTTTGTCGGCTTTATCAATGCTAAAATAATCACTCTTTACATAGTTTAGGCTCATTTCTTGAAAAGCTGTTAACTGTTGTACGCCTACGCCAATGGTTGCAATTTTGTATAAGTCAGGGTTTTTTACAGGAATAATATCATCCAAATTTTTAGCTACGGTAATGCTGTTTTTAACTGCTTTCGAAATCATTTCGGGTGCACCACCCGAGTTTAAATCTTGGGTTAAATTAGTTAATTCAATAGGTTCGTAGTTGTTAAGTCCTGCCCAATATTTTGCAAGTAGTACACGTTTGCAGCTGCTTTCAATTTGAGCCATGGTTAGCGAGCTATCAAGTAAATGTTCTTTTATTTTAGCCATGCTTGCAGGCACGTTTTCTACAAAAAGTAAAATATCGTTGCCAGCTAAAAGTGCGCGTGCAGCAACCTCACCCGGAGGGTATAAATCTGCAACACCTTTCATGTTTAAAGCATCCGTAATAATAATTCCATCAAAGCCCATTTCGGTGCGCAACAAATCGGTAATGATGGCTTTTGATAGAGATGCTGGTGTATTGCTAGTATCTAAAGCTGGAATATTTAAGTGAGCTACCATTACACTCATTACATCCTCATCAATTAATTTTTTAAACGGATAAAGTTCTAATGAGTCTAATCGTTTGCGATCGGCTTTAATAACAGGTAAACCGTAATGTGAGTCGGTTTCAGTATCACCATGTCCAGGAAAATGCTTGGCAGATGCAATAATGTGCATGTCTTGCAAGCCCTTAGTGTACGCGGCTCCCATTTTAGCTACCGTAAATTTATTTTCGCCAAAAGAGCGGTCGTTAATTACCGGATTGTTGGCATTATTATTTACATCAACATCGGGTGCAAAGTTAAAATGAATACCCATGCGTTTGCATTGTGCGCCAATACTCAATCCCATTTCGTACATTAAATCGGGGTTTGCACTGGCTCCTAAAATCATTTGACGCGGAAAAACTGGAGTGCTATCCAAACGCATACTTAACCCCCATTCGCCATCAATACCAACCAATAGCGGTATTTTACTTTTACTTTGGTAGTTATTGGTAAGCACAGCTTGCTTGTATGGCGTGCCTTTAAAAAATATCAAGCCACCAACTTTATAATCGCGTACCAATGACTCTACATAATTAAAATGAGCACTATCGCGCATAGTCCACACATCAACCATAAATAATTGCGCAATGCGTTCGTCATCGGTAAGTGTGTTGTAAACAGAATCAACCCAAGGGTTACTTTTTTTCCAATTAATGCTTCCGCTTTGTGCAGAAACAAAAGCTGGTAACAAAGCAATCCATATAAAAACTAAAAATCTACTCATTATTAAATACGTATAACGCAAAAAACGTTAATTTATAACTGGTTTGTATGTATTTAGGAAGTAAGTTTTATACGTACATATTAACACTGCATTTTGTTTCGTACTTTGCAACTGATTTTAAGCTATGAGTGATGTAATTAAATTATTGCCCGAGCATGTGGCCAATCAAATTGCTGCCGGAGAGGTTATTCAACGTCCTGCCTCGGTAGTTAAAGAGTTGTTGGATAACGCCATTGATGCGGGTTCAACCCTTATACAGCTTATTATTAAGGAGGGCGGTAAAACTTGGATACAAGTAATTGATAACGGAAAAGGCATGAGCCCTACAGATGCACGCATGTGTTGGGAGCGCCATGCTACCAGTAAAATAACCCAAACCGAAGATATTTACCACATAAAAACCAATGGTTTTAGGGGTGAAGCTTTGGCTAGTGTGGCCAGTGTGGCACAAGTTGAACTTAAAACTAAAACCGAAGCCGATGCCATTGGCACCTTAATTTTAATTGAGGCTAGCGATGTAAAAAACCAAGAGGCAGTAGCTTGCAATACAGGTACAAGCATTACGGTTAAAAACTTATTTTACAATATTCCGGCCCGAAGAAATTTTTTAAAATCGAACCCTGTAGAAACGCGTCATATTTTTGATGAATTTACAAGGGCTTCCTTGGCGCATCCTGAAATTACTTTTACCCTGCACAACAATAACGAAGAGGTTTACCATTTGCGTGGGTCTGATTTGCCGCAACGTATTGCCGATTTGTTTGGCTATAAACCTGCCGAGCAACTGCTACTTGCAGCCGAAGAAACTACCATTGCCAATGTGTATGGTTATGTGGGTAAGCCCGAGTTTGCTAAGAAAACACGTGGAGAGCAATTCTTTTTTGTAAATAACAGGTTTATTAAAGATGCTTATTTAAACCATGCAGTGGTAAGTTGCTACGAAAATTTAATGAGCAAGGAGCAATTTCCGTTTTATGTAATTTGCTTAGAAATTGATCCTGCACAAATAGATGTAAACGTACATCCCACTAAAACCGAAATTAAGTTTGAAGACGAACGTTCATTGTATCAAATTTTAAAAGCTGTTTGTAAAAAGGCCATTGGGGAGCATTACCATGTGCCAACATACACGCCAAGCAACGATGATAGTTTTTTAAACTTAGATAACAGAATACCGCCTACACCAAATTATACGGCACAAAATAGTTCATCATCAACACCAACTAATTATAGCCAACCTAAAAGTAATACGGGTTTTAACCAACGCAATACTTTTGAACCCAACCGCACCAACAGTAAAGATTGGCAAGAGCTTTTTGGTATATTAGATAAAAAGGAAACCATAGGTGATGTAGGGCCTAAACGCTTTGAAAAAATGCCTCACGAATTGGAGCTAGAAAGTGAAGCATTGTTAACGCGTCATTTCACCCAATTGCATGGTACGTTTATTTTATCGCAAGTAAAAAGTGGGGTAATGTTAATTGATATGCAAGCCGCACACGAACGTGTTTTGTTTGAAAAATATATGCAAGCTATGCTTAATCAACCCATGGCAAGCCAGCAAAAATTATTTCCTAAAAGTATAACGCTAACACCTGCCGATGCTGTTTTGCTAAATGAGTTATTGGCTGATATACGCACCTTGGGTTTTGATGTAAATGATATTGGTGGAAATACGTTTTCTATAAATGGAGTACCAGCCGAACTTAACCATTACAACGAACAACACTTGATTGATGAAGTGCTTGAAAACTACAAACAACAACAAAACGGATTTACTAAACACCAAAATTTAGCACGTATTTTAGCTCAACGTGCAGCAGTAAAACCAGGCACTAAATTATCGGCCGAAGAAATGAATAACTTGGTTGATGAGCTATTTGCGTGTACTGATAATCGTACATCGCCAAGTGGCAAAAGCTGCTATAAAATGTACACCATTGATGAGTTGTATAGATTAATAATGTAGTTAAGAAAATACCATTTTAGCATACAGTTTAAAAAAGTTAATCATCTCTTTTGATACAACTTTTAAATTCATTTTGCGCACCACTGTTTGCTCGTTTAACACCACAGGAATAAGTTTAATTTGTTGTTTGTTTTTTGCGGCCAAGCATACAAATTCTAAATCAAATAGGTAGCGGTTAATTTCTGTTTTTAAAAATAGTTGCTTCGCACTATTGCGCATTCCTTTTAATCCGCCTTGGGTATCGTTGGTTGGTATGCGTAACGATGCTTTAATTAAGAATTTAAGCAACTTTGAAATAAATGCCCTGTGTAGCGGAATGTTTTGGTAATAACTAGTACCGCGTGTTCCAATGGTAATATCAGCCTCGTTTAAACCCTCAACAATTTGCACAAAACTTTGGTTGGTGTAAGGGAAATCAACATCAGTATATACAATAAAATCGCCAGTAGCATTTTTTACACCTTCGCGTATGGCATATCCTTTTCCTTTATTGGTAATATAATTTACTACTTGGCAGTTACTAATTTCTGTTTTAAGTTTTTGTAACTCACTATCAATATTGCGCGAGCTTCCATCATTAACTAAAATAACCTCAAAATGGTAGTTTGGCAATAGGCGTGCAATTTCATTATATCTTATTAATATATTTACAGCCCAGTTTTTATCTGGATTATAACAAGGTAGCACTACTGATAGCGTTTTATTACTCATTAAGGATGAAAAAAATAATTGAGGCAATTTTAGTTTTTATTTTATCAGGAATTATATTTTTTCTGTTTTTCTTTTGGGTTATTCCAAGTGGATTGTCCAATTTTAACCATTATTTTTTTAGCACTACGCACGATGGTATAAAAAACTACTATACGTATTTGTATTATCTTAAGTACGATAGTGGCTTTCATTTCAGTGGAATGGCCTATCCGTATGGAGATTTAATCACCTTTACCGATAATCAACCTTTATTAGTTTTAACACTTAAAGTACTAAATGGTATTGGTTTACCTTGTAATCAAAATGCGGTGGCCATATTTAATTTTTTACTGTTAATAGGCTTACCACTTACTACATTATTGCTATATAAAATTTTAAAGCATTACCGAGTAACTGTTGTTTATGCCTTTTTAATTGCCTTAGTACTCACTTTCTTAAATCCACAATTAGAGCGTTTAGCAGGGCATTACGCTTTGGCTTACAGTTTTGTTATTCCTTTGTTTTGGTGGTTTGATATTAAGCTAAGCAATGCATCGACCAAAAAATGGTGGGGTTTATTTATTGTGGTAGCAGTGTTGTTGCTTACGTTTTTACACGTATACTATTTAGCGGTTGCACTTTTGTTTTTCTTTTTTGTGGGTATTGGTCATTTAATTTCGCAAGGCGTTACCATAAAAAATATCAAAACCGTTTTAGGTCAGTATACAACTATTGCCATTTTACCAATGGCTATTTTTAAAGCGTTTATGTTTATGGTTGATGATGTACAAGACAGAGTTGCATTTCCATATGGTTTTTTAAATTACCGCGCCACATACCGCAGTTTGTTTTTTAACACTAACAGTCCTTTTGATGGATGGATACCTAAGTTTATTCAAGTAGGAAAAGTTGAGCCAGAGGGTAGAGCCTACTTAGGTGTTTTTGCATTGGCCTTTTGCATGGTTGTACTATATAGGTTTGTACGCGAAGTGCGCTCAGCTAAGCGTATTAGTATTGATGCATTAAATATTACAGGCGAGCAGCGATTAAATCCATATTTAGTGTTGGCTTTACTTGCATTATGTTTAGGTGCAGCATTTCCTTTTTATATGCCACCGTTTGATGTGTTAATTGAGTTTTTAACACCACTTGCACAGTTCCGTTCTCCGGGGCGTTTTGCGTGGATTTTTTATGTAGTGTTTGGCGTATTTTTTTATGTGTTTTTGTATCGATTTTCAACACAATATTCTGTGCAAAACTGGCGCAAATATATTTTGCCAGTAATTATTTTTATTGGGTTGATAGAAGGAGTGGGGATGGCTAAAAACACACTAACAACATTAGATAAAAACACGCTGGGCGCACAGTTTTTTGAGCAAGAACTTATGCCTAAGTTTCAGCAAAATCAAATTAATAGCCAAAAATTTCAGGCTATGATAGCGTTCCCTTTTTATACCATAGGCAACGAAAAAGTAGGATATCCGGGTACTAACGAATCCATTTTTCATTCTATGAAAATCTCTAACCAAACAGGTTTGCCATTGGTTAACTATATGATGTCGCGCACAGGAGTAAGGCAAGGATTAGATATCATGGCGCTTACCTCCAATGCAATTTTGCCCAAACATTACTTAAACGATGTATCATCAAGCAAACCGTTTTTGCTAATTACCACAAATGATGAGTTAACTGCCAACGAAAAGGAAATTGTGGCTATAGCTACTCCATTATTTGTTGCGGGTAATCTTAGTTTTTACCAAGTTAGTAAATTACAACTACAACAATTGTTTCAGCAAAAAATAGCGCAGTTAAAACTACAAAATTGGCTGCCTATAAAACCAAATATATGGACAACCGATACTGCTGCTAATGGATTATTTTATTTTGATGCACATATAAATCTTGCAGACTTATTTAATAACAAAACTGTAGTAATGAATTTACACAAGAGCAATGTTTTGTTTGATGGTAATTTGCCAACAACTGATAGCTTAACGGTTTCATTTTGGACACGCTGTGCGGATTTTACCTATGGTTTTCCTGTAATGAAAATCACTGAGTATTCACCTGATGGTAGTGAGGTATTTCATCACAATACCCATTTGGATAATAACTATGAAATTTTTCAAAGTACCCGGTTGGTTAATTATACCTTTAAGCCACAAAGCTCCAACAATAAAGTGGTGATTACTGTTGTTGGCAATCATTATAATTACGCTAATTTTTTAATTGCCAAAGCCAATAAAGAGCTATTAATTAAAGATAGTTTAAACGTATGGTATTGGAATAATTTTCCAGTATTTGATTTTACTTTAAATCAGTACTAATTGTATGTGGAGTAAGCTATCAACTATATACTACAAAATAGGTTTAGTATTAGCCATGCTGGTGTACTTGGGTTTGACTTGTAGTTATATTGATAATGGCCATAATTGGGGAGGAGATTTTGCTTTATATATTAGTCAGGCCAAAGCTTTATTAGTTGGTCAAACGGATCAGTTGTATTTAGCCAGCAAAGCCAGTTGTGAGCACTCATACTACCGCATGAATCCAGATTTATATCCGCCAGGTTTTCCAATATTGTTAACTCCAGCCGTAGCATTATTTGGTGTAAATTTTTGGGTGTTTAAATGTATTATTATACTATGCTATTTAGCAACTTTACTTGTTGTTTATGCTTTATTTAAGCGCATTGCAAGTAATACACAGGCTATTGTTTGCACAGCACTCATGGCTACATCAACTGTTTTTATTCAATACAGTAATTATGTATTAGCCGATATCCCGGCTATGCTTTGGATTATGCTAGGCTTTTACTTGCACAATAAATGGGCAGATGAAAATTGTTCCAACTCTTACCTCAAGCAAATAATTTTGGCTACTATTTGCGTCTTTGCATATCAAACAAAATCGTTGAGTATAGTATTGTTCTTAGCTATCACATTACATCAGTTATTTATAAAATTTAATCAAAATCGAGTTAAGTCAATTGCAGTTTTTATTATTTCATTTATCCTACTTAATGCTATTGTTAAATTGTTATATCCTCACTCAGGCGCTGGTTACCAACAGCAGGCATCAACCATAACTTGGCAAACTATACAAGCTAATTTGATTTATTACAGCAATGCTCCTAAATGGTTTTTATATAATTCAAATTTATGGTTGTGGTTAACTTGGCCTATGATGATAGTTGGTGCAGTTGCAAGCTTTAAAATACATCGTGTTTATGTTTTTTTCATGCTTATGCAATTAACTGCTTTAGTTATTTGGCCTTTTCAAGAAGGGGTGCGTTTTATCTTTATATTAATTCCGTTTTATTTTTTGTTTGCTATGTTAGGCTATAATTATGTGGCAAGTAAATTTCATATTCAACGTTATGCCTTATTAGTTTTTTTAGGGGTATTGATGTACAGTTTATATGCTTCGGTAAAATTAATAAGCCAACCATTAAAGACTGATGACGAAATTACTTCTGCAGATGCTCAAGCGCTTTTTGCTTTTGTAAATGCACATACTAAATCAACAGATAAACTTATTTTTTTTAAGCCTAATGTATTACGATTATTAGCCCAGCGAGAGAGTGTTTATTTGCTCGAAAGAAATGCTATAGCTGCGAGTAAAGCCGATTGGTGGATTTACAAGCATGGTGATATGCCTGCGGATACAACGGGTTTACAACCGGTTTTCACTAATGGTACTTTTACCATATTTAAATTAAAATGAAGTAAGCAAATCTTTATTAAAATAGATACATTTACCGAGTATGTTAAGCAGACGAAATATACCATTTAATAAACCCGCAATTGTGGGTAATGAAAAGGAGTTTATTGCAGAAGTAATTGACTCACGTAGGCTTTCGGGCGATGGTGTTTTTACCCAAAAATGTCAACAGTTTTTTGAGAGGCGTTATGGATTTAAAAAGTGTTTACTTACTACGTCATGTACTGATGCTTTAGAGATGGCTGCCTTATTGCTCAACATCAACCCAAATGATGAAGTAATTATGCCTGCATACACTTTTGTGTCAACGGCAAATGCCTTTGTATTGCGTGGCGCAAAAATTGTTTTTGTTGATAGCAGTCCCAATCATCCCAATATGGATGAACACCAAATTGAACAACTTATTACAAACAATACCAAAGCAATTGTTGTAATGCATTATGCAGGTGTGGCTTGCAATATGGATGCTATTATGGAACTGGCCAATAAGCATGGTATAGCAGTAATAGAAGACGCAGCATTGGGTTTAGATGCTTATTACCATCAAAAGCCTTTAGGAAGTATTGGTCATTTGGCTACTTTTTCATTTCACGAAACCAAAAATATTACCTGTGGTGAAGGCGGTTTATTGGTTATTAACGATGATCGTTTTATAAAGCGTGCAGATATTATAAGAGAAAAAGGAACCAATAGGGCCGCTTATTTTAGAGGCGAAGTAAATAAATATGGTTGGGTTGATTTAGGGAGTTCGTTTTTGCCAGCCGAACACACGGCTGCTTTTTTATACGCACAATTACTTCAGCTTGATGCGGTACAACAAAAGCGTAAACACCTTTGGGATAGTTATTATCATAAGCTTGAGGTATTGGCACAAAATGGCAAGCTAATGTTGCCTGTTGTACCTGACTATACAAAGCATAATGCTTCATTATTTTATATTTTGTGTAATGATGTGGCTCAACGCGAAATTCTGATAAACTTCTTAAAGGAGCGGGGAGTAGCTACAGCCTTTCATTATCTATCGTTGCATAATTCTCCTTTTTATGCTAATAAACACGATGGAAGAATGTTAAATAATAGTGATAGGTACAGCGAAACCTTATTGCGCTTGCCCTTGTATTTTGATTTGCAGGAAGAGGAGGTTGACTTTATATGCTCACAAATTCACGAGTTTTTTCAGCAATAAAACCAAACATTATTTAGCCTTAAACAAGCCAAATTTTAAGATACAGTAAATAGCTCTAAAACCATCTTTCCAGTTTATTTTTTTGCCTTCGGCATAAGTGCGGCCATAGTACGAAATACCAACTTCATAAATTCTAATCTCGGGTATGCGACTAATTTTAGCCGTTATTTCGGGTTCAAAACCAAAACGTTTTTCGGTTAGATTAATGCCTTTTATAATATCGGCTTTAAAAAGTTTGTAGCATGTTTCCATATCCGTTAAGTTTAGGTTGGTAAACATGTTTGATGCAAACGTGAGCATTTTATTACCTATTGAGTGCCAGAAGAACAAAATACGGTGTGGTTTTCCGCCCATAAAACGCGAACCATAAACCACATCTGCAAAACCATCAAGCATTGGTTTTAACAATATATTGATCTCATTTGGATCGTATTCTAAATCGGCATCTTGCACAATAATACAATCACCAGTAGCCTCTTTTATACCTGTATGTATAGCAGCACCCTTGCCGGCATTTACAGCATGCTCTACAAACTTAATGTACGGTTTGCTGGCCATGTAGGCACGCACCACTTCGGCCGTATTATCTTTAGAGCAATCGTTAACAATTACTACTTCTTTCTCTAGGTTTCCTACAAGTGTAACGGCATCCACCTTATCTAAAATTAAGTGAATAGTTT
Organism: uncultured Chitinophaga sp.; assembly: GCA_964545895.1. GTDB lineage: Bacteria > Bacteroidota > Bacteroidia > UKL13-3 > UKL13-3 > UBA6183. Next base: position 776 of record CAZJHS010000081.1, on the reverse strand, counting down.
TGGCCTCGTTGTATGCAGGCACTATGATAGAGAGTTTTTTCATGTGTACTATTTTGGTAACGGACAATTATACTAAATTAATGAGTTATTTTTTTATAAAGCTCAACCCAAGCTTGGCGCTCCTCTATGCGCTTTACTAAAACTACTTCTTTAGTTTCAATCAGTTGGTTTAAATGTGCATCTGGTTCGTTGGGAATATTAATGTAATACACCACCGATGAATCTTGTGCCGATGAACTTAAATTTAAAAATGGCTTATCAATGAAACCCGAGTAAGGATTTGATAAATTAGTGAGCATTAAAAATGGTGCGAACACTTTTGCCTGTGGAGGCTCTTGTTTTAAATACGCAATAAAATTTACCTGCGCTTTAAGCATGCGTGTGTAGTTTAAATCTACATCGCTCCAGTTGGTAGTTTTATGGCTTTTATTAATGTTTATGGCGCCTAACACCATTAACCCAATTAATAAACCCACTTGGTATTTGGGTTGTTGTAGTGTACCCAAGCAAAAAGCCAGGCTTATAAGTAACAGCGGTAGCGCACCAAATAAGTATCGGGTTGAGATAAAATTAATGGAAGCAAACGTGATAAACCCAAACGAAAAAATAACTGCCGCCACCATAAAATTATATTGTTGCTTGGCAAGTTTTACTTTAAACCCAAACTGGGAAATGCCTAAAACAATGATAGCTGCAGCGTAAAAATAGGTTCGGCCTTGGCTTACAAATAAAGTAAGCAGTGTGCCTTTAAATTTATACCAAGCTTCATCTAAATT